>NZ_JBFTPZ010000001.1:0-501379 GCF_056398745.1 Paenibacillus sp. 01T424 | reverse complement strand
GATTGTGTGTTGCTAGTACTTGCATCAGAATTGTATGACTCAAATGACTATATTAGAGACTATTCTGAATTTGTTGAGGTGTACGGTACATGAACAACTTTTATGCTCATCCGCATTCGATTGTTGAAACTGAACGTATTGGTGGTGACACTAGAATTTGGGCGTTTGCGCACATTCTTCCTGGTGCTGAAATAGGTTCAAACTGTAACATAAATGATCACACATTTATAGAAAACGATGTGATCATTGGTAATAACGTCACTGTTAAGTCAGGAGTATATATCTGGGACGGTGTAACTGTTCATGATAATGTATTTATTGGTCCCAATGTAACATTTACCAACGACTTGAAACCTCGTTCAAAACAATATCCAGACAAATTCTTGAAAACAATTTTGGAGGAATGGGCATCAATTGGAGCTAACGCTACAATAATTGCTGGAAATACAATTGGTAAGTATGCAATGGTTGGTGCTGGCTCAGTGGTCACTAGTGATATTCCGAATAATACTTTGTGGTTTGGAAATCCAGCTCGCTTCAGAGGATATATTTGTAATTGCGCTGAAAAGCTGGATGACAGCTTGATTTGTCCTTCTTGTTCAAAAAAATATATTATGATTGATGGTATGATTAAGGAAATACAATAATTTGAAGAAATAGGTGATAGTAGTGATTCCGTTTCTTGATTTGAAAAAAATTAATTTGCGTCATGAAGAGGCAATTCTAAATAGTATGAGTAAAGTACTCCACTCGGGCTGGTACATCTTAGGGGAAGAGGTTAAGGCGTTTGAAGCTAGTTTCGCTGAATATTGTGCTGTAAACTTTTGTTTAGGTGTCGCAAATGGATTAGATGCTCTGGAGTTGATTCTTAGAGGCTATGATATTGGACCAGAAGATGAAGTTATTGTTCCTTCTAATACATACATTGCCTCTATGTTATCCATTTCAGCAAATGGGGCTACTCCTGTTTTGGTTGAGCCTAATATTTCAACATACAACATAGACCCTGATAAAATTGTGGAAAAAATCACACCAAAAACGAAGGCCATACTCGTTGTACACTTATATGGACAAACTTGTAATATGGAATCAATTAATCAAATAGCCCGTAAATATAACTTGAAGGTTATTGAAGATTGTGCGCAAGCTCATGGTGCTGTGTATCGAGAGAGAAAGACAGGGAATTTAGGAGATGCTGCTGCATTCAGTTTTTACCCTGGGAAAAATCTCGGAGCATTAGGAGATGGCGGTGCTATCACTACAAATGATAAGGAACTGTATGAGAAACTATATGCGTTAAGAAATTATGGTTCACATAAAAAATACGAGAATTTATACAAAGGATATAACAGCAGATTGGATGAGTTCCAAGCTCCGATTTTGAAAGAAAAATTATTGTATTTAGACCAGGACAATGATTATAGAAGAAAAATTGCATCCTATTATTTAGAAAACATAAATAATGAGCATATTGTATTACCTCACGTGGAGGATAGAACTGATTCTCATGTATGGCATGTATTTGTAATTCGAACAGTAGAGCGTCAAAAATTCATTAATTATATGAGCGAAAACGGAATACAAACGATGATCCATTATCCAATTCCTCCTCATAAGCAAGAGGCATATCAAGAATGGAAAGACTTAAGTTTCCCTATTTCGGAAAAGATTCATTCTGAAATTGTAAGCATACCGATAAGTCCAGTAATGGAACATAAGGATGTTGAGAAAGTTGTGGAGGTCATGAATGAATACAGAGCACTTTAAATTATCTATTGTAGTGCCTGTTTACTATAATGAATTAAATATTCCTCACACGATTCCAAGATTACAGAACTTGCATAATATATTACCAAACTGTGAATTAGAATTTATATTTGTGGATGATGGATCAAAAGATAACTCTCTACGACTCTTATTGGAAGCTAGAGAAAAGGACTCTCGTATTAAAGTTGTAAAGCTAAGTCGAAATTTTGGTTCTATGGCTGCTATTCAGGCTGGACTACGCTATGTTACTGGCGATTGCGTAGGAATTATATCTGCTGATTTACAAGATCCGCCAGAGCTATATGAAGATATGATTAAGGAATGGAAGTCAGGTAAAAAAGTTATTCTTGCAACAAGGTCAGATCGTGAAGAATCTTTCTCTCAGAAAATGTTTTCAAACAGCTATTATTTTTTACTGGAGAAGTTCGCATTAAAGGGCTATCCAAAAGGTGGATTTGATTTTCTTTTAATTGATAAACAAGTCGTTCAAGAAGTGTTGGATATTAATGAAAAGAACACAAATATTATGAGTCTGATTTATTGGTTAGGACATGATAGAGAGTATGTTCCATATGTACGACAAGAGAGAAAACTCGGAACATCAAGATGGACCCTATCCAAAAAAATTAAATTGGTTATAGATTCTTTTGTGAGTTTTTCTTATACACCAATTCGATTTATGTCTGCTATAGGGTTTATTACTGCAATGCTTAGTTTTTTGTATGGAGTATTTGTAGTTGTTGGAACGGTGTTTGGTATGATAGAACTACAAGGTTGGACAACAATTATAGCGCTCATTACCTTTTTACTTGGTATAATTATGATTATGTTAGGTATTATTGGAGAGTATCTTTGGAGGATATTGGATGAAAGTAGAGCCAGACCGTCATACATTGTGGATGAAAATTACGAATAAGGTATTTTTAAAATATGTATTAAGTGGCGGCATTAATACGATTTCTACTTATATCATTTATTTAATATTGTTGAAGGTAACTAATTACAATGTATCGTATTCAATCTCCTATGTTTCAGGAATCTTTTTATCCTATTATTTGAATTCAGTGTTTGTGTTTAAAGAACAAATTTCTATTAGGAAATTTATCAAATATCCGATTGTTTATGTTGTTCAATATTTTGTGAATCTAATATTGATTAACATTCTAATTAGGTATTTTGGATTATCAAGTTCACTTGTTCCTATAATTGTAATCATATTAACGATTCCAATAACGTTTACCCTTTCGAAAATAATTATAAAAGGGAAATGAATAATCAATTTCGTGATGATCAGACTATTCATAGTTGTTAGAGTTGTCAGTTGTGAGTATTTTTTACTAATAAAGAGTAGGTGGAAAAGTTGAAAGTATTAGACACTAAACTGCCAGGTGTTAAGCTTCTAGAACCAATAGTATTCGGCGATGATCGTGGTTTTTTTATGGAGACATACAACGAGATTATTGCTCATAATAGTGGCATACCTAATGCTTTTATTCAAGATAATCATTCATTATCTGTTGAAGCAGGGGTGCTTCGTGGCTTGCATTATCAATTAAACCCAAAAGCACAAACCAAATTAGTGCGTGTCACATCGGGTGCAGTCTATGATGTTGTTATCGACATTCGTCGTGGCTCTCCTACATTTGGAAAATGGGAATCTTTTATACTTAGTGCTCACAATAAGAGACAGTTATTAGTTCCTAAAGGATTTGCACATGGATTTTGCACAATTGTATCTAACAGTGAAGTTCTATATAAAGTAGATGCACTCTACTCTCCTGAGCATGACCGTGGAATCTCATGGAATGATCCAGCGTTGGGAATAGATTGGCCGACCTCAAAACCGATTACTTCAGTGAAGGATACGGAATACCCTCTTTTAGCAGATGCTGAAAATAACTTTTATTATGAAGAATAGCTTGTTCCAAAGTGCGTTTAGTAAATATACTCGATTATCAAATTGAGACTTTGAATTAGGTAGGTGTGATGGTGAAAGGCATTATATTGGCTGGTGGTAGTGGCACGAGGCTATATCCTCTAACAAAAGCAACTTCTAAGCAATTGCTTCCGATTTACGATAAGCCTATGATTTACTATCCATTGTCTGTTCTGATGTTAGCGGGAATCAAGGATATTTTAATAATATCAACTCCTGAAGATACGCCTCGTTTTGAACAATTATTAGGAAATGGAAATGATTTAGGTATATCAATTAGTTATGCCATTCAACCTAGCCCTGATGGGCTGGCACAGGCGTTTATTATTGGCGAGACTTTCATAGGCGATGACAATGTGGCGTTAATCTTAGGGGATAATATCTTCTATGGTCAAGGGTTTACAGAAATGTTAGCATCAGCTGTTCGTCGTGATGAGGGTGCAACTGTATTTGGATATAAAGTTAAAGATCCACAAAGATATGGTGTAGTTGAATTTGATTCAAATTATAGAGCAATATCTATTGAGGAAAAACCGAATAAACCTAAATCTGATTTCGCGGTAACGGGATTATATTTTTATGATAATAAAGTGGTTAATTATGCGAAACAAATCTGTCCTTCAGATAGAGGAGAACTTGAAATAACCGATATTAATAAAATATATTTGGAACAAGGTCAATTAAATGTGAAGATGTTTGGACGGGGTTTTGCTTGGCTTGATACGGGAACCCATGAATCATTAATGCAAGCCTCACACTTTATAGAGACAATTGAGAAACGCCAAGGATTCAAAGTCGCATGTATTGAAGAAATAGCCTATTTGAAGGGATATATTACAAAGGAACAGTTGAAGATACTTGGTCAAGCCCTTTCAAAAAATGATTATGGAAGATATTTGTTAGATCTATCTGATCAAAATCTATAACAGTTGAATAAGATAATCATACCGGTCATATGTAATATTTCACATTCTATTTTTGTATTTTGGAAGGGCGTAGCCTTAGAATGCAGTTGAGATAGATTGATTTTTTAAAAGGAATTACAGAATTGGCAGTTGTATTTGACCACTTATTTTCGATCATTTATCAAAATAAAGAATTCCATTCACTAACAATCTATTCTGCAACTCTGTTTATTTTATTGGCAGGCGTAACCTCCGGAATATCTAAGATAAGTTAGGCTCTCTGATTGAGCATGCAATATCAGAAACGCTTTATTCTCTCTTTATAAATACTGAATGGTTAGATATTAGTTGGTCTAATCCACCAAATGTTTATGTTTACAATTATTGCTCTACCCGGTTATTTTTTGTTTCAAAACTCTCATACACCTAGGACTTCTAAAAAAATTTCATTTTTAGAGTTGCTTGGTAAATTATCATTGTATATCTTTCTATATCATTCCTGATTCATTTATTTGGGAATTAAGTGTATCAATACAAATATTTTCAAGTATTGGTGAAAAGGTACTTTTTGTAATGATAGCAATATTGCCAAGTGTTTTAATAGGGTTGGCTGTTCAATACAAGAAAAAATTCAGCTTAATTATGGATTAGAAAACTATTAAGTGAAGCTGGACTTGAAGCATTAATTACAATTTTTTTATGAAAGGTGAGTCAGACTCGTGAAACTACTCATTACCGGCGGAGCCGGCTTTATTGGGAGCAACTTTGTTTTATATTTGATTAAGAATTATCCCAGCTACGAGATTATCAATGTTGACGCACTTACTTATGCTGGCAACCTAGAAAACTTACGTTCAATCGAGAAGCAACCCAATTATACGTTCGTTAAAGCAGATATTACTGAACGCTCAGAGATGGATCCGTTATTTTCAGCTGGTATTGATGCTGTTGTTAATTTTGCGGCAGAATCTCATGTTGATCGTAGTATTTTACAGCCAGATGTATTTGTGCGAACTAATATACTTGGTACACAAACATTGCTAGATCTAACTAAGCAATATAATGTGAATAAATTTGTACAGGTATCGACGGATGAGGTATATGGAACGCTAGGTGATACTGGACTATTTACAGAAGAGACACCTTTAGCTCCGAACAGTCCGTATTCGGCTAGTAAAGCTGGAGCAGATTTACTTGTTCGGGCTTATCATGAGACATTTGGACTAAATGTTAATATTACTCGTTGCTCCAATAACTATGGTCCATTCCAATTCCCAGAGAAGCTTATTCCATTGATGATCCAGAATGCGATTCATGATAAGCCTTTGCCCGTTTACGGGGATGGTCTGAATGTGCGTGATTGGTTATACGTAGAAGACCACTGTAGCGCAATTGATCTGGTCTTGCATAAAGGAGTTAATGGTGAAGTCTATAACGTAGGTGGACGCAACGAGCGGAACAATCTACAGGTAGTCCGTACGATTCTTGAAGAACTAGGCAAGCCAGAGTCGCTTATCTCATATGTGAAGGATCGTCTTGGCCATGACCGCCGCTATGCAATTGATGCAGATAAAATCCGCAATGAACTAGGCTGGCAGCCAAAGTTTAACTATGAGAACGGAATTAAGGAAACAATTCACTGGTACCTAAATAATAAAGAATGGATGGAACAAATTACATCAGGCTCCTATCAACAATACTACGATACTCAATACAAGGAGCGTTTGGAGGCGAAAGAATAAATGTCTAGGCTAAAAATAGTTGTAACGGGTGCTAATGGGCAACTGGGAAAAGAGTTATCACAGTGGTCGAACGTATCCGCCGATATTATTGGACTTAGTCGAGATATTCTTGAAATTAAGAGTTTATCAGCATGCCGCCAAATATTTTCACTTCACAGTCCAGACATCGTGATTCATTGTGCCGCATATACAGCAGTGGATCAAGCTGAATCCGAATCAGATGAAGCTTTTCGAGTAAATGCTGTTGGTACGCGTAATGTCGCTATTGCTGCTAGGGAGATAGGTGCCAAGCTCTGCTACATCAGTACAGACTATGTGTTTGATGGGTTTGGAGTCACCCCTTATCACGAGTATGACATTACCAACCCGAAGACGGTATATGGTATGTCAAAATTAGCAGGCGAGCATCTAGTACAAACATTACATGATCGATATTATATTGTGCGTACATCATGGGTTTATGGTAAGTTTGGAAATAACTTCGTTAATACCATGTTAAAGCTGGCTGAAGAAAAAAGTGAACTTAAAGTGGTTTCGGATCAGCTTGGATCACCAACCTATACGTATGATTTAGCAGAATTCTTAATAGAATTGGTACAGACCGATTATTTTGGAATTTATCATGCGTCTAATACTGGAGTTTGTTCGTGGTTTGATTTTGCAAAAGCAATTTTTGAAGAAAGCGGACATAAAACAATCGTTACTGCTTGTAGTACAGAGGAATTTCCTCGTCCAGCTCCAAGACCAGCTTATTCGGTTATGGAACATAGCGGTATAAGAATTAATGGTTTAAAACTGCTTCGACCATGGAGAGAAGCACTTAATCATTATTTAAATAGTTAATATTAATTAATGATATCGGGGAGGTCGAGGAAGTAAACACTGTCCAAGGCCCCCTTTTTTATATTCTTATATGATAGTTCTGATATTTTGTAATATATGTCTTTTGAGGTATTTAAACATATTAAAGATTTTGATAAACTGTTACTAGATCGAATTTTAAAGAAACGTAGGTGAACTCAGCAAAATGCTTCGACAAAACCAACGGTTTCTGACGCAATTATACATGATGGCAGATCTTATATGCGCTTTGCTTGTATTTTTATTTGCGTATTGGTTAAAGTTTTATAGTAATATATTGCCTAATATTAAATCACTACCATTTTCTACTTATTTGCTATGGGGAACAGTTTATTCTTTCTCGGCAGTATTAATTGGTTTTTATTTGCAGTTTTATTCCCCTAAGCGTCGAAAAAGATACTCTTATGACATTTGGAAGATTTTTCAGATTCAAACCATTAGTTTTCTTGGTCTGTTAGGCATGTTATATTTTACCCGTGAAGTACATATCTCTCGTGAATTTCTAGCCATTTTCTTTTTCATGAATTTTATCGCCATTGCGTCATACCGATATTGGGTCAAATCGATCCTCGCTTCATTTCGTCGCAAAGGCTTTAATAAACGTTTTGTACTTATCGTTGGGGCGGGTTCCGTGGGACGCAGTTTCTATACAAATCTGCAGCAGCACCCGGATCTTGGTTATGAGGTAGTCGGCTTTTTGGATGATTTTCAAGATGAGCATGCGCCTGAGCATCAGTATATGAAGCCGATTATCGGAAGGCTCGACGCTTTGAAGCAAAAGCTGGATATGATGCCTATTGATGAAGTCATCATTGCACTGCCGCTTGAAGCGCATGCGAAGTATGCGGAAATTATTGAAATGTGTGAACGAACGGGCGTGAAGACGCTAATCATTCCTGATTTCTTTGATCTGCTGCCGGCTAGGCCATTTTTTGATAATTTTGCAGGCATCCCGCTTATTAATGTAAGGGATATTCCGCTCGATGAGCTGAGCAATCGGATATTAAAGCGCTGGTTTGATATCGCCTTCTCATTAGTAGCGATTGTTATAACGTCTCCAATCATGTTGTTCGCTGTCATAGGGCTTAAGCTGACATCGCCTGGACCCGTATTGTTTAAGCAGGAGCGGATGGGGCTCGATCGCAAAACGTTCCATATGTTTAAATTCCGCTCGATGCGTGTATCAACGGATAAAGTATCAGATACACAGTGGACAGTAGAGAACGATCCAAGGCGCACCAAGTTTGGCAGTTTTCTTCGTCGCACGAGTCTGGATGAGCTGCCGCAGTTTTTTAACGTCCTGCTCGGCCATATGAGTGTGGTTGGTCCGCGGCCAGAACGTCCCTATTTCGTGAATCAGTTCAAAGAGGAAATTCCAAAATATATGGTTAAGCATCAGATTAGACCTGGAATAACAGGCTGGGCACAAACCAATGGCTTAAGAGGCGACACTTCCATACAAGACCGTATTATGTTTGATATTTTTTATATTGAAAATTGGACTTTTTTCTTTGATATCAAAATTATTTTCAAAACGGTACTGAAGGGCTTGATTAACAAAAATGCTTACTAACAGCGATTCAGCATGCCGAGTATCGATTATTATTCCTACATTAAATGCAGGGCCAGAGCTGGAAGAGCTATTAGAGCGATTGAAGCATCAGTCGCTTCCTCCATATGAAATCATCATCATAGATTCCTGCTCGGACGATGGGACGCAGGAGCGAGCACTCAAGGCTGGCGCCCAAGTGATGCGCGTTGAACGCCGAGATTTCGATCACGGTGGTACGCGCAACGTTGCAGCGATGCAAGCACGCGGCGATATTTTGCTATTTATGACACAGGATGCTCTCCCTTGCAACGATAAGCTCATTGAAGAGCTGACTCGCCCACTTTTATCTGGAAATAATGTGGCGTATGCTTATGCAAGGCAGCTGCCGAGACCAGAAGCTAATGTGCTGGAACGACTGGCAAGGGAACATAACTATCCGGCACAGTCGCAATTGAAAGCTTATGAGGATATTGAGGAACTTGGGATTAAAACATTTTTTTGCTCCAATGTATGCTCAGCGATTTGGCGTGAGACGTTTGAGACGATGGGGCGGTTTCAGGAGCCTGTCATCTTTAATGAGGATTTATTTATGGCTGCCAAATGCATTTTGACTGGCTATAAGGTTGCTTACTGCGCAGAGGCTCTTGTTTTTCATTCGCATGACTATTCGATAAAGCAGCAATTCAAGCGTTACTTCGATAATGGAATATCTATGCGATGCAATACATGGATCACGCCTTACAGCGCGGTTGGCAAAGCAGGCTCAAAGCTCGTTAAGCTGCAGCTGAATGAGCTCAATCGAACCGGCAAATGGCATCTGATTCCCAAGCTGATCGCTGAATCAGCAGCAAAGCTGATCGGCTATAAGCTAGGCATGAATTACCGTTTACTGCCGCAGTTTATAACAAGAAGGCTTAGCATGCATCGCCTTATCCTTACTCATATTGAAAATAATAATGCTGGCGTGACAATGAAACAATAATCCACTCATCAGATCTAATTATTAATCTGCAATTCAAATTCTTAAGCTCGTCCGATTAGCAATAATCGGCGGGCTTTTTTTAATGTTATAAGATTTTATAAGAATAGGTATGTAAGCATGCGTTCAAACTAGAGGGACTTGTAAGATTCTGCACGGTAAGGAGAAAATGAGGTGTTATTTTAACTATGGGGTACATTTGGCTGTCGGCAATATTAATCGTATATATTATTCAGCTCGCTGTGGTTTTTGTGATGGAGCATCGTCGTCAGGTACAGTTGACTGCATGGCTTTTCATTACATTTATGTTCCCGTTCATAGGTTTTATAGCCTATATCATGCTTGGGAAAGACTTTGTCAGGCGCAGGCGTATGGAACGATTTAAGCAGGAGACTATACGCTATGCGAATCAATTATCCGAGCAGGTTACAGAGGCAACGGATATGGGAAATGAGCAGTTTGAGACAAAAAATAAACTGTTTGCCATGCTTACTGGCCTAGCTCCGTTTCCGATTACCCGTAATAATGAAGCATTCGTTTTGAATAACGGTGATGACACATACGAGGAGATATTGAGAGAGCTGAGACGAGCGACCCATCATATACATATGGATTATTACACGATTAGAGATGATGAAATTGGCCAACGCTTTTTGCAGGTGTTAACGAGTAAGGCGAGGGAAGGAGTTCAAGTCCGGATCGTATATGATGGGATAGGAAGCCTGCATTTAAGTGATAAGTATATCGAAGAGCTTCATCGTGCAGGAGTTCGGACAAGCTGCTTTTTACCGCCGCGCATCGCCTTTTTTGACAGAAAACTAAATTATCGCAATCATCGAAAAATCGTTGTAGTAGATGGAACCGTAGGTTTTATCGGAGGTATCAATATCGGTGATGAATACTTAGGAAAGGACCCGAAGCTTGGCTTCTGGCGGGATACCCATTTGCGTTTAAAAGGGGACTCTGTATATTACCTGCAGGAGCTTTTTATGAACGACTGGGCCTTCGCGGCTAARGAAGAGTTGGATGGTAAAGCGTATATGACGCCGCATCATTGCCTAGGAAATGAAAGGGTGCTGATGGTCTCAAGTAAACCGGGACAGCATGCTCATAAGATTGACGAGGTCATGTTTGCTGCAATAACAGCGGCTTTGACGAGGATATATATAACGACACCTTATTTTATACCTGATTCCAGCCTGCTTATGGGTCTCAGAACGGCAGCACTCAGCGGGGTAGATGTGAGGTTGATTATACCGGGCATTGCGGACTCCAAGCTCGTACTGCTTGCCACACTATCCTATATGCAAGAGATGCTGGATGCGGGAGTGAAGGTTTATCGCTATGAGAAAGGATTTATTCACTCGAAGGTGATGATTGTAGATCACATGCTGGCCACTGTTGGAACAGCAAATGTAGATATGCGCAGCTTGCTAAGTAATTTTGAGCTGAACGCGGTGCTTTTTGACGAAGGGACGATTAAGAAGCTGGAAACGGATTTTATGGAGGATTTGAAGCATAGCCGAGAATTGGACAAAAAGACCTTTATGAATCGACCGAATCGACAAAAGGCAGCAGAAGAATTACTGCGCATGTTATCGCCGCTGCTGTGAACGATGCATGCTTGACTGCGTTTTCGGGCATATTTTTCGAAGGTGGATAAACCATGTTATTACCGCCGCGAATGCGAAATCAGGCCTACACGGTATACGTATTCGCCAAAACAAATGGGAGGGTATAACTATGACAGATACTAACGACGAGCAAAAACAAGAGGCGGCAGATCCGAAGCATGAGGGTCGAGAGGATTATTTTATGGATATCGACAGAATGGTAAATGAAGGATTGGGCGGCGGCAATGTAACGCTGCAAAACGGCCTTATTGACGAATCAACAACAGATACGATGGAACGTGAATCCAGATAGCAATTGTTCAATGAATTTATAAAAAAGGAGGGGTAGGCAGTATGGACGTAGCACGCGCGAAGCAAATATACGAATCTGAACAGACAGTTAAAGTTCATCTGGATGAGGATTCGGTCTGGATTGAAAATGTCGACGAGGCGAATGGGATGGCAACCGTTATGGTCGGCAACAATCCTGTGAACACAAAGACGGTATCCTGTGACCGATTGAAGGAAGAAGGTTAATCATTACAAGCTAAGCAACAAGCAGCTGCACAGAAAAAGAGGCAATCCCAATAATAAATGGGAAAGCCTCTTTTTTGTTTATCCAATAACCATCTTAACCGCCAAAAGCTTCTCTAAACGCGATACAAAGCTGATTGCGATCGACTTCCCATAACTCGGCAATTTCAGCGCTGACATTCTCTTCCCACCAGTCGCATTGGATCTTCCGATTGTCTTTATTTTCGTGAACCCAGATCAGGTTGACAATAACCTTTTTAAAATAAAGTTTTTCAGCTTGCTCCATTTTCTCTTTGGACACCCAAAGTTTCATGCGCTTCACGGTGCGGTATAGCTCGTTGCTGCAGGCTCTGCGGATTTTACGCGCAGTCGGTAAGCCGGCTGTATGTTTTGGCGCGTTAGCTTTCATTATAGACCGACTCCTCTCTACCCCATATGTATGCGCCCGGGGAGAAGGAGGTCACTCGTTACAGCTGTTTGCCTGCTAATCTACTGTGATATATCCAACCATTGGTCCACCGTGGCGCATATCAGTATGGGTCAAGCATAAAATAGGATAAGTCCCCTCTTTTTTGGCAGTGAATCGTACAACCGTCGTTTTGCCTTTTAGTACTTCTCCCTTAATGCCAAGGCCTTCAATGACAAAGGGATGGCTTGCTCCACTTACACCACTAATATGCAGCTCAGTTAGTTCATCCTTTTGGACAACAATTTGACCCGGATCCCAGCGATACATTTCATGCTCTTTGCCGTCAGCGGTTTGTGACTTGTATTCAACCGTAACAATCTGGAAAATTCGCGGCTCTGACGGTTGTCCATCTACCTCTTTTGATCTGTCCCAGCTTAAGTAAACGCCGGTGAATACGATAAGGACTGCAACTACAATAAACAGTTGAATTTGTCGTTTACTTACAATAAAGACCTTTGACATGAAACGCTCACCTCATCCATTCGTATCATTTAAGGCTAGTCTATGCAGGGGCTTGTCAGCACATGACAAAAGTGGAAGGTTGTCTGTATCGTATGTTAGAATAGCTTCAGCGCAGCAAAAGCAAGCGAAAGCCATATTTTATGCAGGAAGGCGGATTGAGAACAGGAATGGATTTTATTCATGAAGTATTGGACAATGTATTGCAATGGGTAGAGAGTCTAGGGTACTTTGGTATTTTGATCGGACTATTGATTGAAGTTATACCAAGTGAAATTGTGCTCGGCTTTGGAGGTTATCTCGTATACAAAGGGGATATTTCCTTCTGGGGGGCAGTGTTGTTCGGTACGTTAGGTGCAATTGGACAAAACTGGATTTTATATTGGATTGGCAGATATGGCGGACGGCCGATCGTCGAGAAATACGGTAAATATATAAAGATCAAACAAAAACATGTAGATATTTCTGAAAATTGGTTTAACAAGTATGGCGTAGGCATCGTGTTCACTGCACGTTTTGTCCCAGTAATGAGACAGGTTATTTCAATTCCAGCCGGTATGGCAAGAATGAATTTTGGATTATTTACATTGCTGACTGCACTTGCATCTCTGCCATGGTCTATATTGTTTATTTATCTAGGCAAATCACTTGGCGAGAACTGGGATAAAATCGATGAGAAAGCTGCGCCTTATGTACAGCCTGCTATTCTTATCGCAATTGCACTCCTTATTATTTATGTCCTTTTCAAATTTGTACGCTCACGCCGCAAATCGGTATAATAGAACAGTCAACCTTGCATTTTTTTCTGATGAGCAACCATTAAATAGACGAAAGAGGGATTCATATGAGCAAAAGCATTGCAGATAAACTGGGCAAAGGAATAAGCCCGCAACAATTTATTGATGGCATGACCAAAAATAAAGAGCAGTTTTTGGATTGGTCGGAAAAGTTCGTTTGGACCGACGAGAGCGATAAGGAATATTTTGATTCGCTTAACAATCGTGATGATCTACGTGTATTGATCCTGATGGCTGATTGGTGTGGCGATGTTGTACGCAATATTCCTGTTGTATTCAAAGCGCTTGAGAACAGCGGCGTTCCGATTGACGTGCTCATTATGGAAGAGCATCTCGACACGATGGATCAATTTTTGACACTTGGCGGCCGTTCTGTACCTGTCGTTATTGTTGCGGATACAGGCGGAGCAGTGCTAGGTAAGTGGGGACCGCGTCCTACTCATGTTCAGGAAGCTATGCTTGCGTTCAAAAAAGAAAATCCTGACCGTGAAGCAGCCGACTATCAAGAGAAGCTGGCGATTACAAGACAGGAAATTGGCCGTCGTTATGGAGAAGGAACTGAATATCAATCCGTTATTGTGAAAGAGCTCCGCACTTTGTTGGAGTCATTTTAAACGAATATGAGTGAGAATATGAAGATTGAAACTTTTACATTAGGTCCCCTGCAAACGAATGCTTATCTCATCACGGTGAAGGAGCCTGCAACGGTAAATGGTGAAGAGGCGCAGGAACGCGGCATCGTGATTGATCCAGGAATGAATCCACGCAAGCTGATTGAGCGCCTAAAAGATGTGAAGGTGGAAGCAATTTTATTGACTCACGCTCATTTCGATCATATGGGCGGAGTGGATGAAGTGCGAAAGCTCGCTGACTGTCCTGTGTACATACATGACTTGGAGGCAGACTGGCTAACGGATCCGCGTAAAAATGGTTCAATGAGATGGCAGGATGTAACGCCTCCGCTTTCAACGGATCCCGCTGAATATGCGCTCGCGGAAGGTCAAACCTTATCGCTGCTTGGACTATCTTTCCGAGTTATGCATACACCGGGGCATTCTCCCGGCAGCGTAAGCTTCCTGCATGGCAACCATCTGTTCTCAGGCGATGTGCTCTTCAAAATGTCAGTTGGCCGAACGGACCTGCCGGGCGGACGTGAACGTGATTTATATGACTCCATTCGCTTGAAGCTGTACAAACTAAACCCAGAAGTCATTGTATATCCAGGACATGGCGGACGTACGACGATTGGTTTTGAAATGGCGAACAACCCATATACGGGTGCATGAAGCATGAGGAAGGGGCATGACGTTTGGCGGATACAAAGGTACAGCATTTTACAGATGATGTAGAAGAGAACGCGGGAAAATCGAAATTGACAGTGGAACAGAAAGCTGCCGAAAGTCAGCGAATTATTACTGGAATAGCTGCACAGTTATCGATCCCGGTCACAAAAGTGAAATCTGCAGTAGGCTTGCTCGATGAGGGCAACACCATTCCATTTATCGCGCGTTATCGGAAAGAGATGACGGGTGAGCTGGATGAGAATGATCTAAGAGCAATCGAAGAGAAGCTGCAATATATGCGGAACCTGGAAGAGCGAAAACGCGAGGTTATTCGTCTAATTGATGAGCAAGGCAAGCTGACTGAAGAGCTGCGCGCTTCGATTACCCAATCGGTTAAGCTGCAAGAAATAGAAGATCTATATCGGCCATATCGGCAAAAGCGGAAGACTCGTGCGAGCGTCGCGAAGGAAAGAGGACTGGAGCCGCTATCAGAATGGCTGTGGTCACAGCCGCGTAGCGGTGATCCGCTTGTTGAAGCTGCCCGTTATGTGAACGAGGAAAAAGGTGTACCGACTGCTCAGGATGCTTTAAATGGAGCTTCGGACATCATTGCAGAAAATATTGCCGATGATGCATCTATTCGCGCTTGGGTTCGCAAATTCACATTTGATCAAGCGCTAATCAAGACAGAAGCAAAAAATGCTGCTGAGGAAACGGTATACGAAATGTATTACAGCTATCAGGAGCCGGTTCGAAAGCTTCCTCCACATCGTGTTCTTGCGATTAATCGTGCTGAACGCGAGGATGTGCTGCGTGTTGCCTTTGATGTTCCTACGGAACGCATTCATGAGCATATCCAGAGAAAGCTGCTTAGAAACGGGACTGCGCAATCTGTACGCGATGTGCTTGTATCGGTCATTGAAGACTCTTATAAGCGTCTTATCTCGCCATCTATTGAGCGTGAGGTTCGTGGCGAGCTGACAGAAAAGGCAGAGGAGCATGCCATTTCCATTTTCTCTGAAAACTTGCGCAATCTGCTGCTTCAACCGCCCGTTCGCGGCAATATCGTGCTCGGAGTTGATCCGGCTTTCCGTACCGGGTGCAAACTCGCAGTCATTGATGATATTGGCAAGCTGCTGGAGGTCGCGGTATCTTATCCAACTCCTCCGAACAACAAAGTGGCTGAAGCTGAGAAGCTCATCAATGGTTTAATTGATAAATACAAAGTAGAATTGATCGTCATAGGCAATGGAACAGCCTCTCGTGAGACGGAACAATTTATTGCTGACTTAATAGGCAAGCGCAAAGCGGCCGGAGCGGGCGGCGCTGAGCTTAAGTACATAATTGTCAATGAAGCAGGCGCAAGCGTTTATTCGGCCTCTAAGCTCGCTCAGGAGGAGTTTCCGGCGCTAGACGTCGCAGAGCGCAGCGCAGTGTCGATTGCCCGCAGATTGCAGGACCCGCTTGCAGAGCTCGTTAAAATCGAGCCTAAAGCAATCGGAGTTGGACAATATCAGCATGACGTTAGTCAGAAGCGCCTTGATGAGACGCTTGGCGGTGTAGTTGAATCAGCGGTTAACCATGTTGGCGTCGATGTGAACACAGCATCAGCATCTTTGTTATCCTACGTGGCGGGCATTAATGCTACCATCGCTAAAAATATCGTGAAATATCGTGATGAAAACGGACGCTTCATTAAACGAAACCAGCTGCAGAAGGTACCGCGTCTTGGCGCAAAATCTTATGAGCAATGTATTGGTTTCTTGAGAATTGCTGAACCAGTCAATCCTCTAGACAGCACGCCGATTCATCCGGAATCTTATGAGGTTGTAGACAAGCTGTTTAGTGAGATGGGCCTTAGCCTTAAGCAGTTAGGCTCAGAGGAGCTAAGAACAAAGCTTGCCGAGCTAGACGCAGATCGTATCGCGCCAACGCTTGGCGTGGGCGTACCTACTTTGCGGGACATCATGGATAGCTTGCTTCGTCCGGGTCGCGACCCGCGTGAAGAGCTTCCTCCTCCGATTTTCCATACTGATGTACTCAATATCGAGGATCTGGCTCCAGGAATGGAACTTCACGGGACAGTGCGGAATGTCATCGATTTTGGTGCGTTTGTCGATATCGGCATCAAAAATGATGGGCTCGTTCATATTTCACAGCTTAGCGATAAATTCGTTAAACGTCCGATGGATGTTGTATCTGTCGGTGATACGGTTACGGTATGGGTGCTTAGTGTCGATTCGAAAAAAGGCCGAGTAAGCTTGACGATGCGCAAGCCTAACTAACGGTTTCCATATATAAAGTGCTTGCCTGTTAGGAGGCAAGCCCTTTATAATTTAACAAGTGCATGGGCATCGCCTACTACCCTACAAAAGGAGTGAGATGACTATGAAGACAGAAAAGGCAAGCGGATCAGCCCATTCAAAATGGTTTGGACTCGCTTTGCAGGCACTCGTTATTTTATCGCACAAATCAGAATGTTATCCAAGTGCGGCTATTGCCGGCTGCTTGAACTCGGAAGCAACACAATTGCGGAAAGTGCTGGCTAAGCTGGCTGCTGGGCAATTAATTGAAACAAGAGAAGGTCGTGATGGAGGTTATAGGCTGAAACGCCCTCCAGAGGCGATATCGCTCGCTGAGGTGTACATTGCTCTCAAAGTAGGAGAACCTCTCTGCAGCGGCATGCTGGATACAATCAGCCTGCATGATGCTGGATTGAATATGAAATCAGCATTCATGGATATTGCAAATGAGATTGAACAGAATACGATCGAAACACTGCAGCAGTTTACAATTGCGCAGCTTGCTCAAAAGACATTGCCTAATTCTTCTTAAAAAGTAATTAAATTTACTAAAGTTAGTCGATTGACAAAAGTATCGACACGACCTATACTGTGTATATAAATGATACAGTTCATCTTTCATTAACTGTGCCGTACGAAGCACAGTATATTCGCGAGATTAACTGAGTAGAATCTTGCACAGATAAAAAAATTTCCTTTGGAGGGAACCATATGACAACAACTCAAAGCAATTCACAAGAAACTCAAACGAATGAACAATTGAATGCAACTTTCTTTGATGTTTTAAATAGCCGTCGTTCTGTACGTGAATACGACAGCAGTGCAGTAATTTCTGAGGAAGAAATCAGAGACATTCTTGCAACTGCGATCAAAGCGCCATCTTCATCGAATATGCAGCCTTGGCGTTTTCTCGTTGTAACTGATCCTGAACTGAAGCAAAAGCTGCTTCCCATCGCATTTAACCAAAAGCAGGTAGCTGCTGCATCAGCGATTGTTATTGTTCTAGCTGATTTGGAAATGTACACGTTGTCCGAAAAAATTTATGGATCTGCGATTGAAGCAGGTTTCATGACTGARGAAGTGGGCAACAACTTTATTGCGAATTCTACGAAAATGTACTCAGCTTTGCCAGCAGAGCGCTTGAAAGAAATCGTTGTATTTGACACAGGCCTAGTGGCGATGCAGCTTATGCTGACAGCTCGTGCTAAAGGGTATGATTCCGTTCCTATGGGCGGATATAACCGTGATCAAGTGATGGAACTGTTTAATATTTCGGATCGTTATTTGCCGACGTTGATGCTTCCAATCGGCAAAGCAGCAGTAGAAGGCCGTGAAACAACTCGTCTATCGGTTGATGATGTTACATTTTTTAAMAAATTTTAATTTATCGATAACCAAACAATAACAAAAAGCGACCCTCAGATAGTGGGGGTCGCTTTTGTTATTCTAACGATAAGTAATTAGGAGTTCGCCATTACATTCTGCTTTATTTCACCGTTTAAACGAGCTAATCCCTTAAAAGTATGGCAGCAGCCCTATACGGTTATGTGGTTGGGCAGTGATCGTTTACTGAAATTCGGTGAATTCGGTTTCGGTGCCTTCTTCCTTTGAACCTTGTTTGTTGCGGTAAAAATACCAGCAGTCATTAAGCAGCTTAATTTGTCTGCGGTCTTTCTTTTGAAATGCACGCATCATTTGATTGCACAGCCACTGTGGCATACCTATCGTTCTCCTTCCCCAGGCCTAACTTGTTGTAATACTACAATATGGGGAAGGGCGTGTGTCCGTGCAGGTCCTACCTATATACTCTGTTCTTCTTCATACTCTTCGTACCACTGTTCAAGCTGAGCTTGCAGAGCACGAATTTCTGTTAAAAGCGAAATAAGCGGATAGGACTTCTCTTGTACGCCGGCAAAATCCTTCTCAAGGCTGTTGATGTAATCCAGGCCTGAGACGATATTAATGGAATTGTCGTGAAGCTCAACATCGTTGCACTCAGCTACAGCATAAGGCAATACTGGAACATGCTCTGCCGTTAGCTTGTCAATTTCTTTATGAAGCCGGAGGTTAAGCGCACTTAGCTGATAAGCGTGCGATTCAGGCATTTCCACGAAAAGGATGATGTCATTTTGTTTCAATAGGACGTAGCGCATAGTTGCCATAATAATTATTGATCTCCCCTTTAGTTTGTTACCGTACATATACTGTAAATTTTCTGCACATTTAATAATTCCTACTTGACAGTGTAGCCTATGCCAGCTTTAAAATTCAAGTAGTTGGGGGAGAATAATGAATGAATAATGAGGCGCTGCAGCAATGGGTTGAGCATATTTCGATAACCTTTTTTAATCGTCCGTTTTTACATCAAGCTACATTCAACAGCCGACTTAAAGCAACAGGAGGACGCTACTTTACAAGGTCCCATAATATTGAGATCAGTCCTCATCAGCTTTCGGCTTTCGGGCATGAAGAAACCGAGAAAATTATTAAGCATGAGCTTTGCCATTATCACTTGCATATATTGAAGCGGGGATACCAGCATCGTGATATTGAATTCAAACAGCTGCTGGCTCAGGTAGGCGGCTCACGCTATTGTCAGTCCTTACCTGAACGCGCGGAGCGTAAGCAGCAGCCATTTCGGTACAAGCTTGTTTGTACCAAATGCGGGATGGAGTATCTGCGCAAAAGGAAGATTGATCCTGCTAAATACGCTTGTGGAAAATGTCGCGGAAAATTAGTGTTAAAAGTGATTGACAATCAAAGTAGTACATGATATATTATTACTTGTCACTTTTACTTTTCCCTGATAGCTCAGTTGGTAGAGCACTCGACTGTTAATCGAGTTGTCACAGGTTCGAGTCCTGTTCGGGGAGCCAGATTTGGAGAGATACCCAAGTGGCTCAAGGGGACCCTCTGCTAAGGGGTTAGACTGCGTAAGTGGTGCGAGGGTTCGAATCCCTCTCTCTCCGCCACATTTTTCTCACAAGTGTTTGCAACGGGAAGACCGTTCATCCGGTCTTTTTTATTTGCCACAGTGGTTGCAGCATCGTGGAAATCTCATTTGAAGTGTTCTGTATGGCCCGTTGGTCAAGTGGTTAAGACACCTCCCTTTCACGGAGGTAACAGGGGTTCGAGTCCCCTACGGGTCACCAATTATTCACACAAAAAAATGTACTAGCTCTTCGGAGCTCGTTTACAATTACAGCGAGAGCCATTAGCTCAGTTGGTAGAGCACCTGACTTTTAATCAGGGTGTCGAAGGTTCGAGTCCTTCATGGCTCACCATTTTCTTGATTAAGAAGATGCGAGCGATGAACGTTCGACTTATAAATGTGCGGTAGTGGTGGAACGGCAGACACGCTATCTTGAGGGGGTAGTGTCCCATGGACGTGCAGGTTCAAATCCTGTCTACCGCACCATAACTTACTCTTTGCCGATGTATATAGGTGAACTTAGAAGGTGTCATTTTGCATGCACTTTTCTGATAGATGATGCCACTTTATATTCAGATCATAAATCTGACTAGAGAGTGGTTTTTTCGTTATAAGTTGCTCGAGCCGTGAAAACAGATGCATCATTAGAGATGAGGAGCTGTAAACATGAAAATAAACTTAAACTTTACGAACAAGGGACAAGCAGCGATTAGCAAATTTAACAACGAGGAATTGCTTGAGATTTTCGCACGGTACAGCAATACCTTAATGAAAAAATACTCAATCGAAGTAACTGTACCAGCCGAAGGCAATGAAGCGATTATCGAAAGAGGCAAATTATCAGTATTTGTGGACAAAATCGAATGTGACGTTGAAACCTTCTTCAAAGAATTGGGAAGAGACGTTAAGGTGCCGCTTAAGAAAAGACTTACGCCTGAAGACAAGTTAGACAATGTATTTAAGGCTGAAACGATTGAATCGTAAGGCTAAAATTATATTTTAAAAAACTTGAGAAAAAATGCTTGAACTTCTGATGATAAGCTGATATAATCATTTTTGTTGTCTCAAGCATATTTGTTCTCTTAGTTCCAGACGGCCCGTTGGTCAAGTGGTTAAGACACCTCCCTTTCACGGAGGTAACAGGGGTTCGAGTCCCCTACGGGTCACCATTAATCCTCAAAGTGTACCAGCTCTATGGAGCTCGTTGCAATCACACGAGAGCCATTAGCTCAGTTGGTAGAGCACCTGACTTTTAATCAGGGTGTCGAAGGTTCGAGTCCTTCATGGCTCACCATTTTCTTTGATAAGAAGATGTGAGTGAAGGATCGTACAATTTACAATGTGCGGTAGTGGTGGAACGGCAGACACGCTATCTTGAGGGGGTAGTGTCCAATGGACGTGCAGGTTCAAATCCTGTCTACCGCACCAAAGTATATAAATCGTACGGCTCTAGAGATAGAGCCGTTTTTTTGTGTGTTCTAACAAAAAAAGAAGCACTACTTATCGTCATATTTAAAAAGTGGGAATACTAGAGGTTGGAATGGTTGATTATATATTTAGACCGTTATATATTTATCGAAGTGGGGGTGTTCACATGCCGGGGGTTCATAGTAATTTAAAAGAAATCATGAGAGCTAAAGATCCAAACCTATCGATTAGGCAGCTTGCCAAAGATATTGACTATCATTTTGATTCTGTTCGGAAGATGTATAAGGATGAGATGGTTCAGTATCCGCGGGATCTGTTATGGAGGTTATGCAAATATTTTGATGTAAGTCCTGGACAGTTTATTGTAGTCGTTCATGACGATAAAGATATAGATCCGGATAAATAAAAGGGAACCCTGTACATTTTGTATAGGGTTCCCTTTACTTTTTATATGATAATTATGCGGAAGCGACTACTTCTTCGGCTTGTGCTTGCGAGATTTTAACTAACATCGCACCAGGATCGGACAAAACTTCGATGCCTTCATGGAAGGAGAGATCAGACACTAGTAAATGATCTCCTATTTTAAGGCCGCTAATATCTACCTCGAATGCGCTGAGCAGATTGTCTGGCATGCAGCGAACCTCTACTTCGTACATCTCAACTTGAAGCATTCCGCCTTCTTTGACACCTGCTGGTTCTCCGGAGAAATGAATCGTTACTTTCGAATCTAAACTCACATTCATATTCAATTGATAGAAATCAACGTGAACAATTTTATTGCTCAGCGGATCTCTTTGTATATTTTGAATTAATACTGGCTTATTCCCTTTTTCCGGAATAGCTGCATTTAAAATAGCGCGCGGGTTGTGCTTAATGACTGATAATATTTCTTTCTCAGCGACGATAACAGAAATGCTGCCGACATCCTTGCCGTATACAATAGCTGGTACCTGTCCTTGCTTTCTTAATAGATTAATCTTAGATTTGCTTAAATCGACCCGTTCGTTTAACTGGATAGTATTGCTCATCATTTGTTGCCTCCTAATCGAATGGGGTACTGTCAAACCGACAATAAAAAAGACCGATTAGCAATAGAATGTCTAATCAGCCCGCTAACGACCATATTTTCTTGTCATATGTTAATTTTATCACAAGTTCTCTACTTGTCAAATCAGTACAAATCCCGCTCGATTGACAAGAAAATATGGTCGTGTTAAGGTTTAAACAGCAGATAGGAGCGGAATTGCAAGAAATGGCAGCAACTGAAAGCTGTTAAGTGGTAACACTGGGATAGCTAAAAACCAAAAGCATATCGTTTAATCTCGGAAATAAAGACATCTTTATTTCTTTTTTTTATTGTCATTTGTAAATATTTTAAAAATAAGGGAGCGATTTCATTGAAAAAGGTTTTAATCAAGCGGAATATAGCATTTTTGGGAACGAGCTTGCCTAGAGAATGCGGATTAGCTACTTTTTCTCAGGATCTGATGAATGAGATCGAACAAATGCAAGATTTTAATGCACCACGCATGATTGCGGTTAACAACAACAAGTCCTATGCGTACGGCAATCAGGTGATGGCTCAGATTGGACAGCACAATCGTGCAGATTATAGCAAAATAGCCATTGATCTTAATCAATCCAATATCGATATGTTAGTCATTCAGCATGAGTTCGGCATTTACGGCGGGGAAAGCGGAGAATACGTTTTGGAATTGGCAGCGAAGCTCAAAATCCCGTTTATCGTTATTTTTCATACCGTATTGTCCGAACCGAGCGAGAAACAGCGTTTAATTATGAAGCAGCTGGCGGATTTAAGCTATAAGGTCATTACGATGGCCCATACCAAAATACAGGATTTGCATGAGGTTTACGGCATAACGCTTGAAAAGATAGAGATGTTCCATCATGGGGTTCCGGTAGTTGCGACCGAATCTAGAAATGAGCTTAAAGAAAGGTTCGGGTATACGAATCGGCAAATCATTTCAACATTCGGTTTTTTAAGCCCAGGCAAAGGGATTGAATATGCCATAGAGGCCATGAACGGCGTAGTGAAGAAGCACCCGGAAGCACTTTATATGATTTTAGGCAAAACGCATCCTGTTGTGAAACAAGAGGTTGGAGAAGTGTACAGGACGAAGCTGACAGATCTAGTGGAAAAGCTAGGCCTTCAGCAGCATGTTACGTTTGTTGATAAGCATCTAACGCAAGAGGAGGTTGTTCAATCTCTTGTATTGTCGGATATTTATATGACGCCTTATCTTGGCAAGGATCAAGCTGTAAGTGGAACACTAGCATTCGGAATTGGTTACGGCAGGGTGATTATTTCGACTCCGTACCGCTACGCTGTTGAGATGCTGGCTGACGGAAGAGGATTGCTCGCAGATTTCCACAATTCCGCATCATTAGAAAATCATATTGTAACGATATTGGACGATCCGAATCTAAAAGCGGAAATGGAGAGCAAGACGCTCGCTTTAGGCAGTACAATGATGTGGAATGAAGTCGCCAAATCTTACGCGGTACTTTTCCGTGAAACGATGGCACATCATTATGTGTTAAAAGGAAGTGCGGTTTAATGGGAGTAAGTATGATCAAGCCGTTATCAACCGATTATTTACGCTCATTAACAGATGATACAGGCATCTTCCAGCATACTAAATTCGGTATTCCCGACCGTTCCAAAGGTTATACTTCCGATGATAATGCAAGGGCTTTGATTGCGGCAGTTATGCTCAATAAGCGCATTAGAGATAAGGAATCCTTGAACCTTATAAATACGTATTTGGCCTTTATTCATCATGCTCAAAATGAAGACGGCAGCTTTCGAAACTTTATGGACTACAACCGTTTGTTCATAGAAAAAACAGGCTCTGAGGATTGTCTGGGGCGCTGTTTGTGGGCGCTTGGATTTACACTTTCGGAGCCATCCGTCCCGCATAATGTGCAAAATACATGTAAATATATGATCAATCAAGCGCTGCCGCATGTGCGGAGCTTGAGATCGCCAAGAGCGATGGCTTATGCAATTATCGGCTTAACTTCCATGATGCAGACCGAGAACGCGCTCCGTTATAAGTTCCCATATCCGAATATGGAAAGCGATGATCCAGCCTTTCTTCCAGAGGCTCAAATCGTTTCGTTAATTGAGGAATTAGCGATGAGGCTGCATACGCAGTATCAAAGCAATAAAGGAGAGGGCTGGCAGTGGTTTGAGGATCGTATTACTTATGGCAATGCGATGCTGCCTTGGGCGCTTTTCAAAGCATCACATTTTTCGCATATAGAAGCATTCAGACAAACCGCTAAAGAAAGCTTGGACTTTCTAGCTTTAATTACTTTTGCAAAAGAAGGTTATTTCAAACCCGTGGGCAGTCATGGCTGGCTTGATAGAGGCGGAGAAGCAGCGTTATATGACGAGCAGCCGATAGAAGCTTGCGAGATGCTGTTAGCCTGCTTAGAAGCGTACAAGACGTTAGGGAAGGAAACCTATCGCGAGCAAGCTTCCTTATGCTATGAATGGTTTCATGGGCGGAACTCCCGTCATGAATCGTTAATAGATGCAGAGACCGGCGGCTGTTACGATGGCATACATGCAAGCGGCCTGAATTTAAATCAAGGCTCGGAAAACATTGTTTCATACTGCATGGCTCATGAGGTGATGCACAATGAATAAATTTGCTACGATTCTCGCAGGCGGAGGCGGAACACGTTTTTGGCCTTTATCCCGGCAGGAGCTGCCAAAGCAGCTGATCAATATAAGCGGCACCGACATTATGCTCAATGATACGATTGAACGCTTTAACGGTGTTATTCCGATGGAAAACACGATCGTAGTAACGAATCGCACCCAAGCGGTGCTGCTCGAGAGGATCATGCATAAGAGTGTTCAGCACGTTAACATTCTGGTAGAGCCTGTTGCCAAAAATACGGCAGCGAGCATACTCCTTGCGGCTTTATTTATTGAGAAAAACCATGGTGATTCTCTTATGGTCGTATTTCCATCCGATCATCATATTACCGAATCGGATAACTTTAAGAAAACATTGAATGATGCTTGCATCGTGGCTATGGAGACAAACAAGATTGTTACGATTGGCATCAAGCCTACCTTTCCTTCAACTGGCTATGGTTATATTTCTTGCAAGAAAGACTCTTTCATTAAGGAGCCTTGTCATGTTTATGAGGCAGCCGAATTTGTCGAAAAACCTAATTTTGCAAAATCGCAATCCTATCTTCAATCCGGTCATTATTTGTGGAACAGCGGTATGTTTATTTGGAAAACCTCCTGCATCATTGATAATTTCAAAAGGTTTCTTCCGAGGCTCTTTAAAACAATGCTCCCTTTAATTGCGTACATGGGCACGGAGCGCGAAGAGGAAATGATTAATGAGATTTATCCTTTGCTGCAAAACATTTCAATCGACTATGGTATTTTAGAGCGCAGTGACGAGGTTGTCGTTATTGAAGGCGATTTTGGATGGAATGATATTGGAAGCTGGGATGCGCTCGGCGCGATATTTCCTCCAGATGAGCATGGAAACATTGTCAAAGCGAACTATGTAGGCATCGACACACAGAACTCCATCATCTACGGCGATGACCGGCTCATTACTACAATTGGAATTGATGGTCTGATTATTGCGGATACCAAGGATGCGCTGCTGATATGTGCCAAAGACAAGGCGCAAGAGGTAAAGGAAATCGTTAGAATTTTGAAGGATAAGGGAATGCACGAATACGCCTAAGAAAGGCTTACATTCAAATGAACCCCATGATGAAGCTGGAATGGATAACGAAAACATGCAAAGAGATGCTGCTAGAATATGAGCCTGCTCAAAAACAAGGCACGAAGCTTTATTTTGCTGGCGTTGGGGACCGCGATGTTTACAATATTACTGCTCCATTCTTGAATGAGGGGGAGCTGTATATTGCCGGTCGTGTGGAAGATCGCCATTCGGAGGAATCCGAGATTATCTTCTTTACATGCAAAGATGGGATATGGACTCCGAAGCTGGATTTGCCTAAGTTTCAGCTGCAGGATCCCTTTATTACGAAAATTAACGGCGAATGGATCTTCGGCGGTGTGCATCTTTATTTTGACTCTGAAACATCGAGGTCGATCATAGGCTGGAAAACTGTGCTTTACCGAGGGAAAAATTTGCATGAGCTTGTACATGCTGCAACAGGCCCTTGGAACATGAAGGATATTCGCTTAACACAATTATCTGATGGGAAGATCGGTATTTTTTCGAGACCATTTGGGATTGAAGGCACGAGAGCTGTAATCGGCTTTAGCATCATTGATTCCTTTGAGGAGTTGTCGGAAACAGCTATTATTAAAGCTCCATTGTTTCGTGATCAATTTCTAAAGGATGAATGGGGAGGGGCAAATGAAATTCATTTGCTCAAAAATGGGTATCTCGGCGTATTAGGCCACATCTCTTATACGGATGAGGATTCCAATCTTCATTATCATGCGATGTCATTTGTTCTCAATCCTTGGACGAGAGAGAAGTCACCGGTCAAAATCATAGCAACAAGAAGCGACTTCCCTGAGGGCCCGGCTAAACGCCCGAATTTAGTTGATGTAATCTTCAGTGGTGGACTGGTTCGCAAGGCTAACAACCGAGCGGAGCTCTATGTGGGAGTTAGTGACACGGAGGCGCATCACATCGATATTGCAGACCCGTTCACGGAGTACGAAGCGATGAAGCAAGATGAAGCTGAAAGCTAAAGCTGGCTTCTAGTCTAAGGGCGAATGGTAACACGCGTGCCAATAGGCACTATTTTGGACAAGGCGAGTACATCATCGTTAAACATTCGGATGCAGCCGTGTGAGACGATATGTCCGATGGAAGAAGGATCGTTTGTGCCATGGATGCCATAATGCGGCTTTGAGAGCCCCATCCAAAAGGCGCCGAACGGTCCGCCGGGATTGGGCTGCTTATTAATAATCGTAAATTCACCTGTAGGCGTTTGAGTTACCATTTTGCCGATGCCAACGGGAAAAGCTTGAGTGACGACGTCGCCGTCCAGCAGATAGAGCTGACGATCGGAAAGATCGATGATAATACGGTAGTCGGGCATGGGGGACTCACTCCTTTTCTCCTATGTTATGTAGTGCGGCAGCGGTTTGCTTCAAAGGATTTAGGCGCGCCAAAAAAAGAGAACCCTAAGGATGTGTCCTAGGGCTCTTTGGTCATTTTATTTTATAGTCAATAACTCTAGCAATATTCTGCCTCGCCCTCATTTTCCCTCGCATTGTTTATGCGCTTGTTTTACATCTGCTAGAGAATAGACAGTGTTGATCTCTGCTTTGATCGTTCCATCTGCAATGAGTTGAGCAAGCTGTTCAAGGTTAGCATGAGTAGGGAAGGAAAGCAGCTCCTTTAAATTTTTTATATCGTTCAAATGCTCGGCTATTTGTATATGAGTTAAATGTACCTTGATGCTATTAAGGAAGCAAGCAGGCACTTTTTTGCGGATCGTAACGATTCCTTAAGATTAGCTTGCTCAGCTTCTATGGTACAATAAAAGTAATAGATGAATGAACATCATGATTTTTCTTAAAGAGGTGCAGATTATGATCCTAGTAAGCTCTTGTTTAGCAGGGTATGAGGTAAGATATAATGCAACGCATAGTGTAAATGAAATCATTCAACAATTGGTGCAGCAAAAGAAAGCCGTTGCTGTATGTCCTGAATTGCTGGGCGGTTTCTCTACTCCAAGAGAGTCAGCCGAAATTGTTGGCGGCGACGGCGATGATGTGTTAAACGGTACAGCTAGAGTAGTAGAGAAATCGGGCAGGGACGTAACGGCGATGTATATGGAAGGTGCACACATTACGCTCAAAAAAGCGAAGGAAGTAAATGCGGAAGTGATTGTACTTAAGGAATACAGCCCTTCTTGCGGCAGCGCCATGATTTATAATGGGGAGTTTAAAGGCAATAAGAGGACTGGAAATGGGGTTACGACTGCTCTGCTTAGAAGAAACGGCATAAGAGTGATATCCGAAGAGCAGCTTGGGGAATTTTTGGTGGAAATGAGTTTCTAGCAGAAATAAATTCAAGAAAATAATAGAATCATAAATAAAAAGGAGCCTCCTAGGAGGCCCCGTCTTTATTGTTTAGTGACCTGATGATTCGTGGTCG
This sequence comes from Paenibacillus sp. 01T424, assembly GCF_056398745.1. NCBI lineage: Bacteria > Bacillati > Bacillota > Bacilli > Caryophanales > Paenibacillaceae > Paenibacillus > Paenibacillus sp. 01T424. The sequence continues at coordinate 472,662 of NZ_JBFTPZ010000001.1, read as the reverse complement.
TTGGATAGCTTAAGTACGTCAAATACTTTGAACAATAGACTAAGTATAATAGCTACTACGGTTGCAAGCGCCATCCCAGTAAGCGAGAAGTCCCCGATTGTAAGCTTTACGCCGCTAAGTCCAGTCACAAGAACGACGGTTGTCAAAAACAGGTTGGTCGGTTTGCTGTAATCCACTTTGGACTCAACGAGCATCCGGAAGCCGGAAGCAGCGATAACACCGAACAGCAGCAAGGATACACCGCCCATAACTGGCGTTGGAATTCCGGAAATAAGTGCAGAGAATTTACCAGAGAAGGAAAGGACGATCGCAATGACAGCCGCGCCGCCAATGACAAAGGTGGAGTAAACCTTTGTGATCGCTAGAACACCAATGTTCTCGCCGTAGGTCGTGTTCGGCGTAGAGCCTACAAAACCTGATAGAATGGTGGAAATACCGTTGCCCAGCATGGAGCGGTGCAGACCTGGGTCCTTCGATAGATCTTTGTCTACGATATTGCCCGTAACAACCAAATGCCCAATATGCTCGGCAATGACGACAAGCGACGCAGGTGCAATCGCAATAATCGCCGACCAGTGGAACTCAGGGAAAGTGAAATGCGGCAATTGAACAAAGCTATTCTCAGCAAGCTTGCTGAAATCAGTGAAGCCCATGAAATGAGCGAGTACATAACCTGTAGTAATACCGATCAGAATCGGAATAATGCGCATGAATCCGCGGAATAAGACGGAACCTAACACCGTTACGGCAAGGGTGACGGTAGATAGGATTACGATCTTTGGATCCGGGCTCCATACGACGGCAGGATCGGCATCAGTCGGAATAATCCAGCCTGCCATCCGAGCAGCAACTGGAATGAGCTCTAAACCGATAATCGCGACGATTGCCCCCATCGCTGCTGGAGGAAATACAACATTGATCCAGCCGGTGCCTGCTGCTTGAATGATGAGAGCGACAATCGTAAAGATAACGCCTGAAATAATAAATCCGCCTAATGCAGCGGCATAGCTGCCTCCGCCCACTTGATCGCCGATTACGGCGCCTGCTGGAGCGAGGAATGCAAAGCTGGAACCGAGATATGCTGGAATCTTATTGTTGCATATCCAGAGATAAAGAAGTGTTCCGATTCCGTTCATAAGCAAACAAATTGCCGGATCAACACCGAGTATATTCGGTACGAGCACGGTAGAGCCGAACATAGCAAATAAATGCTGCAAGCTTAGCAGTGCGCTTTGCAGGGCAGGCGGTCTTTCATGAACCCCAATTGCTTTTTTCATGAGAATAAGCTCCTTCAATTTAATAGGTTGTCTATTTTTGACCCTTGTTGATTCTACATAGTGAAGCGGGGTTTGACAAGTGTTTTCTTATCATACGCTGGTCATATACGAATACATTAATGAAGAAGGGGAGGTGAAAGGATGGAATTGTGGGTGATATATCTTATTCTCGCTGGCATACTGATCGTCGTGGAAATGCTGACGCTTACATTTTATTTGCTTTGGCTTGCGATTGGTGCTATAGTCGCTGCTGTCATTGATTGGTTTTGGCCGGGCTCATTTGTCGTGGAGATGGTGGCTGGGTGTATCATTGTCCTTATCTTGACTATCTTCACAGGTCCAATTACTCGTCGTTTCCATTCCTCAAAAGGTTTTAAGGATGCCGTGGACGAGCTCGTCGGCAAACAAGGAATTGTGCTTGAGGATATTGCGGCAGATGTTCCCGGTATCGTCAAGGTGGGAAATGAAACGTGGAGTGCAGCATCGAATGAACGGTTATTGAAGGGTGATACAGTTAGGGTTGTCAGTCGCGGCAGTGCAGTGCTTCAAGTTGAGAAATGGGGAGGCTAACTAGATATGGGTTATATTATTGCTATTATTTTATTGGTTATCGTTGTCGTTTTTGTATCATTATCGATCAAAATCGTACCGCAGCAAAGGATAGGCGTTGTCGAGCGCCTAGGAAAGTTTAACCGGCTGCTTACGCCGGGAGTTAATATTCTAATTCCGATTATTGATCATGTACGAACGTATCATGATTTGCGTATTCAGCAGGCGAACGTTCCGCCGCAAACGGTCATAACGAAGGACAACGTACAGGTCAAAATCGATACGATTATTTTTTATCAAGTGACCGGCCCAGAACAGGCTACATATGGCATATCTGATTATGTATACGGGGTGCGAAATATAAGCACAGCTACAATGAGGCAAATTATCGGTAAAATGGAGCTTGATGAAACATTATCAGGCCGTGAGAAAATATCGACCGACATTCGGATCGCGCTGGATGAAGCGACAGAGAAGTGGGGCGTGCGTATCGAGCGGGTAGAGGTTATTGATATTCAGCCGCCAGCGGACATTCAAGATGCAATGGATAAGCAAATGAAGGCGGAGCGAAGCAAACGAGCTATGGTGCTTGATGCAGAAGCGGCGAAGCAGGATATGATCTTGCGGGCAGAGGGTGACAAGCAAAGTAAAATATTGAAGGCTGAAGGCGATAAGGAAGCCAGAATCCGTCAAGCGGAGGGTCAACGCCATGCGCAGGAGCTGGAAGCGCTTGGCGAAGCGAAGGCTATTCAATCCATTGCAGAAGCTGAGAAAAACCGAATTGAGCTTATACGCTCTGCGGGACTAGATGAGAATGTGCTGACATACCGCTCGCTCGAGGCATTATCCGATATTGCTCAGGGAGCTGCGAATAAAGTGTTCATTCCAACACGTGCAATCGATACACTTGGCAGCATTGGAGCTATTGGGGAAATGCTTAAAGCGAGCAAATAAATATAGTGATTGCAAAAAAATGTCTCAGGAGCAGTGTATTCTGCTTTTGGGATATTTTTTTTGCAATCCGATATTATATTTTTCTAAAGTCAGTGGGTTTGTAGTACGAATCATAACATTCTTGGATAGTTCAACATGAGATTCACCCTTAAACTTAAAAAGAAAGCGCTTTATATTAAACGGGTAAGAGGAGGAAATAATGTTGAGTAGATTTAAATTCAAGAAAGGTTGGTCCATTATTTTTGCATTGCTTGTGTTATTCCAAACGGCGGTCGGTGCGAATACGACAGTTGCTGAGGCTCAGACACCGGTTGCTGCTGTAAACAGCCAATCCTATGAGGCTGAGGCAGCCATTAATCAGCTTAGCGGTAAAGCAGAGGTTAAGGACTGCGAGCTTGCGGTTGGCTGCTCAGGCAATCAGCTGGTAGGCAGTCTGTGGGGCGGTTCTGCTTTGCAGTTCAACGCTGTGAATGTGGATACTAAAGGGATCTATACGATGACGGTGCATTACATATCGGGCGATCCGAGATCACTAGCCGTCAGTGTGAACGGCGGGGGAACCGATCATTATGATTTGCCGAAAACGGCAGATTGGAGCACGCGAGGGACTTACGAGATCCAGCTGGAGCTTCGTCAAGGCGAGAACGTCATTCGTTTCGATGATGAAGGCGGATACGCGCCGGATATTGACAAGATCGAGCTGAAATTGCTGAATGCTGTTCCGGGCACAGATCCGAATGAACCRCCTGCTGGAAGCGGACAAGTGTATGAAGCGGAAGGACCGGACAATAAGCTAGCCGGCAATTCTGCTGTAAAATCCTGCAAAGCGGAAACGGAATGCTCCGGTGGAAAAAAGGTAGGCGACATTTGGGGCGGATCAACGCTGCTTTTCCAAAAGGTTGCTGCTCCAGCAGAGGGGATCTATACCTTGAAGGTGAGCTATATTTCCGGCGATCCTCGGTCATTTTCCATTCGTGTGAACAATAGCGAGAAAGAGACCTATTCCCCGCCTGCGACTGCGAACTGGGATACGGTTGGTGTGTTCAGTATTGAGGTACAGCTGCAAGCGGGCAGCAATACCATTTTATTTGATGATGACGGCGGATGGTCGCCGGATATTGATAAAATCGAAATCATCAGCTCGCAGGCACCGGGTGAAAATCCGGGTGATGTGGATGGGATCGGCAATATTGGCAAGCAAATCGATTCCAGCAAATTTGGCTCGATTAAAGTGGAGCAGCATAAGTCAGGCGTCACTTTATCAAACGGCGTCTACAAAATCATTTATAACACAGAGTCTGGACTTTCAGCGTTCGAATGGAACAACAAGACGATAGCCAAAGGATTGTACAGCAGTATCCAATTGGACAAGCAGCTCGACAGCAAAAACTACGCTGAGCATTTGTTCTCCATGAAAAAAGTTGAAAAAATAAATGACGGTCATGGCAAAGGCATTCGGGTAACGATTGAGAATCGTGAGTCCGGCCTGCCGACGATGAAGCAAATTTATCAAATCTATGAGCGTTTGCCTTATTTTCTTATTAGTCAACAAGTAACGGGTAAAGACATGCTCAGCACAAATGATATGGCTCCTCTTGTCCTTAATGCCAAGGGTGGAATCGATATTGGAAGCTACTCGGATAATAGGGTGCTGGTCGCTCCGTTCGATAATGACGCGTGGTCTATATACCAAGCGCGGACGATGAATACTAGTCTGAACAACAATAACTATGTCAGCTCAGAATTGACAGCTATTTATGATAATACTAGCCGAAATGGATTGGTTATTGGTTCAGTCACACATGACAAATGGAAAACAGGAATCTATTGGAGCGGTTCTGATAATCGTTTAAACAAGCTTAAGGTATACGGCGGTTTCTCTTCCCCTACCTCGACACATGATACGATTCCACATGGAAAGGTAACGGGAACGACGATTACTTCGCCGCAAATTCTCGTTGGCTACTATGCCGACTACCGCCAGGGCCTTGAGAGCTTCGGTCAAGCGAACGCTGCAGTTGCGCCGCCGCTTGCATTTAAGCACGGTGTGCCAAAGGGTGTGCCTGTGGGCTGGAACAGCTGGGGCGCATATGAAAGTGATTTAAGCTACGATAAAGTAGTCGCTGTGTCTGATTTCTTCAAGAAAAATTTGCAGAAAAATTCCTTCTCGAACAAAGGCAATGTTTATATTAATTTGGACTCCTATTGGGATAATCTGTCCGAGGAGCAGCTGAAGCAAGCAGTTAAGGTTATTAACAAAAATGGGCAAAAAGCCGGCATTTATTATGGCCCTTTTGTTTATTGGGGCGATAACATGAGTCAGGTCGTAGAGGGTACAGACGGGAAATACACGTATGGAGATATTATTTTGCGGGATCAAAGCGGTAGCCCGCTGCCGAAAGTAGACGGCGCCTACGCGATCGATCCGACTCATCCGGGTTCTAAGCAGCGGATTGAATATTATTTCAAACGGTTTCTTGATTACGGATATGAGTATATTAAAATCGATTTCCTAAGCCATGGCTCCTTCGAGGGCAAACATTATGACCCTAATGTTCAAACGGGCATTCAGGCTTACAATCAAGGCATGGCTCATATCAATAAGGTGCTTGGCGGAAAAATGTTCATCAGCGCCTCTATTGCTCCTTTATTTCCGAGTCAATACGCCCACGCAAGACGGATCTCATGCGATATTGACGGCTCACTGAGCCGCACGGAATATCAGCTAAACAACCTTACCTATGGCTGGTGGCAGAACGGAACGATCTATCCGTATACCGATCCAGATTATATGACGCTTGTGAAGGGCGGTTCGTTTGATGCTGCGCAGTCTCGGATCAATTCAGCGGCTATTTCCGGTACTGTATTTCTAAACTCAGACGATGTCAGCAATCCGGCAGCACAAGAATTGATGAAGAAGCTGCTCACTAACAAGCAAGTTAATGAGGTTGCACTTAAAGGTCAGGCGTTCAAGCCAGTAGAGGGCAACAAAGGTACAGGGGCTGCGGATACATTCATCATGCAAGAAGGGAAAGATTACTACCTTGCTGTATTTAACTATACGAATGCCCCTGTGTCGAAAACAGTAGATTTTGCGCGTGTTGGCATTCCATCGTCCTCCAAAGTAAAAGTTACGGACCTATGGACGAATGCATCCAGTCAGGCAGCAGGTCAACTTAAGGTTGACTTGAATGGCGCGCAATCGAAGCTTTACAAAATTACCGTAAAATAAACCAGCAGCAAGAATCATGACTAAGCAGCTATGGCTGTGARACCGAAAAATCCCTCAAGCAATAGTGCTTGAGGGATTTTTTATTGTCTAGCATTTTAACGTCCAGGAATTTTTATCGTTACCGTCGTGCCAATTCCGAGCCTGCTGTAAATAGAGACGCCATATGATTCGCCGTACAAAAGTTTAATTCGATTGTCGACGTTGCGAATGCCATAACCAGACAAGTTGTCGCTGCTAACCGGCAGCTCTTCTCCGCTATGGCCGCGCATATGCATGCCCATGCCGTCATCGATGACTTTGAGAATGATATCATGGCCGTCGCGATATGCTTTTATCATAATGTTAATTCCGAGCGTGTCGTCCCAAATGGCATGGTTCATCGCGTTTTCAACGAATGGCTGCAGCGTCAGCTTTACGATTGGGCAGGGCAGCACAGATTCTTCGATTTGATAATGCACGCGAATGAGTTCGCCGAATCTTACCTGCTGGATGGCAACGTAGTAGCGGGTAAGCTGAATTTCTTCATGGATTGAAAGTTTGTTTTTCCCTTTGTTGAGCGAGATCCGGTAAAACTTTGCTAGATCCGTAACCATTTTGTTCATTCGCTGATCAGAATTTCGAATGGCAAGCGACGATATGGAGGCGAGTGTATTGTACAAAAAATGCGGATTAATTTGCGCTTGCAGCACATTCATCTCGGCTTCTCGCTTATCGATTTCTTTCTTGTATACGTCGGAAATTAAATTGCTGAGCCGCTGCGCCATCTTCCGCAGCACATTTCCGATTTGGCCAATTTCATCGCGTCCAAGCGGCCTCATGTCGAAGAGATCGAACTCCTCTCTTTCGATGCGCCGGATCATGCCGACTAAATAATCGACGCGTTTCGTAAATTGTCTGGCTGTGGCGTAGATGAACAGCGTCATAAGCCCAAAGCTGATTAACGCAAAAATTAAAATCCGCTTAGCTGTTTTATTCGCCTTGGTAAGGAAGCTGCTGTAAGGGACTAGCGAGATGCTTTTCCAACCGAATTTGGTCGTATTATATACGACAAGCATTTTTTCTCCATTAAAGCTGCTGTCGAATCTTCCTTCTCTAGCGCTCGGAAATTTTTCCTTCACAAATTGATTAAGCGGACGATTTAACATGTTTTTGTCCTTAGCGGACATAATAAGGCCGCTATCATTAACGATTAATATCGTTTTCTCTGATGTTTCTTTCTCCATCAAACGGAAAATATCCGATTCCAAAATGTTGATGGTCAAAATCCCATAGGCATTGTCTAGATTGCTAATATTAAGCATGCGTGTCAGCGTAAACATGGAAGGCTGGTCAACAACAGGGGGCGTTGCTACAAACCGAACATTTCCGTAGCTGTTAAGCAATGAGCGGTACGTAGTTGACCGTTTGAACGCATCATCCATTCGTTTAATGTAAATGCCGTCAGCTGGAAGCGAATCGTTATTAATATAAATAGACATGGAATGAATATCTGGATTTGTAGTCAGCATATTCGAAAAGGTGTTATTAATGTATTGATAGGCATCAACAAACAGAGACGGCTCCTCTGTATAGTTATTCGTTAAGTAAGCGCGCAGCGAATTGTTTAAATAAAGATTTGCTGATAGCTTTGTGTACGTATCCAGCTTATTTTCTAGATTTGAATTGATTTGAGCAACAGACGCAACGGAGTTCGTGTACATTTGGTCAGAAAGCTCGCTCTTAATCGTCTGATAAGAATATAAAACAAAAAACACTAAAGGAATAATGGCCCCGAGTAAAAACATGACAAACAGCTTTTCTCTTAGCCGCAAATTGTTAAAAGGCCTCGTCAGCCAGCCTGTTACCTTTTTCATGCACTCTCACTCCAGCCTATAGATACATTTTCCGAAACTCATTAGGTGTACTGCCTTTGTGCCTATGGAAGATGGAGCAAAAATAAGAGACGTTCTCATACCCGACGCTGTGAGCGACCTCACGCACCTTAAGGGATTTGTCCTTTAACAAGTCAGCTGCCCGGTTCATACGAACCTTCGTTATATAATCAAGAATCGTCTCACCCATTTTTTCTTTAAAAATGCTTCGAATATAGTTGGGTGATAAGTAGACCTCCTTGGCAATCTCCTCGACTGTAAGCGGCAAATGATACCTTTCGTTAATAAGCTTAACGATTTGGTCGGCTATGGCCTGATTGCGGTCAACATCTCTTTCGCTTAAAGTCTTTCTTATTTCTTCGCAGAAGTGCATGACATAAGCTTGAATCTGTGAGGATGAGCTCATCGACGAAATTTCCTTCCAATGGTCCACAAGCAGCAAGTCCTTGAGCGAGCCTGCAAGCAGCATGGAGAAATGCTGCTCTAATGCAGCCATTAGCCGAATAATGGCTCGGATAGTGAAATTTCGATGGATACGTTCTACGCGAATCGTTGAGAAGAGCGCTTCTAACTGCATGGTTACCTGCTTGGCGTCTCCTGACTGCAAGGCGGAAGCAAGCCGAGCTGCAAGCTGCTCGCCATCATCATCCGTTTGTTTGGTAGGCAATAAATCATCCGGCGTTATAACGGCTCCGCCGAGCTTGAAAAACTTCTCCTCATTGCAAGCTCGCGCCTGCAAGTAGGCATCCCAAATAAGATCAAACCCGATATGCGGCGCGGACAATCCTATCGTAATTTGTGCGCCGAAGGAGAGGGAGAGCTCCTCTCGGAACTTCTCCCAGAAATCCATTGCAGCTTTTGCGGCTCTCTGCTCATTGCGCCATTGAAAGAGAACGAATAAAGCATGCGGCTCGCTTTCAACAACAATAAAGGAATCGAGATATTGTCGGGCAATAGTCCGCATGAGCTCCACTCTATCGGGAGAGGCTTCGCTTGCTGGCTGTGCCGAAATAGGATAGTCTGCCGGCGCATCTATCGTTGCATAAAAGGCTGCAAACTCCCTGTTTGCACTGAAATCGGATGAGCTAAGCTCCCATTTCCGAATCCAATCCTTTCGCTTCTCTTCATTCGGCTCGCGTATAATACGGGTCATCCATTTTTCACGCAGCCATTCTCCGCCCTGATCTGACAACTGTTCCTCCTCGCATTTTTTCTTTACCTTCTCAATTAATGCAATCAGCTCCTCCATATCTATCGGTTTTAACAAGTAGCCAGTCGCCTCAATGTTCAGCGCTGCCTTAATATACTGAAACTCGTTATGTCCGCTCAAAAATATGATTTTTACGTTCTTATCGATTTGTTTTGCTCTTCTTCCGAATTCCAGCCCGTCCATAATGGGCATGCGGACATCTGTCAAAATAATGTCAGGCTTTAACTCAGAGAGCTTGCTAAGCGCYTCCTTGCCATTTCGCGCCGTTCCCGCGACCGTAATGCCGATTTTGTCCCATGGCACATAATGCTCCATCGTTTCGAGCTCAATGGCTTCATCATCCACTATCAAAATGCTGTACATGCTTGTTCCCACCTTTTATCATGTATCTGTTTTTGAATGTTTATTTAGTTTATCTGCAATACCGCATTTCAACAATGGAGCATATGGAAGTGTGTCGTTTTGCGTTACAAATCGGTAAATGCTTGTATAGAATGGGCAGGGCGGCCGACCTATAATGAAGTCACTAAGCAACGCAAGATTGGCAGGAGGTTATTAAATGGAATCCATAATGAAAGCGGAATCAAGTAAATCTGTTCCACCCAAAAAGAAGCGCAGCATTGAAAATTCTAATGTATGGGGCAGATTGAAGGAACAGCGGCTATTATTTGTGCTCATGCTTCCGGCTTTAATCGTCACACTCATATTTTCTTACGTTCCCATGTTTGGCTTATACATGGCTTTCATTAATTACTCGCCAGGCGGAGGATCGTTTTTTGGACAGTTTTTTACTACAGAGTTTGTAGGGCTGGAGTGGTTTAACTACTTCTTTACGAATGGCGATTTCGTCAGAGTAATGCGCAATACGCTGGCACAAAGCTTTCTATCTCTGTTATTCGGTTTCCCAATGCCGATTATTCTTGCCTTAATGATTAATGAAATGCGCAATGGCTGGTTCAAACGGACGTTTCAAACAGTATCTTACATGCCTCATTTTATTTCGTGGGTCATTGCCGCAAATATTATTATCACGGTACTTTCTTCAAGCGGTGTCATAAACAATTTGTTGACGGGGCTTGGAATTATCGATGAGCCGATTCAGTTTATGCAAAATGGTCCGCTATTCTGGTGGATTATCGCTTTCTCCAACACATGGAAGGACATGGGCTTTAACGCCATTATGTATTTGGCCGCTATCTCAGCTATTAACCCGGAGCTGTACGAGGTGGCGAAGGTAGACGGGGCAAGCCGATTAAAGCAAATGCTGCACATCACGCTGCCGTCTATTAAACCGACCATTATCATTCTTGCCATTTTAGCGGTAGGCGGAATATTGAATGCAGGTTTTGATCAGCAATTTTTGATGCAAAATAATACGGTGCTCCAATATTCGGAAGTTATTGACACGTACACGTACAAATATGGTTTGCAAAACGGAATGTTCTCTTACGGAGCAGCTGTTGGATTATTCAAATCGGTCGTCGCGTTTATCCTTGTTCTAAGCGTCAATAAGATGGCCAAAAAAATGAATGAACAGTCGTTGTTCTAGGACAAACAAGAAAAGGAGAACACTTCATGGCAAAATTTAAAAATGATTTTCTGTTTATGTCGATCGTCTACTTATTCATCATCGCAGTTTTTATCGTAACCTTTTATCCTTTCTGGAACATATTTATCATTTCGTTCAATAGTGCTGAAGATACGCTGCGAGGAAATCTGTATTTGTGGCCAAGAGATTTCAGCCTAGCCAGCTATAAGCAAATTTTATCCGATAGCGAGATTTGGACGGCCATTAAAGTTACGGTGCTGCGGACGCTAATCGGAACGCCACTCGCGGTTATTGTCATTAGTATGCTTTCCTATTCACTAAGTAAACGCGAGCTCGTTGGAAATCGGTTCTGGTCACTGTATTTTGTGTTCACGATGTATTTTGGCGGCGGACTCATTCCATATTACATGGTGCTCAAAAGCTTGCATCTCATTGACAGCTTTATGGTGTTTATTTTACCGGGCATGATGAACGTCTTTTATATGATTATTGTTCGAACCTTCATGCAGCAGCTACCGCAGGAGCTGGATGAATCAGCCAAAATAGACGGCGCTAATTACATGCAAATTTTCTTCAAAATTATATTGCCGCTAACGACACCAGTGCTCGCGACGATCGGCATGTTTACGGCCATTGGCCACTGGAACGCTTGGTTCGATTCCTACGTGTTCACGTATAACTCTGATCTTAAGACGCTTCAGGCCGTGCTTGTAAAAATCTTGAACCAGTATCAAACCAGCTCCATGGTTGGCGATGCGCAGCAGCTCGCTGATGCTTCGAAAAGACTGGCCGTGTCTCCGGATACGATTCGGATGGCGGCAACTATGGTAGCAACGCTTCCGATATTAATGGTTTATCCATTTTTACAAAAATATTTTGTTAAAGGCATGACCCTTGGTGCAGTAAAAAGCTAATGAAGCGGGAACTTTGTTGGAGGTGATGCCGATCACGCTTAAATAGGGATGAAAATGTACTATAATAGAATCACTTAAGAGGGGGATTTATACTATGCGTACTAAAAAATGGATCGTATTATTTTTAAGCATGATCGTTGTCATTTCCGTATTATCAGCTTGCGGCTCCAATAATGCTAAAGAAAACGGCAACTCGAGTGCTGGCGAGAATAGCGCTGGAAATGACAAGTCTAACGAACCACTGACCATAACCTTTTTCGATAAAAATACGGGAGATAAATTCAGCAACGCGGTAGCGGCAGAAATTACGAAGCGGACAGGAATTACAGTAGAAATTCAGCAGCCAACCGGCAATCCAGCGGAGAAGCTGAATCTGATGCTTGCAAGTGATGATCTGCCGGATCTCATCATGTTTGAGAGAAGCAGTGATTTGGTTAACAAATACATTGAGTCGGGTGCTATCATTCCACTAAATGATTTGATTGAAAAAAACGGCCCAGATGTAGCAAAAATGTATGGCGATGTACTTAACAAAACGCGATATAAAGATGGTAAAAACTATTACCTTTCCAACTGGTATGGGTTTGAGAATGAGCCCGTATTCGGCTTCAATATGCGTAAAGATATTTTGAAGGAGCTGGCTCCTGATAAAGCAGAAGGCGGAGTGCCTTTCACGGAAACTGAATTCAAGCAGCTATTGCTTGATTTTAAAGCGAAATATCCTACGATGGACGGTAAAGAAACAATCGCTCTATCGATGGATGGAGAGAACTTTGGCGGTACACTAGGCACTTTCAAAGGTATGTTYGGTATGCTGCCTTTCTACGATGAGAATGGTGAGCTGAAGTTTGATGTGAAAGACCCGCAATACCGCAAAATGATTTTGTACATGAATGATTTGTACAGGACAGGCCTGATCGATAAGGAATGGGCGATTAACAAAAAGCAAGCTTGGGAACAAAAATTGGCGACAGGTTCTGTATTTGCTTCAACAGGCGCGTATTGGGATGCTGGAGGAGCAAACACGATTCTGAAGAAGGATCGTGGTGAAGAATCACAGCTGTTCCCTTACAAGGTTGTAGCAGATGGCGTAGATCCTGCAAAAACGACATACGGCGGACGCAGTTCACTTGGCTGGGATGCGATTACGATTACGAAGAAAAATAAAAACCCGGAACGCACGATGAAATTTATGAACTTCCTAGCGAGCGAAGAAGGACAATATTTGTTGATGTGGGGAATTGAAGGCCAGCACTGGGATATGAAGGATGGCAAGCATACGCCGCGTCCAGAAGTGCTGCAAAGCTTTAAAGACGATTGGAATGCCTATACAAAGGAATCTGGCATTCGCAAATGGACTTGGTTTATCAAAAACGGAAATGGTTCTGACGGCACACCTTATGACTTAGCGGGCCGCTTTGAACGTGGCGCTGTCGATAAGATGGCACTCAAAAACTTGTCTGACTCGGTGTATGACTCCGTACTCTACGATGGTCTTGGACCGCAGGGAGGAACGCCTGAAGCACTGAATGAGCAGAAGGTTAATGATATTGTGAAGCAGGGGCTGACGAAAGCGATTATGGCGAAGTCTCCTGAAGAAGCAAACAGCATTTTTGATAAAATGCTTAGTGATATGAAAGCTGCTGGAGATGCAAAGGTTGAAGCGATTTATACAACCAATTACAAAAATCGTGTTGAGCTTTGGAAATAAACATAATGCAAGCATGATGGAGGCCGGCGCTGCCGGCCTTCTTCCATTATAAAAGAGGAGCGGATGAGAGATGAAGATGGGACAATTCGAGCTGGAGCAGCGCATGGAGGAATATGTGGTTGATAATGGAGTCATTCAGGCAACCGTACATTTGAAGGATGGGCATGTATCGCTGAAGTGGAGCAGCGGTGCGGCGCTGGTTGGCCTTTATGCCGAAGCACGTTATGGTTTGGAACAGCTGCGCTCGACTTTCTACAGCAAACATGTTGTTAATGAATCGTCTATCCAAGCCATTGAGGATGGATTTGGCAAAGGGCTGCACTGGAGCTTTGAGCATGAAGAGCTTGGCAAGCCATTAATGCGTCAGCATTTCCGTATGTACGAGCAGCTGCCTTATTTGTTAATGGAGCTTGAAGTGGAAAGCGAGCTCGAATGGGAGACGAATGAAATCACGCCGCTAGCCGCATATTTAAATGATGGAAGTATTGCACAATTTGGGGCAGATGCAGGTGCCAGCGACGAAATCAGGGCCTTATTCGTTCCATTCGATAATGACAAATGGGTTCGTTTTGCCTCACATGCTATTCCTTGCAGCGTACACAGCTATGAGACAACCGCCATTTATCGTGCGCAAAGCAGAAACGGATTTGTTATTGGATCAGTCACACATGATACTTGGAAAACAGGCGTAGTTGTAGAAGGGACGTTCCCTGAGGATCTGGGCAGGCTGCGCGTTTATGGCGGAGCCGCTGATATGCAGACGAGAGATACGGTTGCACACGGAACAATTCGCGGTAAAAGCATTGTATCTCCGACGATCTTTGTAGGTGCGTTCTCGGATTACCGCGATGGGCTTGAAGTGTATGGCAAGGCAAATGCCGTATTGACACCAGCACTTCCTTGGGAAGGCGGCGTACCGATGGGCTGGAACAGCTGGTCAGCCGTCATGGGCAAGCTTGATTATGATGTGTATACGTATACATCTGATTTCTTCTCCAAACATTTGCAGCAAAACAGCTTTGCTGACGATCAGGGAAGCCTTTACGTCAACTTCGACTCCTTCTGGGACAATTTATCGGAAGAGCAGCTAAAGGACGCACTAAGACGGGTAAAAGCGAACGGTCAAAAGCCGGGCACTTATTATACGCCATTCGCTTTCTGGGGCAACGATCCGGATACGCCGGTAGAAGGAACAGATGGAGCAGTGCTTTACCGTGAGATCTTGATCAAGGATACAGCTGGACAGCCGCTGCCGAAGCTGGATGGCGCATTTGCGATAGATCCATCGCATCCAGTCGCGCTGGAGCGAATTAGAAAAAGGCTGGAGAGCTTTGTAGAGCAGGGCTTTGATTATGTTAAGCTGGATTTTCTGACGCATGGCGCAATGGAAGGCGTATTCTATGACCCCGATATAAGAACAGGAATACAGGCGTACAACAAAGGTATGGCTTGTGTACGTGAGACACTGAATCCTGAGAAAATTGGCAGACCGTTCTTAATTAATCTGTCTATTGCTCCGTTATTTCCGCATGGCTATGCACACAGCCGCCGTGTATCCTGCGATGCATTCGGAACGATCAATGATACCGAATATATGCTTAACGCGTTAACGTATGGCTGGTGGATTAACGATAGCTTGTATCGTTTCAACGACCCCGACCATGTTGTCCTCTACAAAAGCGACAACCAGCGTGCGATTAGCGAGCATGAAGGGAGAAGCCGTTTGAACAGTGCGGTGATTGCGGGTACCTCGCTTCTGCTCGGCGATGATTACCGAATGGAGGAGGCAGCGCGGCGGGCCAAGGAATGGATGACAAATCCAGAAATCATGGCGTTAGCTAAACGAGGTGTAACCTTCCGTCCAGTTGAGTGCAGCAGTGGGAACAAAAGTGAAAATCTGTTCATGTTGCGAGCAGAGGAAGGGACTTACGTCGCTGCTTTTAATTTCGAAGTAGAGAAGGAAAGCTTGTTGCACGCATCATTTGCAAGAATGGGCATAGATTCCTCTAAGGGGATAGTCGTTCGGGATTTGTGGAGTGGACAGGAGGGGCAAGCCGTGACAGAGGGCGACGGACACCACATTGAGCTGGCACCATCGGAGTCTAAGCTGCTGCTCTATGTACAGGCGCAATAGCGACTAAAATGGATTAATAGCAAGTAAAATGCAGGAAATGAGCTATTTAATACGAAAGCTAAGAAAAATATGACAAAATCGGTTACTTTTTCATCGTTTTCGCGTATTATCCCCTATAGCCATATAAAAGATGCTTGGAAGGGGAGATTTCTTTGAGCTTTACAGATCAAAATCAGAACCTAGGCGAGAATCACAGTATGAGCGGTCGAAGGCCGCCAGAGCTAAAGCCAAGTACGGTTAAAAAAATCGTATTCGGTATCGTCGCCGCAGTTATCGTCATTTATTTAGGAACAACCTCCTTTTACACAGTACAGGAGCAGGAACGGGCAGCCATTTTAACCTTTGGCAAGTATTCGAATGAAACTTCAGCAGGTTTGCATTTTAAATGGCCTTATCCGATTCAAGATGTCAAAATTGTAAAAGCGGAGCTGACACAGCGGATTCATATCGGTTATCGTCAAGTGGGCTCTGAAGCCATTCCAAATGATGATGAAGCGATGATGATCACGGGTGATGAAAACATCGTTTCCGCGGATGCGGTTGTACAATGGAAGATAAGCAACATTCATGATTACTTATACAATATTTCCGATGCGGAGCAGTTTCTGCGAAATGCAGCAAGCTCCTCGATTCGTGCAGTAATCGGCTCGGAGAAGCTTGATTACGCCATTACTGACGGTAAGACAGTCATCCAAGACAAGGTTCGGGAGAAGCTGATTGAGCTGCAGTCCAAGTACAAAACCGGCATACAAATCATTGATATTAAGTTCCAGGATATCGAGCCGCCAAGCGGTCAAGTGGCTGAGGCCTTCCGTGAGGTAACGAATGCACGCGAGGAGAAAAATACAAAAATTAATAACGCTGCGAAGTACGAGAATGACCGTATTCCGAAAGCGCGCGGTGAGGCGCAGGCGCTTCTTGAAAATGCCGAAGGACAGAAGAAATCTCGGATTCTGAACGCCGAGGGTGACGTTGCCAAGTTTAATGCAATATTCGGCGAGTACAAAAAAAATCCGAATGTTACCCAAAGTCGTTTGGTGCTGGAGACGCTTGAAAAAATATTGCCAAACGCGAAAATCTTTATTACGAATTCGAACAGCGATACCGTAAATTATTTGCCGCTAAATGAATTGCTGCGCAGCGGTAGCGGCAGCACGACGACTCCGCCGGTAACAACGCCGCCGCCAGTCACAGAAGCTCCGCAAGGAGGTGACGCACAATGAAAAGAAACCAATGGTTAACAATTATAGTTGTGCTGATTGTTGTCATACTGGGCTCAGGCTCGATGTATATCGTGAAGGAAGGCGAATATAAGGTTGTGCTTCGATTTGGTGAAGCGATGAGAGCTGTGCCAGAGCCGGGCCTTAAATTTAAGCTTCCGTTTATTGAGAACGTATCGACGCTGCCGAAATATCAAATGACATATGAAAGCACGCCGACGACGATTCTAACGAAGGATCAGAAGCCGATCGTAGTAGACAATTATACGGTATGGCGCATCACGAATGCATCACAGTTTTTAAGAACGGTGCAGTCGGTCAGCGGCGGTATACAACGGATCGATGAGGCCGTGTACAACTCTGTTCGCCGTAAGCTATCAGAGGTCAACTACGATAATATCATTAGTGAGAACACAGCGCGCGGCAATATTAACGATGAGATTACGAAGGATGTTGTGTCTGCGTTGACTCGTGATAATTATGGTATTGAGGTTATCGATGTTCGCATTAAACGTACCGATTTGCCGGAAGAAAACAAGCAAAGCGTATACAACCGGATGATTTCAGATCGTCAATCGATCGCAGCACGCTACTTGTCCGAAGGTGATGAGGAGTCGCGAAAAATTACTTCCAAAGCGGATCGTACAGCTACGGAGCTATTAGCGCAAGCGCAGGCTGATGCCAAAAAAATCGTCGCTGAGGGCGAGCGTGAAGCAGCCGTTATTTATAACAAAGCATACGGCAGCGACCCGCAGTTCTACAATTTCTATCGGACTTTGGAGAGCTATGCGACGACGTTGAAAAACGAGCCAGTCATTATGATGCCTATCGATTCACCTTATGCAAAAATATTATTAGGTCAATAACCGGAAATCCCCTTCGCCTCAGCGTTGGGGATTTCTTTTTGTAAAGGCCAGCTAACGGCATTTTGAGAGTGAAAACTCAAAATGCTGTTTTTTTGTATAGAAAAGGCTATCAAACCTGCATAAATATTGCATTTGTACTGCTTGTAGTATACTTYAAATCCTTTAAAGTTAAAGAGGTAATATCTCATAAAGCGATTTTCATTGCCATAAATGACAGCGCTTTATTTGGTTCGTGTTTGACGAAGGGGATCAATAACAGGGATGAAGGGGTGAACCAATTGAGTAGAAGAAGCAGTAAAAAGGGCATTAGTATTTTTGTTATGTTTTGTATCGTATTGGGGTTGTTTACAGGTGTTCATAGGCCTGTAGTTTATGCAGCAGGCACGCCGATTATTGTGCCAAACGGAAGCTTTGAGAGTGATCTTGCTTCGTGGAATACATCGTTTACACCGGGTGAAGGAACGACGCCGATTACGATTCAGGGAAGCTGGATTCCAACCGGAGGCGGTACCAAACGATTGGATTATTGGAGCGCGTCAGCTTATACAGCTAACACGCATCAGACCATTACTGGTTTGAAAAATGGTTCCTACACGTTATCCGCATGGGTAGAGCGCGGAGCAGGATTTAATGAGAGCTATATGTATGCCAAAGACACGGGACTTGCTGAAGTAAAAGCAAATGTGCCGGAGAGCAGCACATGGGTACAAATCAGCATGCCATTAGTCGTTGCAAACAACCAGCTGACATTGGGTTTCTATGCGGATGGCAATGCAAACAACTTTATGGGCGTTGATTTGATTACGCTCGTCTTGGATGAAGCTGCTCCGGCAAAAGCTCTTGAAAATACGAGCTTTGAGCATGATTTAACAGGATGGGAGACGAGCTTCGGGCCAGAAGGCAGCGAGACGCCTATCTCTATTAAAGATTGGACTCCTGAGAATGGTGGCACGAAGCGTCTGAACTACTGGAGCGCTAACGCTTATACAGCGGATACGTTTCAGACCGCAACGGGGCTGGAGAACGGTACCTATACGTTATCGGCTTGGGTTGCAAGAGGCGACGGCTTTACACAAAGCTATATGTACGCGAAAAACACGGGAAGAGCAGAAGTGAAGGTGAATATTCCGGTCAGCTCATCCTCGTGGACCAAAATTAGCTTACCAGTCGTTATTGAAAACAATCAGGTTACGATCGGCTTTTATGCAGACGGAGCTGCAGACAAATGGCTTGGTGTCGATCTGATTTCACTGGTTAAAGAAGAGGAAGCCCAGCTGGAGCCTGTTGGCGTAGCAATTGGCAATCAGGGCTTCGAAGCGGAAGAACCAGCTCAGGTCATCAGCTCCTGGTCAGAGGAAGGCGATATGGACGCTTCCTATACGGAAGCACCGGGCTATTTAAGCAGCTATGGCTTAACGCATTATTCTGATCACGATTATAAGGTGACTACCTCCCAGACGATTACGGGACTAGAGAACGGGTATTACACGCTGACAGCATGGGCGCAAAATGGCGGAGGCCAGCATGCGAGCTACATATTCGCCCGTGACCATGGCACCTCGGAGGCGAGAGCTGCGGTACCGATCGGCAGCACCTGGACAAAGGTGTATTTGCGCGGCATTCAGGTTACGAATGGAACAGCGACGATCGGTTTATTCTCAGATGCAAAAGCAGGCAACTGGACGAAGCTTGATTTTGTCGAGCTGGTGAAGGATGACCAGCCGTATAAATTTCTCAAAGGCGGCGATGTCTCAGAGCTTACTTATGTAGAATCGCAAGGCGGCAAATTTTACGACAGCAAAGGATATGAGAAGGATTTATTTCAGCTGTTGAAAGAAAACGGCCACGATATCGTACGTCTGCGCGTCTATAATGAGCCGGGCAAAGGCCATGGCGACGGCAGCTATTACCGTCCAGCAGGCATCATGGATAAGGCGGACATTCTGAAGCTTGCCAAACGTGCAAAAGCTGCAGGTTTGCAAATTCAATTGTCCTTCCACTATAGCGATTACTGGACGAACGGCGCTACACATAATATTCCTAACGCATGGCAAACGGCGATTAAGGATTTGGCAGACGATGCTGCAAAGGTGACTAAGCTGGAGGAGCTTTTGCGTGCATATACGCTAGACGTTATGGAAGCAATGGTAGACCAAGGCACGACGCCGGAGTTCGTGTCATTAGGCAATGAAATGCAATCGGGTATTTTGTTTCCTTACGGCAGAGCATCTGGAGGGAGCTGGGCTAATCTAGCAAGATTCCTTAAAGCCGGAGCGGAAGAGGTTAAGAAGGCTTCTCCGACCTCAAAGGTCATTCTGCATTTGGATGACGCAGGCAACACGAGCAAATATGAAAACTTTTTTGATGAGATAGAGGCAAGAGAGGTCCCTTATGATATTATCGGACCGTCCTATTATCCGTTCTGGACGGATGACACGATTGAACAAATCGTTGCGTTTTGTAATTATTTCAGCAAAAAATATGATAAAGATATTATGATTATGGAGACTGGATATAACTGGAATCCCACGCTGCCAAACGGCACTATAGGCCAGCTAAACGATAACGGACCATACCCAGCAGATACGAGCTCTCCACAAGGGCAAAAAGAATTTATGATTAATTTATTCAACGGTCTGAAGAGCATAGATAATGGCAGAGTTATCGGCGATCTATATTGGGACCCGATTATGATTGCTGTGCCGGGTGTAGGCTGGGCAATTAAAGAAATTGACGATCAACCCGATTTGAACGTGGTGTCAAATACGACTTTGTTTGATTTTGATGGCAAAGCATTGCCCGCTCATGATGCCTACAAGCAAAATACGGAAGGGTCGACGCTTGGACATATTTCGGGTGTTGTGCGAGGCGCGCTTGGCAAAAGCATCGCTCATGCGACGATAGCTGTTGATGTAAATGGTACGATGTTGACGACAAAATCGGATGCAGCTGGGAACTATTTCATTCCGGATTTGCCAATCGGCAAAGCCTATACGATTACAGCTGCAAAAAGCGGGTATGAAGGCGGAAATATTTCCGTTAACCTCATGGAACCGGGTACTTTCACGTCGAATCAGAATATTGCAATGATCGGCGGCGCTATTACGGGAACCGTTAAGGATCAAAACCATAATGCGGTTATTGATGCGAAGGTAAGTACGATGATTGATGGCGTTGTATACAGCGTAGTTACGGATAGCTCAGGTCAGTATACGCTTGCTGATTTGCCTGCTGCCACAAACGTGACTGTGACGGCTGCTAAAGAAGGTTATGTTAGTGAGAGAGCTGTCAACGCTTCGATAGCAATTGGGTCGACGACTTCGTCGATTGATTTATCTTTAGCATTAAATTCAGGCACGATAGCAGGTACAATCATTGGAAGTGACAAAGCACCAATCGATAAAGCACAAGTTAGCGTTACTGCAGCAGGTAAAGTGTATTCCGCATTGACCAATGCAGCTGGTGAATATCGACTAGTGAACATACCTGCGGGAATCAACTATAAGGTCATTGCCATAAAATCAGGTTATTTAAATGCAGAGTCATCCCCTGTTTCGGTTAAAGTTGGCGAAACGACTAGTGATGTTCATTTGACGCTATTGAATAATCTTGGGGCGATAACAGGTATCGTATTAGACAGCTCATACTCGCCTGTTGAAGATGCGACGGTCATTGCAGTTAAGGGTGAGAAAACCTATACCGCAAAGACGAATGCAGCGGGACAATATGTACTTGCTGATGTATTAGGCGGCAATGGTTACGCCGTTTCGGCAAGCAAAGAAGGATATTTAAACGGCTCGGCCTCAGCGGTTGATGTTACGACTCGTCAGACAACAAAAGCTGGCAACATCATTTTAGCTGCGAAAATACCGTTAATAAATGCTGGTTTTGAGCAGCAGGGTGCCGATAAATATACTCTTCCAGGGTGGAACATTACGGGAACAGCAAATGCAACCTTTGCTTCGAAAGATAATCCTAAGGATGGAAGTTATGTACTAAATCTTTGGCATGCGGGAGCCTATGAATCGGATGCTAATCAGACGATTACAGGGCTTGCAAACGGTTATTATACGGTTTCAGCATGGTTCTATAATGGCGGTGAGCAGAAGGA
The DNA here is from genome assembly GCF_056398745.1 of Paenibacillus sp. 01T424. Taxonomy (NCBI): domain Bacteria; kingdom Bacillati; phylum Bacillota; class Bacilli; order Caryophanales; family Paenibacillaceae; genus Paenibacillus; species Paenibacillus sp. 01T424. The sequence continues at coordinate 451,064 of NZ_JBFTPZ010000001.1, read as the reverse complement.
ATATTATATGTACGCCAAGGACTCGAAAGGTGAGCTGGCACGTCTAAATATTCCAAAAACAAATGCAATGACGCCATTCAGCATGGTTGTGAAGGTAGAGCGCGGGGAGCTGACGTTAGGCTTCTACGCAAACGCGAATGCAGGAAACTGGGCTTTAGTTGATGCGGTTGCAGTAGGTTTTCTAGGTGAAGGAACCGGTGCGATCAGCGGTGAAGTGCAGGATGCAGCAGGCAACAAGCTGGCGGATGCTGCCTTAAAAACTGTCATTAAAGGAGTAGAATATGCGGCAGTTTCAAGTGCGGCAGGTGAATTCACCTTATCAGATATACCGCAAGGATCGGGTTATTCTATTGCTGTGAGTAAAGCAGGCTATATAACGAGATCAGTAACTGGGATTGCTGTAACCGATAAGCAGGTGACATCTGGAGTAACGATTGTGCTGGAAGCAGAAGCTGGACCGTCACCAACACCGACGACACCAGTGGATCCAGAACCAACACCAACGACGCCGGTGGAGCCAACACCGACACCGGCCACACCGGTGACACCGCAGCCGACACCAACAGTGCAGGCGGGGAATGTTGATTTGAGGCAAGGGCTGAAGAATGATAAGGATCATTCAATCACAGTAACCGCGATGCCGACAACGGGAGCTTTAGGCATCATTGCGAATATGGCTGCAAAGCAGATGACAGAATTAGCAAATGAAGGACTGCAAGCGGTTATTTTCAAAACTGGCTTTGCAACGATCTCGTTCGCACCTGACCTGTTCAAGGATGTGATCAACTCAGCATCAAACAACGTACAATTTTCAGCTGCTAAAGTGGATGTTTCAGCCTTATCCAATGAAGTGAAGAAGGCTGTAGGCGACCATACGGTTTATGATTTTAATCTTACCGTCGATGGGGTGAAAGTTCCTCATTTTGATAAGAACAAGGTTATCATCGAACTTCCTTATACGTTGCGTCAAGGAGAAGAGCCTCATAACGTTGTTATTTTTTACATCAACGAGGATGGTAAGCTGGAAATAGTGAAAAACGCGATATATGATGCTGCGAAGGCGACAGTTACTTTTAGTCCATCGCATTTCAGCAAATATGCAGCGGTTTACAAGGCTGTTTCATTTACCGATCTAGCTAAGGCTGGATGGGCACAGCAGAGTATCGAGTTCCTTGCGGCAAGAGGCATCATAAGCGGATTTGAGGATCAAACCTTTAAGCCGACAGATGCCGTAACAAGAGGACAATTCCTGCATATGTTAATGGGGATTTTGGATACAGCAGCTAAGGGAGATGGACCAGGCTTCTCGGATGTTAAAGAAGGAGCATGGTATGCAGAAGCGATCATAAACGCTCAAAAACTCGGTATTGTGAAAGGCAAAGATGACGGCAGCTTCGGTGTGCATGATATCATAAGCCGTGAAGAAATGGCTGTTATGATGTACCGTGCTGTAAAAGCAGTCAACGTAAAGCTGAGTAATCTAACAAACGTCGAAGCTTTTGCTGATCAAGCGCAAATAGCTGATTATGCTGTTGAAGCTATTCAACAGATGCAGCAAGCCGGTTTAGTCAACGGAGTCGGGCAGGGTGTATTTGCACCAAAAGGCCATGCGACAAGGGCACAGGCTGCTGTTATTTTAGAAAGATTGTTTCAAATGATGTATTCTGCCCATTAAATAGTTAGATAACAAACAGGGTATATCCTTAGACGGATATGCCCTGTTTTTATTGAAAAAGCCGTTTATTCGTTCACTCATCATGCGTAATCAAACGTATGGTTGAAATAGCAACCAATATGTTGTGAATATGCCCTGTATGGCGTGGAATCGGTTTGATACGATAGCAAAGAACGATTACGAATGAAATCGGAGGTATATGATGTATTTTTCTTTTGAGACAAACCAACGGGCGGACTGGAGCTTGTTTTCTAACGGCAATCAAGTCGCAGAGGGCATCCAGCAGGATCATCCGTCGTCTACTGAGTATCTTATGCTTCAACATACCGCTTCTTATTGCTCAGCGGCGTCTAGGACTGTTGAAAAGCTTGAGAACGGCTATTATACATTGACAGCATTGACGCAAAACAGCGGAGGACAACAAACCTGCTATATTTTTGCGGAGGCTGTAAGTGGTGAGACTCGAATAACAAGTCTTCCAGTATCATCAGAGTGGATACCTGTTATTATACGAGGCATAGAAGTAAGGGATGGAAAGTGCACCATTGGTCTCTTTACCGAAGGGAACGGCGGGAATTGGTGTAAGGTGAAATCGTTTGAGCTTGTGAAAAGTGATGAGTCCTATGAGCTGCTGAAGGGCGGGGACATCTCCGAGATGCCGCGGATTGAGGAAAACGGCGGTATTTATAAAGATCATCATGAACCGATGGACGGCCTTGAAATATTGAAAGCTTACGGGCATAACATTGTTCGGATTCGACTATATAATGATCCTGGAAACAAAGACTACTGGCCTTCGAATCAGCTGGACGCTAGAGGTTATCAGAACGAGGAAAGAACGCTCGCTTTAGTAAAAAGAGCGAAGGACATGGGATTCCAAATTCAATTCTCTTTCCATTACAGTGATTACTGGACAAATGGTTTGGCTCAGCACAAGCCCCATAACTGGGAAGGACTTTCTTTTGCGGAGCTGAGAGAAGCTTTATATCAATATACACGAGCCTTTATGACGCGTTTGGATGAACAAGGCACAGCTCCTGAGTATGTATCGCTTGGCAATGAAATACAAGGCGGCATGTGTTATCCCGATGGTGCTATTGCGAATTGGCCGCAGCTGGCTGAGCTTCTAAAGGCAGGTTATCAAGCGGTGAAGGAAGTATCTGAAACGAGTAAGGTCGTTATTCATTTGGACGGCGCGACTGAGGATGAGAAATACGAGCAGTTTTTTGGCAATTGCGAGCGGTATGGCGTTCCCTATGACATTATCGGACCATCTTATTATCCGTTCTGGACACAGGCATCGGTTCAGCAGCTAGTAGCCTTTTGCAATAAGCTGATCGCCAGATTTGATAAGGATATTTTGCTCATGGAAGCGGGTTTTAACTGGAGCGCGGTTACGGGTGCCGGCATGCGAGGACAGCTTGAGAACAATGGGCCAGAGCCGTACGAGAGTACGCCAGAAGGTCAACGTGATTTCATGTATTCTCTGATGAACGGCATTAAGCAGGTAGATGGGGGAAGATGCCTTGGCGTGCTCTACTGGGACCCCGTCATGATTTATGTACCAGGCGTAGGCTGGCAGAAGGACGCTCCTAATGTGGTCGATAACACGACGCTGTTTGATTTTGAAGGAAACGCGCTGCCCTCCATGCTTGCGTACAAATATAACAATTAACGTAAACGAAAGAACCGGGATGTCGGAGTGAAAACCGATATTCTGGTTCTTTTTTTGAAAGAATAGAAATGTTGTGCAATAAAGTGGTTGTAAAAACATAACATACATTTCGATTTTACGGGTTGAATTGAATGGAATGTCCACGTATGGTGAAGAGGAAGAAAATGATTATTAAGTAGCAGCCCAAATGACATCCAGCAGAGGTGCAAAGCAATATGCCTAAAATTAATTTATTTACTAAAATCGTTGCTCTAATCATCATTATGCTGGTTCCGATTATGCTGCTCTATTTCTAMTCTAATAAGACCAGCACCGACATTCTTGGTGAGGAGCTTAACAAGTCGAATACGAATCAGCTCCTATTCTTTCAGAATCAAGTCAATACAAGCATCGACTCGATGGCCCTTTGGCCTGACTTATTGATACAGGATCCAGATATTTCGTCGCTTCGCGATATTTTTACGGAAATGCCGGAGCTGAGTCTGGGCATGATTACTTTGATCAAAAGAATTCAAACGAAGCTGGCCATTCAGCAAAATTCATCGAAATGGCGAAGCAGCCTTCATATCTATTCACCGATACTCCATAGAGATATTTCGGATAATGACGTTGTGCTTTATGACGACGCCGATTTGAAAAAAAGATTAAAGCCTGGCTGGCAAGTGAAGGCCGCTGAAAATAATGAATTTGTTTTCTCTCGTTATGCGGTAACACCGTATTCCAGTTACTTGGACCCAAGCAGCTCGAACCTGGTCATTGAGGTGCAGTTTGACAGCTCGAACATTAAAGATATGCTGGACAAGTTCAAGAGCGATGGCCGCCGAGAGCCATTTTATTATTTGGAAGGCGTCGGCGTTATTTATAATCGCTCGGCAGATAAGGAACTGACGAACAACGTGATCCATTTGTTGAAGCAACAGCCGCTTCAAGACTTGGAAAGCCGGACGATTGATTTGGGCGGGGAAAAATATTTGGTCAATATCGTGAAGTCAGAAACGATTGGTTGGCATTTGATCGATTATATTCCGATTTCCGAAATCATTCGGCCTATTCAAAAGACAAATCAATTATTTTATGTATCTTTGGCAGGCTTATTGCTGTTATGCTGCATCGCTGCTTATCTTTTATATGCGCAGGTACAGGTTCCTATTAAGCATCTCATCGTTGGTTTTCAAAAGCTGAAAAATGGTGATTATTCGGTTCGAATGAAGCCGCGCGGCAGGAGCGAGTTTGGTTTTCTTTATACGCGCTTCAACTTAATGGTCGCTCAAATTCAAGAGCTGTTTGAAACGGTATATTTGGAAAAAATTCATGTGCGGGAAGCACGTTTAAAACAGCTGCAATCACAAATCAATCCGCATTTCTTCTATAATTGCTTCTCGTTCATCTCGAGTATGGCCAAGCTTGAAAAGAATGAAGCAGTCGTTGCCATGTCGCATCATTTGTCCAACTATTACCGTTATACGACAAGGCAGGAACGCGATCTTGTTACGATGTCAGAGGAAATTAATTTTGTGACCAGCTATTTGGAAATTCAAAAAATGCGCATGCCGCGACTGCTGTATTCGATCAGCTTGCCTGCGGATATGCGCCATCTTGAAATTCCGCCGCTGATGCTGCAGCCGCTCGTTGAGAATGCAGTTATTCATGGTATTGAGGCATGGACGGATGCATCTATTATTCAAATAACGGGAGAGTGGCATGAAGAAGGAGCACGGCTTGTCGTAGAGGATGACGGCAAGGGAATGAGCATGGAGGATATTCTTATCCTTCAGCACAAAATGCAAAATCAAATGGATGAGCAAATGGGCTGCGGGTTATGGAATGTTCATCAGCGCATGCACTTAAGATTTCGCGGATCAGCAGGGGTTAGCTTCTCATCCTCAAATCTTGGAGGTCTAAAAGTCACGATTACTTGGTCACCAAGCTAGATAAAAAAAGGGGTTTTCAAATGATTGAAATTTTATTGATTGATGATGAGTCGTACGTTACGGGAAGCTTGGAGAAGACTATTCCCTGGCTCTCGATTGGCGTAAAAAGCGTGTATCAAGCGACATCTGCCTTTGAAGCGCTGGAGCTTCTTGAAGAAAACTCAATAGATATTGTCGTTACCGATATTGCGATGCCGGAAATGAACGGGCTTGAGCTTGTTCAAGAGATCAGCCAGCGCTGGCCTAATATCAAATGCATTTTGCTTACAGGGCATTCTGATTTTCAATACGCCAAAAAGGCCGTTCAGCTGCAAGCATTTGATTATATATTAAAGCCGGTAAATGACGATGAATTTGTGAAAACGATATCGGGAGCAATCGAAGCGTTAAAGGATGAATGGGAGCAGGCAGAGAAATATCAACAGCTGCTGTATGATCGCAAATCTGATTTCAAGGTGCTGCGCGCCAATTTTATGGTCGACTTGGTATTAGGCAGACAGCTTTCGCCAAAGACGATTAAAGAGAAGCTGACGCAATACGAAATTTCTCTTGAGATAGAACGTCCAACTGTCATGATGCTCGTCCAACTGGGCAAACAATTTTCACATCTGGATTATAGCTCTTCCTCACTTATGGAGTTTGCCGTAGGGAATATAGCGGAGGAGTCGTTTGCTCAGCATTTCCATGTATGGCATTGCAAAGCGCCGCATGAATATTTGCTTATTATGGCGCAGCCTAAAACGGAAGCTGGCGAGAAATCAGAATTTAGTGTGGAAAGCCGCAATTTACGTAAAACGATACTTGCCGAAGCAACCAAGAAGCTTCGTACAAATGTGAGCAACTATCTCAAAGGAGATATCTCCATTGTCGTTACGGATTGGTTCGAGTTTCCAAGTGCGATTACGACTGCGTATCGTTCAGGCCTAGGAGCGATGTTCATGATTGCAAATGAAGAGCAGCACTCTATTCATTATTTGGAGGATCGCTCGGGCAAGGACAACACTTTTGTTAAATCAATGGAAAGCTTATATAAGCCGCCTACGATGATAACCTTGCTGGAGTCGAAGCGCTGGGATGCGGTAGAGCAGAAAATTAAAGATGTTTTTGCCGATTTGAAAAATACAAGATTCTCAAGAGAGCATCTATACGAGGTATACTTAGCGCTTACCAATGCTTTTATGTATATTACGCATAGACAGGGCCAATACGTATCCCAAATCAATGAGCTGGGTATCGATTTTATTTTGGATCAAACGGTTGTACTATCGCCTGATCGGCTGGAGGATTGGTCAATTGGCGTATTGCATAAGCTGCAAAGCGTGCTTTCAGTGAAAGAGGAAAGCTCCAAAAGCTTTATCGTTAAGCAGGTACAGGAAATTGTTGCGAACAACCTTAGCTTAGATACGACTGTAAAAACGATTGCTGATCGCGTGTTTCTTCATCCGGTTTATCTCTCGAAAGTATTTAAAGCGGAAACGGGAGAAAGCTTAAGTGAATGGATCATCGGAATGAAGATGGAGCGGGCGCTTTATTTGCTGAAAAATACGAACAAAAAAATATATGAAATAACGAGTGAGCTTGGTTATCAGAATCCGCAATATTTTAGCAAAACGTTCAAAAAATATTATGGTATGACACCTCAGGAGTTTCGCGAACAGTAAAGTGGTTGTAAAAGGTGCTGATATGTTCGCTTTGTGTCATAGGCTGAAATTGCCCCTAAGCCTATAATTAAGCATGTAGAACATAATCATGAGKGGGATTACAATGAATATGAAAACAAAGAAACGGTTCACGTTCATGCTTTGTATGCTTCTAATCGTATCAGCCATCATTGGCTGCTCGAACAGCGGCAACAAGGCAGAGCCGTCGAATAAGCCAAGCGACAACACTTCCGCGGGCAATGAGGAAAACCCTTACAAAGAGAAATACGATCCGCCGGTTACGATTTCCACTGTATGGGGAGTAGACCCTGCGCTAACCTTCCGTGAGGGAGAAACGATTGAAAACAACGTGGCAACAAAATGGGCGCTCGATACGCTTGGTATTAAAGTAGATTCCCTTTGGTCAGTGACGGATACAAATGGAGCATTTGCAACAAAAATGCGCCTTGCGATGTCTTCAGGGCAAAAAATGCCCGATGTTGCTGTCGTTGGCGACAAGCTGCTGGCACAAGATCTAATTGACTCCGGCATGTTCCAAGACGCAGGCGAGCTGTTCGATAAATATGCCGGCGAGAAATGGAAAGCGGCAATGAATCTTGATACCAGCGTATGGAATGCTTACATGCGTGATGGAAAACGAATCGGTATCCCTTTACTTGATTATGCTTACAACAACGACTATGTGCTCTGGATTCGTCAAGACTGGATGGATAAGCTTAATTTGAAAGCTCCAAAAACGATTGCTGAGCTGGAAACGGTAATGGAAGCTTTTAAAAACAATAATCCACAAGGATTGTCGCCAGAAAAAGTTGTTCCACTAAGCGTTGGCTTTAAAACGTCGATGAACACTTGGATGGGTGACCCATCATGGGTATTTGGCGCATATGGCACACTTCCAGCACAATGGAATGTGGCAGCGGATGGAACTTTGGAATACGGTTCTACGAACGCAGGCATGAAGCAAGGTCTAATTAAACTTAAAGAATGGCGCGACAAAGGTTATATTCCGAAAGAAGCAGCACTATGGGATGAGAATAAAACGTCTGAACCAGCTGTAGCTGGAACAGCAGGCATTATCCCTGGACCTTATTGGATGAGCGGCTGGCCGCTGCTGGATACAGCAAAAAATGCTGAAGGCGCAGTATGGAAGCCTTATGCGATTCCAACTGGTGAAGACGGTAAAGCAATGCGTCATGGCACTTCCTTTGTAAATGGCGTTATTCTGATCAATAAAGATATGAAAAATCCAGAAGCTTTCTTCACTTATGAGAACTATCTATTCGAAAACCTAGCTGACCCGCAAGAAGGAAGCCCGTTCGAGCTAGGCGCTTTTGAAGGTTATGATTACGCTCTTGATGCTAGCGGCAAACCGCTGTACTTGGATGATGTTCCAGGCGGTGCGATTACGGCTCCACTACGTTATTTCATTGTACGCGACGGTGCGCGTATTCCTGATGCACAGTTTAAAGCATTGCTTAACCTAGCTGAAGGCAAAGAAGCAAAAACTTATCGCGAGAAGGAAGTTGTTGCGCAGTACGGACCGGAAACGGCGCTTGCGGCAACTGTCGTTATGGAGCAAGATGCGATTTCCAAGAAAGATATGTTTGTAGGACCTCCTACCAAAACAATGAAATCACGCATGGACTATTTGAAAAAAATTGAAGCTCAAACGTTTAACGAAATCATTTATGGCGCTAAACCGGCTGAAGCTTTTGATGAATTCGTAAAGAGCTGGAAGTCATCCGGCGGCGACGATATGACGAAAGAAGTTAATGAGTGGTATGCTAGTTTAACGAAATAAGCTTGACGAAATGCGGTCCCTGAGGGGCTGCATTTTTTTGTGTTATGCAGCAAGCTGAATTCACATGTTGGATGGCAAAAGTGGTTGCATTTGTGCCATGAATGTTGGGTTTGTTAGCTACTTCAATTTTTCCGTCGCTGATATAATTTTTATATAAGGAACGCGATGCATACGTGCCGTGAAAGGCTGATTGCGTTCTGCATTTCATCCAGCGGGAGGAACAAAACATGTCTCAGCAGCAAACAATTCAACAAGATGACATTTCGGTATCTGTTGTCAAATCAAAAGGAAAACCGCTGTTTTATTACCTCATAAAGCAATGGCCATTCCATCTTATGGTGCTTCCATCCCTCGTCTTTCTAATCATCTTCGCATACTTGCCAATGGGTGGACTTGTAATGGCTTTTCAGGATTATAAACCATGGCTAGGCCTGACAGGCTCGGAATGGGTTGGACTGGATCAGTTCCGCTATTTGTTCGAGAGGCAAGACAGCCTGCAGGTGATCTGGAACACGCTAATCATCGCTATTTTCAAAATGGTACTGAATCTTTTTGCTCCATTCGTATTCGCTATTCTTTTAAATGAAATTAGAAAACAGCTTGTCAAACGTTTTGTACAGACGCTAGTCTATTTGCCGCATTTTTTATCTTGGGTTATCTTGGGCGGCATTCTTACGGATCTTCTATCGACGGAAGGCGGGCTGGTGAACCGTCTCCTAACAGGAATATTCGGAATCGAGCCGATCTTCTTCCTAGGCGATGGCGACTGGTTCCGCTTCACCGTTATCCTCTCTGATGTATGGAAAGAGTTTGGCTTCGGTACCGTCGTATTCCTTGCAGCGCTCGCCAACGTTAACCCATCGCTTTACGAGGCAGCAGAGGTGGATGGCGCAAGCCGCTGGAAGCAGACGCTTCATATTACGGTTCCGTCGATGATTCCAATTGCTATTGTAGTCGGTACACTGGCGCTCGGAAACGTGCTGAATGCGGGCTTCGATCAAATTTTCAACCTTTATAATTCATTGGTTTACGCGAAGGGCGATATTATTGATACGTTTGTATACCGCACAGCTATTTTAAGCGGCGAAATGGGCTTTGGTACGGCAATCGGATTGTTTAAATCGGTGATCAGCTTTGTCTTAGTCGTTATCTCCTATCGCCTTGCTTACAAACTAGCCAATTACAGAATTTTTTAAATAATATAAGCAAGATCGCGAAACGAGTTAGCCGTCTGAGGACGCGATGGCCGTTTACGCTAGCCAAAGGAGGACCTGCCGAATGTATCATAAATCACCATCCTATCGCGTTTTCAACACGTTTAATACGATCCTATTGATCGTTCTTGCCCTGCTATGTGTGATTCCGCTGCTGCATGTGCTTGCCGTTTCGCTAAGTGCAAAGGCGGCTGCGGATGCTAATATCGTCGGTCTATGGCCAGTCGATTTCACGTTGGATGCTTACCGAAAAACGACAAGCAATCCAATCTTTCTAAACTCGATGTGGATCGCCGTTCAGAGGACGGTAATCGGAACGCTATTGACTTTGTTGTTAGCCTTCTTGGCAGCTTATCCGCTATCCAAAGAAAACACCGCATTCCGCGGCAGAAATATTTATGCATGGCTGTTCGTATTCACGATGCTCTTTAATGGGGGACTTGTCCCGTTTTATATGGTCATTCAAAAGATTGGCCTTATGGACAACTTTTGGGTACTCGTCCTTCCAGGAGCGGTTAATGTCTTCTTAACCATCCTTATGCTCAACTTTTTCCGCGGAGTACCCAAGGAGCTGGAGGAAGCAGCGCTCATTGATGGAGCAGGTCATTTCCGTACATTGTTCAGCATCTATCTACCCGTTTCGTTGCCGGCCATTGCAACGCTCGCTTTGTTCAGCATGGTCTTTCATTGGAATTCATGGTTTGACGGCCTGCTTTATATCGGAGATCCAAAGCGTTATCCGCTGGCCACATTCCTTCAAACGGTTATCATCCAGCGCGATATGAGCTCGATGAGCATGAACCCAGCTGATTTAGCGCTAATCTCACAAAAAACAGTGAAATCAGCCCAAATCTTCATCGGCGCTCTCCCGATACTTATCGTATATCCATTCCTCCAAAAGTTTTTTGTCAAAGGATTGGTAATGGGTTCAGTAAAAGAGTAATCGAGTAAACACAACATGCACTCACATCCCACCAAAACAGAGGGGCTGTTTCAAACGTAGATTTATCTACGCTAGGAACAGCCCCTCTGTATTTCTGTGTTTTATTGATGAAGTTTAAGCAGAGCGACGCGATTGCCAACTCTAACGAACCCAGTAGCTCTTATTCAAACGTTTCGTACTAGATTAATAATCTAACGAACCTCAGTATCGTTATTTCGGGAAAAGTAACACATATCACCCCAAATAACATGAGATAACGTCCCTAGGGTTCGTTAGAACTTTAGCAAAGTAGTTTTCAGCCAAATAAGCATCAAACAGTTCCTTAAAGAAGTAATCAGCGAATTATACACCCAAAGTAAAGCGTGTCCCAAAGGGACGAAAGCGTTCCAACGCAAACGCAGCAAAAGAGCGCATGGCTAGCTTTAGCGTTAGTCCAATTGCGGGTGTCCAGAGGGCGCAGCCCTTGGGGCCCACCCTTGGAAGGGAGGGTTTGGGAGGGTTCGAAACGCTTTTGAAGTTTGGTTAACAAGTAATCAGCGGGTTATGCACCCAAAGTAAAGCGTGTCCCAAAGGGACGAAAGCGTTCCAACGCAAACGCAGCAAAAGAGCGCATGGCTAGCTTTAGCGTTAGTCCAATTGCGGGTGTCCAGAGGGCGCAGCCCTTGGGGCCCTCCCTTGGAAGGGAGGGTTTGGGTGGGTTCGAAACGCCTTGAAGGTCTGGTAGAAGCCTCTAAAGGTTTGGTTCCTCCCTCTAATGGTTTGGTTGTCTCAAAGAACTTCTCTTCTTCGAACGCACAGCTTCAACTAGCTCATGAATGAGATAGGCTGCATATATCGTGATAAACGCCATAATGAAGTAACCGTATCGTTCAAACGTAATAAATGGCAGTGATGTAAATATGAAATATAAAATGGTTATTATCAATATAGATAGTTCTTTGCGTTTGCTTTTAAAAATAACGGTCATGAGCAACCCAATTACTCCGAGCAATAGCAGCACGTAGTGATATACGCCCACGATGGGTTTCGAAATATGAAGTACGGGCTTCCAATAATAAGGTACTTTGACCATATCGACTACCCGATCAACGGTGTAATGTTTAATATAACGATTGCGATCCGTTTCAAATCCATAGTTTCTAATTTTTTTGGCAAGCTCAGCTTGAATTTCATTGGATTCGATGGCATCTTTCGCCTCGCCTAACCGCGTAAAATCCTCTTTGAATTTCTCTTCTGCACCAGCAGGATATCTCCAATCGATCATAGCTCCTAATACAGATGGATTGCCGGACGAGAGCGTGAGCGGAATAAACTTATCAAATACGACAGCATTTCTGATCCACCAAGGGGAAATGCAAATTAATATTACAGCAGATACAACAATAGCAGGTTTAATAATCTCTTTTATTTTATATCCTCGAACTAGCATGTAGATTAAAAATACGACCGGAAGGAGTGCAAAGTTTGGCCTTGCATATATCCCGATACTTAAACTTACTGCTGCAATGGCGAACCAACTCAATTTCTTTTTATCTACAGCTACAATTCCGGTATAAATAAACAGCCATAAAAACAACTGCCCAAAGGCTTCCGTTAAAATCAAATTTGCTGCCATATAGTTAGGTGCATATAGCGCAAACAGTAGGATTGCTATTACACCAATTCGTTCATGGAAAAATCGTCGACAAACTTGATAAAGAAGAATCATCGTTCCTGCCATCATTAAAACTTGAAGAATGCGGAATGCAGTAATTCCCTGCCAATATCCAAATATCTTCATACAAAATGCCAACACCATCGTAAGGGCAGGCATAATAAATACAGTCGAATCTTCTACTTTGTGATAAGTAAATGTACCTTCATTAAGCAATGTCTCGGCACTTCGTATATATTTTACATCATCGTTATTATATTCTTCGAAATTGCCTAAATACATATCGCTGCCTTGCTGAAACGTTATGAATGTTCCTATTGCAATGAAAAACACAACAACAGCTGCTAAAATAATACGGTATAAAAGTGCCTCATTGCCTACTTTTTGAAAAATTTTCATTTCATTGCCCCGCTTTTCATGATTTATAACACTTATAAATAATAATGTGACCTCAAGCTTTGTGTCTAATGGGTCTATTTGGGTTAAACGAGTTCTTTCAAGTTACAACCATTCCTATCATTCCTAGTTTTTATTCTGCTGCTCACCTTTCGCTTATATTAACTCCATTATAACGTGTATCATATGAAAAATGTTCCAATCCGTTGGAAGAAAAATGGATTAGTATATTTGCTGTCTATAAACGTTCGTACAGTTGCACTTGTTCATCCTGTCATAAAGTAAGCTGAGGTGAACTTTTGTGTATAAGAAAAAGTATGCAAGTCGCAATATAAGAGGAAAACTGCGGGTCTGCAAATACTTATGTGCGAATAAAAAATTGAAGCGGTATGTACCGAATACGGTATCATTCAGCCGTGAGCACTTGCAGATGATGCTAAACCGTCATAACACCGTTTATGTCAAGCCAGATATTGGCTCACTCGGTTTGGGCATATTTAAGCTGAAACGGGTGAATTCGGGTTATGAGCTTTATTCAATCGTTAAGAAAAAACAAATACAAAAATTTTATCATTCCGTTTCCGAAGCTTATTCGCAAATAAAGAAAATGAAATCGAGTAAGCTCATTATTCAAAAAGGAATATCATTAGATCGCGTGGATGGATGTCCCTACGATATTCGAGCGATGGTTCAGCGGAAGCCGGAAGGCAAGTGGGTTTGTACGGGTTTAATGGTAAAGGTAGGAGCTCGCCATAAAATCGTAACGAACTATTATCAAGGCGGAGCAATCTATTCGATGAAAAAACTTGGAGAAAGGCAAGGACTTTCTATTGAAGCAACTGATAAGCGGATCAGCAGACTAAGCAAGGTGGCCTTGCGAATATCACGGACATTAAGTAAAAAACGATCGGGTATGCACGAGCTTGGCATCGACTTTGCATATGATCAGAAGCAGCAGTTATGGGTTCTTGAGGTGAATTCCAATCATCCGCAATTTCATCCGCTTAAAAAGCTTGATCCTTCGGCCTATAAAAAAATGAAACATTTTGCTGCCAGCTACGGAAGGCGCGATGCAAAATGAAAAAAAATGTAAAGCAGATCGAGACGATTTCTCGATCTGCTTTTTTTATACTTATTAATGATTGCGCTTACTCCAATGATTGAAAAGTATCATTTTTAGTTGTTCAGATAGCTATTAGTGCGTTTATGATCGCGATAGAATACTAGTAGAACAACTAGAGCAAGGGGGATTGAGTAGTGGCGCAACTATCCGTTAATGAAGAACTATTAAAAAAACCAAAACCTAAAACTAAAAATGCGTTTCTGCGTTTCGCAAAACAATGGGACATTCAAATGATGGTATTGCCGGCATTGTTACTAATCATCGTGTTTAGTTACATCCCAATGTACGGTATATTGATGGCATTTCAAGACTACAGCATCTTCAAAGGTTTTATGGCAAGCGAATGGGTTGGATTAAAACATTTTGACATGTTCTTCAGCTCCCCGGAGTTTTTCAAGGTCATGCGAAATACGGTTATTATCAGCTTGTTGAAATTTTTCATTGGATTCCCGGCACCGATTTTGCTGGCGCTTATGCTTAACGAAGTGAAAAACCTAATGTTTAAGCGGCTGGTTCAAACGGTAAGTTACCTGCCTCACTTTATGTCATGGGTAATCGTTGCGGGACTGATTATGTCAATGCTGTCCACGGACAATGGAAGCATTAACATCGTACTTGAGAAAATGAACTTTATCGATGAACCGATCAACTTTCTATCACTTCCAGAATTATTCTGGTCCATCCTCGTTTCGACTGGAGTATGGAAGGAAATTGGATTTGGCTCCATCGTATATCTAGCAGCAATAGCAAGTATTGATCCTAGCATGTATGAAGCAGCATCTATGGATGGCGCGAGTAAATTCAAACAAATCTTTTTGATCACATTGCCTTCGATCATGCCGGTTGTCCTTATCTTCATGATTCTGGCGATTGGTAATCTACTCAATGCAGGTTTCGAAGACATTCTATTGCTTGCTGTAAATCCTGTACTCAGGGACGTGTCAGATGTTATCGATACGTACGTTTATCGAGTCGGGATACAAAGCTCTAGATACTCATACGCAACAGCGGTTGGATTGTTCAAAGCCGTTATCAGCGTAGGACTTTTGACAATGGCGAACTTTCTGGCACGCAGGGCCGGCAGCAGCTTGTGGTAAACTATACAATTAGCCCGGAAAGGCGGATGATGCAGTGATCAGGCTCAGTTTTGGAGACCGCGTGATGACGGTGACCATCTACATCTTACTAACGTTACTAGCTTTTATGACCTTTTATCCATTCTGGAATGCACTTGTCATATCCTTCAACAGCGGAATAGACACCTCCATGGGGGGCGTAACCTTTTGGCCGCGTGATTGGACTTTAGAAAACTACGGTATCGTATTCAAGGATGAACGATTGGTAACTGCGTTTCTGGTTTCGATCAGTCGGACGGTTGTCGGTACAATCGCATCCATATTTATAACGGCATTATTCGCCTATGGCCTCTCGAAGAAAGAATTGATGGGCCGCAAGTTTTACATGATCTTGTGTATCATTACGATGTACTTCAGTGGTGGACTTATTCCTTCTTTCTTGCTCATTCGTGAGCTTCACTTAATGAATACATTCTGGGTATTCATTATTCCAACACTAGTCAGCGTTTGGAACATGATCATCTTCCGCACATTCTTCCAAGGCTTGCCTGCAGGGCTTGAGGAATCGGCGAAAATCGATGGAAGCGGCAACTGGGGTATCTTCTTCCGCATTGTTGTTCCACTCTCTGGTCCCGTTATTGCAACGTTGTCGCTTTTCACGGCTGTTTTTCATTGGAATGATTGGTTTGGTCCAAGTATCTACATCACCAATGAGAAGCTGCTTCCTATACAAACGATGCTTAAGCAGATTTTGAACTCTAATATCGTATCGGATCAAATGTCACAGCTAGATTCTGCAGCGCAAGGGCAGTTAGCCAAAATGAGAACGGTAACGAGCAAATCGTTGTCTATGGCAACGATGATGGTTGCCACGATTCCTATCATTATGGTGTATCCATTCGTTCAGAAATATTTCGTTAAAGGTGTTCTTGTTGGATCATTGAAAGAGTAGCAGGCAGTTTAAGACATGTGGTTTAGAGCGAAAGCTTTGAACATATAAAAATGAGCTTGAAAGGGGATAATAAACAGATGAAAAAAAGAAAACTACTCGTCCCAATCGTCTCTGCATTTATGGCCGTTTCTTTAATGGCAGGCTGTAGCGGTAATTCCGGTAAAACAGAAAACGGAGAAACAGGAAGCAAGCCGGAGGAAAATAGCGGCAATAAGCCGGCATCGGTTTATGAACTTGGCAAGGAGCAGCTTGATTTTACCCTTTATGGCCATTATGACTGGTACACTATGCCAGCATGGGGCGGCGACATTACGAGTACTTGGATTAGAGATACAAAGAAAGTAAACGTAAAACCAATCCACTCCGGTGGTGCGGCTCCACAAAAGCTGAATACGATGATCGCGACTGGCGAGCTTCCTGATGCGATCTGGCTAGAGCGCGTTGATGTTGAGAAATTGCGCACAGCTGATCTGCTTGTTCCATTCGATGACTATCTTGATAAATATCCGAACTTGAAAAAATGGTTGGGCGATGAAGGCATCAACATGCTTCGTTCAGAAGATGGCAAGCTTTATCAATTCCCTAACTGGTATACAAAACAACCTAACGGCAACTCTGGTTATGTTGTAAACAAAAAGATCTACACTGAGCTTGGTTCACCTAAGCTTGAAACAACAGATGATCTGTACAGCTACTTGAAGCTGGTTAAAGAAAAATATCCGAATGTTGTTCCTTACGAGCCGCATTTAGCAAAAGATGGACAAGGCCTTGACGTATTGTACTCTGCATTCAAAGAAAACGATCAGAAGTTCCCAGGTATGCGTGCTGTACCTAACGGCGACAAGCTGACTTCGATCTTCCTTGACCCTGAGTACCGTGAAGCAATGCAATATACTTCCAAGCTGTTCCGTGAAAAATTGATTACGCAAGATGCAATGACACAAACCGTTGACCAAATTACTGAAAAAGTAATGACTGGCCGTGTAGCAGTATTTGCATCAGCAAGCCCGACTGAAATTGCAATGCAAGCACATGCTGAGCTTACGAAAAACGATCCAGAAGCTGGATATTTCATGATCTGGCCGATTCACAAAGAAGGCGTTGACAAAAACAAAGTATTCCCTGGTACGTATGGTATGTTAGGCTGGAACGTAACGGTTATTACGAAAAGCGCTAAAAACCCAGAAGCAATCTTCGCTTTCTATGACTGGTTGACTGGTCCTGAAGGACAAAGCGCTTTGATGTGGGGACCTCCAGGAATCTATTGGGATGGCGTAGAAGCTGACGGCGAAACTCCGAAGTTCACAGAAAAATACACTTCTGATGCAAGCGGTCTTGGTAAGCTTCAAGCGATTACAACGAACCTTAACTGGGTTGGTAACACAGTATTCCTAGATACAACAAAAGCTAAATTTGAAGAGTCGTTGCCAGTTGAGCAACAAAACTGGTCTACTCGTTACCAACGTGAAATTACGTGGAAAACGCAATCCAATGCAACAGAATTCATTAACATCGATCCACAACCGGATACAGAAGAAGGTATCATCCGTCAACGTATCGAGGACTTGTTCCTAGAAGTTAGAGCAAAAGCATTGTTCGCGAAAAATGATGCTGAAGTACTAGCTGTTCTTGATAAAGGCGAAAAAGATGCTCAAGCTGCTGGTTATGATAAATTGCTAGCATTCAAAACAGAAAAATGGCAAGCTAACCTTGCAAAAATGAAAGCTGAATAAGCCATAGCTTTTCGTAAAAACGACGGGTATACTAAGATATTTAGTGTACCCGAGTTTTTTCGTTTTAATAGAATGATGAAATGTTCGATGAACGTAAAGCCTTTGCCTAATTGGAGCTGATAACATCATGTATAAAGTATTGCTGGCGGACGACGAAAAGCTAGATTTGGAAGGTATGCGTGCTTTTATTCCTTGGACAGATCTCGGTATGGAAATCGTAGCGGGTGTGATGAACGGATTTGATGCTTGTAAAGTGCTGGATACGGAAAAAATAGATATTCTTGTGACTGACGTCCGTATGCCTAATATGACGGGGCTTGAGCTGGCTAGACGCGCACTCGAGATGTCGAAGGATATTAAAATTATTTTCGTAAGCGGATATCAGGATTTCAGCTATGTTAAGCAGGCATTGTCGCTTAATGCTGTCAATTATGTTTTAAAGCCGATGGATGATCAGGAGCTGATTGATTCCCTGCTTAAGGTTCGAGATGTTTTGGACCATGAGCAAGAGCGGCAAAATACATATGGTCAAATGGTTCCGATCGTAAAAAATGAATATATGCTGCAATTGCTTGAAGGAACGAGCGATGACAAAACCATTGAGGTATTGAGTCAAGAATATGAGATGAATCGTTTTCTCTATCCCGGCTTAGTAGCCGTAATTGAAGTGGATGATTTGTCTTGGAAACTGAACGATGAGACGCGGGCAGAGCAGGATGAGATTCAGCAAGTGGTATCGATCTGTAAGGAGTTTGGCATTTCGCATATTTGTAAAATAAGCAAATTCCGGGTTGCGATTCTCATTGAGCAATCGGATAAAGATGTTTTGCCACTCAAGATCGTTAATCGAGTCAACGAACAGCATACCTTCTCCATTACCGCAGGCGTTGGTGAATTATGTGATTCGATCAACGAATTCTCGGCCTCCTATCGTCAGGCCGTTGAAGCTTTGGATTTGAAAATGTTTTACGGCAAAGGAAAGGTCATTGGTCACGGCGAGGTTAGGCCGGCAGAGAAAGAGGATGTCAAGCATCTCGATGCGAAGCTGGAAGCCTTGTTTGTTGCGATGTCGGGTTATGAGCTCGTTCGCATTCATGATGAGCTGGATGACTTATTTCAGGTTGCCAAAAACTTAAAGTCAAAGTTTACGCTGCGCAACTATGCGCTTTATATCGTAATGAAGCTTGATAATTATTTGCAAAGAACGAATGAAAATGTATTTCAGCTGTTTGGCATGGAGCTGAATAATTACGATATCATTATGCAGTTTGAGACGATCAACGATATTCATGTGTGGCTGAGACGCAGGGTTTACGAAATATCCGAAACTTTGCAGGCAAACAAGCATAAAAAAAATTGGAAGCTTATTAAACAAATGATTGATTATATGAAAGAACGTACACATGATAACATTACATTGCGTGATTTGGCGGAGCAATTTTCATTATCGCCGAACTACCTTGGCCTTATTTTTAAAGAGGAGACAGGTAAAAACTTCAGCGAATATTTTATTCAGCTGCGCATGGAGAAATCGTGTGAGCTGCTCAAAACAACAAATATGAAAATTTATGAGATAGCAGATCAAGTAGGCTATCGTCACTTGCCATATTTCAGCAAACAATTTAAAGAAATGTACGGTATGACGCCGTTGGAGTTTAGACGAAAATGACCAAACATAAGAAGGAGCATCGTTATATTCCGTTTGGGATTAAAATTATGCTCACCTACAGCTTGTTTATCATGGTGCCGGTGATCCTAATTGGCTATGCAGCGAATGTTATTTTTACAAGCTCCGTTCAAGAGCGAACCCGCGAGATTAATCTTGGTACGCTGGCTCAGATGAAGGATAATATTATGTACAAAATGGAGGATGTGTCACGTATATCCGGCATGCTTTATTTTGACAGTAATCTTGCATCCTATTTGCGTCATTATGAAGAAGGCTGGGTTAGCTACGAAGCCACGACTAAGCAGCTCCTTCCAAAAATGCAAACAACGGTGGAGGCAGCAAGCAATAAAATGCGCCTTGCAGTCTATCTACATAACAATACATTGCCGGAAATTTATCACAATTATAATAATACCGATCCGCTGAACGCGGAGGGGCCTTTATTTGATTTGTACCATATTTCTAGAATTAAGGACAGGGCATGGTATATAGATTACCCCGTGGAGCGGTATGGCGAGACCATGCAGTGGAAGCAGGTTGAAGGGGATACAAAATTCGGGCATATTTCCTTGCTCAGAAGACTTGTTAATATGAATGATCCCATTACGCTTGAGGAAATTGGTTTCGTTCGTATTAGCCTGAGACTTACCGATCTGCTCGAGAGCGTTGATTCTGAGAAAATCGGTAAAGGAACGAAAATTTTTGCACTCAACGAGAATGGAAGAATTATGTTCTCCTCCGGTGATACCGATTTTAATATTGGTGAATCGCTGAGTGAAGCGGAAATGGCGAACTATTGGGCCGTAGAGGAAAAGATTCCACAGCTGAATTGGAAGCTGCTCGCACTCGTTCCAACCGATATTATGGAGAAGGCTACGGACAAGGTAAAGTTTTGGACCTTCTTAATTTGCTTGGCTTGCTTTGTTGTATTTTCACTTGCTGGCTTGTATATTTCTCGCTTTTATTCTCGTAAGGTTATCAAAATCGTTCGTGTGCTGGATGCCTTTCAAGAAGGGAATTTCAAGAAAAAGATTCATTTTAAAGGGAAGGATGAATTTACGCGCATTTCCTTCGCTTTAAACGATATGGGTCATAATATTGACGGATTAATTCAAGAAGTCTATATGACAAATATGAAGAAAAAGGAAGCGGAGCTGGAATCGCTGCAAGCGCAAATCAATCCGCATTTCTTATATAACACATTGTCCTCGATCAGTAGATTGGCTAAGTTTGGACAGGTAGATAAGCTGCAGCGAATGGTGCTTGATTTAGCGAAATTTTACCGGTTATCTCTGAATGAAGGTAGAACCGTTATTCCGATTCGGAATGAGCTGGAGCAGATTAATGCCTATATCAATATTCAGAAGACGAAATTCGAAGACGGTATGCAAATCTGGTTTGACATTGATCCTGATATTTTAAGATTTACGACCGTAAAGCTTATTTTACAGCCCTTTATCGAAAATGCGCTTGAGCATGCTTGGTATGGAGCACAGATTAACATTCGAATCGTAGGCAAGATGGAGGGGGATTTAATAACCTTCCAAGTCATTGATGACGGCGTTGGCATTAATCCTGAGATTTTACGCCAAATGTCCGATCCTATTGAGAGAGTGAATGTGGGCTACGGGGTTCGGAATGTGGACGAGCGGATCAAGCTTCATTTTGGAGCAGAATACGGCGTGCGGATCGTGAGCAAAAGAGGAATGGGCACATCCATTTCGATTACGATTCCAGCTAGAAAAAAAGAAATAGAACCAGAACGTCCTATTTAGAATAGGACGTTTTTTTTATGCATTTAGTTTTTTGCCAAGCGGCTAGGGCAGCAGCTCCAAAAATCGTTTGGATGCTGCGGATTGCGGCACACCGCGAAGCGTTGCGATACCAATGCTGCGTGCGGGGATGGGCGGGATCAGCGAAATTTCGACGAGCTCGCCAGAAGCAAGCTCATCAGCAGCATAGCTGCGAACGAGGAAGGCCAGCCCAAAGCCGCTTCGTGCGAACTTTGCAAGCAGATCCATGCTGCCAAGCTCAAGCTCTGGCGTGAGCTTTGTACCATGCGCTGCGGCATACTCGTCAAGGAACTCTCGTGTGCCCGCCCCTTTTTCTAGAAGCAATAACGGGTACTTGCTAATATCCTCAAGCTCTATGGCGGTATCACCAAGAGATGAATAAGCAGGACCACCGACGAGTATATCCTGCAAGGGCACGCTTAACCGAAAGTCTAGCTGACTGTCCGAAGCAGGCATATGTACGATGCCGAAATCAATTTTTCCTTCCTTTAGAAGCTGGATAGTTTCAGGGGTTGTTCGATTCGTCACACGAATGCGAATCTCTGGATATTCCGTATGAAACTGCTCTAAATACGGCATCAAATAATGCCTGCATAACGTGTCGCTTGCACCGATACTAATTTCACCGCTTTGCAGGTTGTGCATTTCTGCGAGCATTTTTTCCCCTGTCTCAATAAAGCTATACGCTTGCTCGATATATCGAAAGAGGACCGCGCCTTCAGTCGTAAGCTTAACCCCCTTGGCCATACGGAAAAAAAGCTGGCCGCCTAGCTTTGCCTCTAATTGCTTAATCGTATGCGTGACGGCTGGCTGTGTAATATAAAGCTGTTCTGCAGCGCGCGATAAGCTTCCTGTCTTAGCCGTCCAATAAAAGACGCGATACCACTCCATGTTTACGATCATAGTTATAATCCCACCTAATATGAACTATTAGTTATATCAATTATTTTAATGTCACATCATTCATTATAATAAACCTTAAAGGGCAATAACAACATTAGGAGGCGATTGAATTGACGGTAACCGCTATAGTGGGAGCGAATTGGGGAGATGAAGGCAAGGGAAAAATGACAGATGCGTTAGCTGCCAAATCCTCATTTGTCGTACGTTATCAAGGAGGCAGCAATGCTGGGCATACGATTATTAACAGCTACGGTAAATTCGCGATGAATATGCTGCCGTCTGGCGTCTTTTATCCAGAGATTACGAACGTCATTGGCCCAGGCACAGCTCTTGATATTGAAGTGCTGCTGCGGGAGAGGACTGAGCTGATAGCACGAGGAGTACCGGAGCCGCAAATTCGAATATCCGAACGAGCACAGGTTGTACTGCCTATTCACCGCTTATTTGACGAGCTGGAGGAGGAAAGGCTTGGCTCAAACGGCTTCGGATCGACGAAAAGAGGCATTGCTCCATTTTATTCTGATAAATATGCGAAGCTTGGCGTACAAGTTGCGGATCTGTATGATGAGCAGCGATTGCTGCAGCGTTTAGAGCAATCCTTGGCAGCCAAGAATGTACTGCTTGAGCAGTTGTACAATAGAAAGCCGATCAAAGCGGAGGAGCTTCTGACCGTGCTGCTCGAGCAAGCGGAGAAGCTGCGGCCTTTCGTTTGTGATACAACGAAGCTGTTAAATGATGCGTATCGAGCTGGAAAGTCGATATTGCTGGAAGGACAGCTTGGGGCGCTGCGTGATCCGGATCACGGCATCTATCCTTACTCCACATCATCGTCTACGCTGGCGGGCTTTGCGCCAGTAGGCGCGGGTCTTCCACCCTATGCAATTACGAGAATCATTGCGGTAGTTAAGGCGTATTCCAGCTGTGTTGGAGCCGGACCGTTCGTCAGTGAGCTGACAGGTGCGGAGGCTGATGAGCTTCGCCGTTTGGGAGGCGATGCAGGAGAATTTGGCGTGAATACAGGGCGCCCGCGCCGAATGGGGTGGTTTGATGCGGTGGCTACGCGTTATGGCTGCATGCTGCAAGGGGCTACGGAGGTTGCGCTGACCAATCTTGATGTTCTAGGATACTTAGATGAAATTCCAGTATGTATAGGTTATGAATTGGGTGGACAAATCATTAAGGATTCATTCCCAGTGACAGCAGCGCTTGCTTCCGCTAAGCCAGTGCTTAAGCGTTTGCCAGGCTGGAACTGCAATATTTCGCAAGCTACAACTTTTGAGCAGTTGCCTGAAGCAGCGCAGCAATACGTTCAGTTTGTGGAAGAAGCCATTGGCGTAAAAGTTGCAAGCGTATCGGTAGGACCGCGTCGTGAGCAGCTAATCACACGATGATTTAGTAAAAGAAAAGCAGAATCCTAATTGGATTCTGCTTTTTTGGCGCGTGGCCATAGGCTATAGCTAAAGCTGATGACAAAATCAATGACGAGAATGATCGACCATAAACGAAGCGTGTTAAATAAAACCTCCGTTCGCACCGCATCGCCGACCATTAAAATCATGCCATACAAGATGGCAGCGCCTATCACCCATGCGAGCAAGTGATGCAGCCAGCCATTTCGCTCGTAGCGAGCATGATCTTTGCCATATTTCGGCTTGCGAGCAGGAGCAGGTCCGCCGGCAAAGCGATGAGCAAACCTTTCATCAGCCCATTTGATCATCCGATGTCCCCAAGCGATGGAAACCCCGATATATATTGCAGCCAAGCTATGTGCGAAGGTAGCTGTTGCGCCGCCGCGGAGATCATAAATAGTAGCAATAACCAATGCCAAATCGATGAGAGGTGTTGCAATCAAAAATATAGCGCCTAGTTTTTTTAAACGGAAAATATAGCGGCATAATAAGCCGATAAGTACAAATAACCAAAATCCTATCTCGCAGCCGATAATAAAAGCGGTAATCATGTGAAGATCTACTCCTTCTGTTAAAATAGGTACATGCATTCAAAAGAATGAACTGAATCGTTAATTAGGGAAGGGTATGAACAAATTATGAAAAAAATACTTGTTGTTGGAAGCATAAATATGGATATCGTTAGTCAGGTCGTAAAATTCCCGCTCCCGGGTGAAACAATCTCCAGTGCAGCCACCTCGTTTTTTCCGGGCGGCAAAGGGGCAAATCAAGCGGTTGCAGCGGCTCGCGCAGGTGCGGAATGTGTGATGATCGGCGCAGTTGGCGAGGATCCTTTTGCTCAGACATTGATTACATCATTACAAGATAATGGAATTTCCACTAGTCAAGTATTACGCAAGCAAGGAACATCAGGTTTCGCTATTATTACTGTGAATGGTGAAGGCGAAAACCATATTGTTTTATCTGAGGGTGCGAATGGTCAACTGTCAGACAAAGATGCAGCAGCGGGTTATGGAGAGTGGTCGGATATTTATGCCGTGCTGCTTCAAAATGAAATACCGTGGGTGACGACGTTATCCGTCATGAATAGTGCTAGCAGCAGCGGCAGTAAAGTATTTTATAACCCTGCCCCGGCAAGGGCTATTCCTGAGCATGTTTTTCCGCTTATTGATACTCTTATTATAAATGAAACCGAGGCGGCTGTTGTTACGGGCTTAACGGTAAACGATGCTTCCTCAGCTCAAGCGGCTGCAGAAGTAGTCATGGGCAAAGGAACAAAAAACGTCATTATAACATTAGGGGAGAAAGGCTGTTTCTATCAAAATAAGCAAGGTGACACAGCTACGATTCCTGCGTTCAAAGTAAAACCTGTTGATACGACGGCAGCGGGCGATACTTTCTTCGGTGCATTCGCGGCTGCAAGCGCCGATGGCTGCCAGGCTGAGCAGGCTTTAATCTTTGCAGCAGCAGCAGCGGCACTAGCCGTTACGAAGGAAGGTGCCCAAGCATCAATCCCCACTAAAGCAGAAATTGAAGCTTTTCTTCAAAGCGAACAGAAAAATTAAAAATAGGCTTGCTAAAACTAATGGTATTAGTTTATTATAAAACTAATATCATTAGTTTTTGTTGAGGAGGCCATTTGAAATGAGAATGACACGCGAGAAAACGGTTGTACAGCTGACCTATTTACCTAAGGTATTTCCAGTAAATTGTTACTTGGTAGAGGAGGCGGAAGGATTGACGTTAGTGGATGCCGCACTTCCAAACAACGTCAATGCCATTCTGAGGGCAGCGGAACAGCTTGGCAAGCCGATTACCCGTATTGTTTTGACTCATGCTCATGCGGACCACATTGGTTCGCTCGACGGGCTGAAAGAAAGGCTTCCAAATGCACAGGTGTTTATATCCAAGAGAGATGCAAGACTGCTTAGCGGTGATCATACGTTAGATCCTAATGAGAGCAGCTTGCCCATACGTGGCGGTTTGCCTAAAAACGTTCGAACAAAACCTGATGTTTTGCTGGTGGATGGTGATCGCGTAGGCTCTTTGCTTGCGGTAGCTGCACCGGGACACACGCCTGGTTCAATGGCATTTCTAGATACGAGGAATGACATTCTCATCGTAGGAGATGCTTTTCAAACTAGAGCAGGCGTTGCAGTATCTGGACAGATAAAGCTGCTGTTTCCCTTTCCTGCAATGGCTACTTGGGATAAACAAACGAGCTTGGAGACGGCTCGAAGGTTAAGAGATTTGAAACCATCGTTGCTCGCTGCTGGCCATGGCAACATGGTGCTGCAGCCTAAACGTTTATTGGATAAGGCGATTGCCACAGCGGAACGTTCTTTGGTTAAATAAATAGGAGAGGGGGGGATTCTATGTCACCTAGAAGAGGGCTTGATTTGGCGACTATCGTAGAGGAAGCAGCTGCCATAGCAGATGAGCTAGGCATCGAAGAGGTTACGCTGGCGACGCTTGCCAAGAAGCTTGGAGTGCGTTCTCCTTCATTATATAACCATGTGGATGGATTAAACGCTTTGCGCATACAGCTGGCTATCTACGGTTTACAGAAGCTGCTTGCAGCGATAAATGAATCGTTACAAAATAAAGAAGGCGATGAAGCAGTTCATGCTATTGCTTCTGCCTACATTTCTTTTGCTAGAAAACATCCAGGCGTGTATGAGCTGACGCTGCGCTCGCCAGATGCGGATGAAGCAGAATATGCAGCTATTGGAGAGCAGCTTGTGGATTTGCTCGTTAAGACGCTAAGCTATTATGAGCTTGGGTATGAGAAGGCCATTCACAGTGTACGGGGATTGCGCAGCTTGCTGCACGGATTCGCTTCGATTGAACAAAAGGGTGGATTTGGCATGCCGCAGGCTATCGACGAAAGCTTAAAAATTGTCATCCAAACGTATTTGAACGGTCTCCGTGTTAAATCATGATAGAAAAGAAGCAGGAGCCAGAGATGCTTAATGGAGTGGCTTGGCTCCCGCTTCGATATTAAATTAAGGTTTGTTAGCTTTCCAAATATATTTGTATTCTTTTACGCCTAGTTTTCCATTGATTTGATTCTCTTCAACTTTGGCGTCGAAATCCTTGCTTAATAAAGGATCAGTATAGTCAGGATTCCCGGGAATGCCTGTGAGAAACTTAGCAAATTCATTTGTGTCTGGAAAATAGAAAACAGCTTGATCAAACTCTTCAATTTGAATATTTATAAATCCATTATGATGTAATCTTTCTTTGACCAATTCGAGAGCGCCTGAGTGTATACCAAATATTGTACCTCCCGAGCTTAGTATTCTGCTATGATTCAAAATGGACGTTGGTCCGCGCCTATCGTAAATAAAATCAAATTGCCCGTCGGTGAATGGCAAATCGGTTTTTGTAGTCGCGTAAATAAATGATATATTATGAGCTTGGCTCTCATCTCGCATGGAGTTGGCAATCTTAATCATTTCAATTGAATTATCAAATCCAACAATCGACTTAGCATGACGTGACATCTTTAGTGTAAAATCGCCGTGTCCGCAACCCGCATCAAGAACCGTATCAAATGCAGGCAGCATTTCAACTAATCTTTCTTCAAATAATTGCTCAGCTGAAATGCCTTCGATCGTAAATACCGCATTGCTTCGATATCCGCCATTTTTTCGTGCAATTCGATCGTACCATTCTATCCCCATCCGTTTATCCTCCTAGACTACTCGAATATGTTCTCACTGGCTTACTCCTTAGGTACATAGAAGCGATATGATAGCAGGCTCAATAGCGATGGGCTCTATCGTCGATTCGAATCTTTCTTGAACAAATCCGTCGCGATTAATTAAAAACTTGGAAAAATTCCACTTGATCCCGTCCCCAGCAAATATTTCTGGGTATTTCTCCTGCAGGAAATGCTGCATCCATTGTCCGCTCGCAGTCTCTGTGTCAAAGCCTTGGAACGGAGCTTGCTGCGTCAGATATTGAAACAATGGAAGAGCTGATGCTCCTCTCACATTCGTTTTCTCAAATAGCGGGAACGTAACTTTGTAGTTGACCTCGCAAAATTGCTTCACTTCCGAATTGCTGCCTGGCTCTTTCTCGTTGAATTGGTTGCAAGGAAAAGCGAGAATTTCGAATCCTTGTTCCTGATATTTTTCGTATAACACCTGCAGATCATTGAATTGACGTGAATAACTGCATTTGCTTGCCGTGTTGACGATCAAGATAACTTTTCCACGGTAGGATGACAGCTTTACTGTTTCTCCGAAAATGGAGAGCGCTTGAAAATCATAAATCGACATGTGGTTAACCTCCCCTGTGTTACTGATTTATTTTTTCCTCAATAACTGCGTAATATGGAAACCATTTGTATGATTCAATCTATCATATAGCCAAATATTCTATTGGTCTAATATATAAAGGAAATAAGCGTTATAGGCAAATGCAATAAATAGTCGATGCCATTAGCAAAAATTATAAAGTTAATTTATTTTGCAGGAAAGAAAAATCCACATCCTCGTGAGGTTGTGGATTAGAAATCAACTTAATTTTTTGATTATAACAGAAGCATTTACATTTGTTTGAGTGCCACCGGTCAGAGTTTGCAGCGTAACGGCAGCAGTTGAACTATGATTTCGCAGTGTGAGAATACTTCCAGCCGCTAGAGCCATAATAGACTGCCCATTATTTTGCTGAGTACCAGCTCCTGAACCATATATGGATCCTGTAACTAGCGTACCATTTGAAAATAAGGCGAATTGATTCGGTTCTACTCCCGGCACTGAATAAGTAACTTCATAATTTCCAGTGGTGGAAACGGTAATCTGACTGGTTCCAGGGGAATGCGTAATGCCGGGTGTGAAAATAACACTTGTATCAAAAGTAATATCTGCCTCCACAGGAACCGTTTGAGCGCTGATATTATAAATATATCCCGAACCTATTGGGGGAGAGATAGGGTAAATGATCGGCATTCATATTCAACTCCTTATTTATGATTAGAAGCTATGTAAGGAATTAATAACCTCTAATGAAAAACAATACCGACAATAAAAAAAGAAGTATTGTCGGCACCAAGTCAACAAACTAGGTTAGTTTACAACAAATTCGATTACAATTGGAGTCAAAGGATCGAGTGTATCACCGTCTGGTATGGTAATAGCAGTAGTCGTAACCGTTGATGTGTCTGCAGTTTGAATCTGTGCATTAATATAAAGATTGTAGTAAGCGGGAGCAGTTGGAAATGCTGTTGCAGCTGTACCGGTGTCATTCGTAGTTGCTGTTGCAAGAATATTATACGCAGCACCGACTCCAGTTCCGTCCCCTGCTGTGGCACTAAATCTTCTGGCAGCCATGAATGGTTTTGTGATTGGCATGTATATCACCTCTCTTCTCTCTACTAACTTATGCTAGTATTCGAAAAAGGGAAGGTTTGAATCGCGGAGTTTAATAGATTGAACTAAGGAACAACGATAGCCGAGAATGTAACGGTTTCGAGAATTACTGGTGTACCCGAATAAATAGTTTGATTATCGAGACTAATGTTCAAATTATTTTCATTAATGATATACAAACTGCCTGCTTGCAGTATCCCATTGATATAAAGATTGTTATAGCTATTTGGACCATTGCCTACAAAAGCAGTTATGAAAGCTCCCTCATCGTTTGTAAAATCATCGGCTGGAATCGTGAATTGGGATTCGGCATCTGAGGTCATCTTATAAAAAAATCTTTGGGCAGCTGGTAAAATGAGAATAGAAGGGACGATAATAGATCCCGATTCGCCTTGGGGCCCTTGAGGACCTTGTGGTCCTTGAAGACCTTGAGGTCCCTGAGGTCCTTGAGCACCTTGAAGTCCTTGAAGACCTTGAAGACCTTGAAGACCTTGAAGACCTTGTGTACCTTGATGTCCTGAAGACCCCTGAGAACCTTGCGGACCTCGAAATCCTTGGGAGCCATGTTGACAGGCAGCATGAGGCCGCCTTTTCTTGAAATTAATGATCTTTTTGTGCTTTTTCTTTCTTTTCATTGGGCAAATACGAATTATTTTCTTCTTTGTCGCTAGTGAGTTTCCCAAGTTAAATCATACCTCCCTAATTATTAAACTATATAGGGTATGATATGACGCTATCGAACTGCGGTATGGACTAAACGTCCATTACAATTAGGCTGTAAACTATTTTAATGAAAATAGGTAACGGAGTAACCAACTGTTCAAATATAACTCTATTCATTCATCACGCAAAAAAGGAGCTGCTGTACAAGGCTTATAGCCTCGAACAGCAGCTCCTTCTCTATTTTCAACCGCTTAGTAAGCTTGTTGAATTAATGCGGCAGCGCCGATTAGTCCAGCGTCCTGCTGAAGCTTCGCGGGTACGATAGCCGTTTCCCTGCCTGATGGGTTAAGCGCGTTTTTGGATACATAGTCTCTAACGGCTGCAAAAAGTGGTTCGCCTACTTGTGAGACGCCGCCGCCGATAACGATTTTGTTCGGATCAAGAATATTAATTAGCGATACGCAGCCCATGCCGATTGTTTTAAAAACACTGTTAACCAGCTCGGACATTTGGGGGTCGCCTTGCGCCGCCAGCTCAAAAGCTTCTTTGGAAGAAACGTCTCGGCCGAGCAGCTCCGTCGCTTGACGGGCAACGGCTGTACCGGAAGCGACGACTTCCCATGGCGTACCGGCTTGATCCATAATCATAAAGCCAGCATCGCCGGCATTTCCTGTTGATCCAGTAAGCAGCTTGCCATGCATAAAGATGCCGGCGCCAATGCCTGTGCTTATCGTAATAAAGATGAAATGCTCGGAATCCTGTGCAGCGCCGACCCATTTCTCAGCAAGGGCAGCAGCAGTTGCATCATTCTCCATCTTAATCGGAAGAGGAAGATGGGCTTGCAATGCCTCTACAACGGGGAAACCCCACCAGCTTTTTAAGTTTGGAGGGCAAGTCAGCTCACCCTTGATCGTATTAAGCGGTCCGGGTGCACCTACTCCGACTCCTTTAAGCGTCTCTAGTGATAGCCCATTTTGCTCGGCCAGCTGCTTTACCGCGTCTGCAACCTGCGCAAGCATGTCTGCGGGCGTGATCTGCAGATTAGTTTTTAATGAACCTTTCGCAATAACGTTTCCTTGCTCGTCTACGAAGCCAAATGCTATTTTTGTTCCACCAATATCAATTCCTACTGCAATACTCACGTAATACCCTCCAATGATATGAAAATGACTGTGAACCTTTGAGAAAAAGTCTATCATACTACAGGAATATTAGAAAGAACCGAACGTATCAGTGCCTTTTGGAAGCGTATGCTTTTTTGATCAACTAATGCTGTACAAAAAGTGAGGAGTGTAGTAATATCCAATCGAATGAAGTGCTTGAGAGAGGATCCTTTGCGGCGCAAGGGGTCCTCCGTGCGTATATCATCAACCTAGAGAAGAAGGTAGCTGCCCAAATGGAATCCGAGGCCAAGGAAAGTTCGCGAATCATGAAGTTCGGTATGCCAATGACTGCAAATGTATGGAGAAATGCCCGCATCGATTTAGGTGCATCCTGTCTTTTCAGCTTATTTAATGTCGTCATGAACCAGTTCTATGTAGCATTCGCGATTCAACAAGGAGCAAGCAATTTTCAAGTTGGATTATTGTCAGCAGCACCTGCCGTTGGTTTATTGTTTTCACCATTTTGGGCGTCTTGGATTGAGAAAGCGAATAACCCCAAGCCGTTCGTCGTCATTCCTAATGCCATCGGCAGATTACTGCTGCTGTTGCCGGCTTTTTTCGCTTATCCATCCTTGTATGTAGTGGCTGCGCTTGTATTTCAGCTGTTAATGGGCATTCAGGCTCCTGCATATGCGGCATTAGTATCGCGCATGTATCCTTCTGATTTGCGCGGAAGACTAATGGGGTATGTCCGGGTGGCAATGGGGATTATTATGATCCCGCTTGCTTACTTTGTTGGCAGCTGGTCGGATGCCTTTGGGCCGTCAGGACCACTCATTGCGGCTTCCATTGCGGGTTTTCTTTCTATAAGTCTATTTAATACACTGAAGCTGCCAGTACAGAAGGCACCTGATAAACCTGCTTCTCTGAAAAAAACGAGCCGATTCCCGCTTCAGGAGCAGTGGAAGCTTATTAGAGAAAATCGAACGCTAGCTGTTTTTTTAGCGGCGACTACACTTACCGGGTTTGGCAATATGTTTGCAAATCCGTTGTATCAAATTATACAGGTAGATGTGCTTCAGCTTTCCAATTTGCAAATTGGTTATGCTCGTGTCGCTTATTTTACAGCGCTGCTGCTTACGTTCTGGATAGCGGGCTGGATGATCGATCGCATCGATATTAAATATACGCTGTTATGCGGCATTGCAGCTTACGCTATAGTGCCGATGTTATATGGGCTTTGGGGCAGCTATGCCGCGGTCATAACTGGCAATGCGATACAAGGAATCGGGGAAGCGATTTGGGATATCGGCATATTGGCATTTGTCTTCCGACTGGCGCCTGGCCGGGAAGCAATGGTTTTCGGGCTGCATTTGATGCTTTTTGGCGTTCGAGGAACGATTGGGCCGACTTTAAGCACATCGCTTTCGCATAGTGTATCTCTGTCATTGCTGCTGGTTATTGCTTCTATATGCGGATGGATCGGTACGTTTCTATTTATATCAGGCAATTGGAAGCGGAACCCGCTCACTCAAAAAGGTTAATTTTCGCTTCAGTTTACGTTCATCTCATGTTCATAATCGAATGCTAGAATGTTATGAATAGAAGCTATTCATTACATATTCGTAGGAGATGAACGATATGAACAAATGGAAAGTGATGCTTAGCGCTGTCGTTATCGCTGCTGCTTTGGCAGGCTGCGGAGCTCAGGACGAACAGGTTTCATCCGATCAGCAAGTGGATGCTCAGGGCAAAGTACAGCGGAATGGAGCCAGAGCGGGCATGGGGCAGATGGGGGCTCAAGCGGATTTGATGGGTAAAGTGAAATCGGTGGATGGCCAAACGATTACCCTCTACAAATCGGCTATGGGACAAGTCGGTCCGCCGCAAGGGGATGGAACGGGCAATATGCCTGGAGCGGGCGAGGGGCAGCAGCCTCCAGACGGCGCTGAACTTCCAGCAGAAGGTGAGGCTCCGCAACCACCCGCTGGTGATGGAACGTCTCCTGAGGGCGGCGGCAGGATGAATATGGACGCTATGTTCTCAGAGGAGACGGTGGACATTCAGGTGACAGATACGACTAAGATTATGACAGTCACCTTCGAGAATGAACAAATGGTCGAGAAAGAAATAGCGCTGGCAGATCTAAAAGCCGATGATATTTTGTCTATTATGCTAACTGACGATACGCAGATTGCAGAATCCATTACTGTTCGTATGGGAGGTTTCGGTGGTTTTGGCGGAGGCGCTGGCGGCGGCAGACAGCCAAGGCAGCAGGAGCAGCAGACAACAACCCAATAGATATCTCTCTTCGTATCGGCCTGCGGCGGTTCGAATAACACAAATAGCAATGCAGCAACTAATGCACCCTCCAAGAGCGAAGCACCTGCAGCGTTAATGCTAATTTAGTCGTTTCACCAACCTATGCACATGAGAAGTAGGCGATCTCAAAACTAGTCTACTCGCTGGTTTCTCTAACGAACTGTATTATGCTTATGCTGCAGAAAATTGCTTTTCTTTCATTTTAACGAACCGTAGTAACGCTATATTATGATTTACAGGGTATCATGAGCTGCTTTCTTCGAAATAACGATTCTGGAGTTCATTAGAATGTTAATCCATTTAGAATGCTTTAAATAAGGCTTAGTAGGTTCGTAAGCTATAAGTATAATAAGGGGAGGACATCATCGTTCTTCCTAAGTCCCTTCCTATTATTAGGTCAACCAGAGCTTACTGGTTGGCTTTTTTTTGCGTTGCACACACATTCGGTAACTGCAGCTATCCAAAAATATGTCCATATCATCTATAAATGCGGCATATGTTTGCTCTGCCCCTCCGCTTATGATGAAACCACGGAAGACACCAAGTCTATCCAATATCATTTTTAGGGGGACAAAAAAATGAGTAAAGCACGCAATAAGTTTTCAATGCTGCTTCTGATGGTCACAATCATTGCGCTGGTTGCAGCTGGCTGCAGCGGCAACAAGGATGGCGGAGAGAAACCAGCAGACGGTGGTAAAAGCGCCGGCAGCGGCAAAAAGACAGAAATTTTGTTCTGGTCACCATTCTCTGGCTCGGATGGCCCGTTCATGAAAAAAATCGTAGACAAATATAACGGCTCGCAAGATCAATATAAAGTGAATTTTGTTATTCAGCCAAACGGCGAATATTACAAGCAATTGGACGTGGCTCTAAGCACAGGCAAAGAAAGCCCGGACATGATGATTATGCACGTTGATCAAGTACCAACTTACGCTAGCAAAGATCAATTGCAGCCGATCGATGAGATTGCAGCGGGCGCAGGCATCAATAAAGCGGACTTTGCAGATGCAGCAACGACGTATTCGACACTCGATGGCAAGTGGTATTCCATTCCGCTTGATATTCACCCGCTTGTGATGTATTACAACAAAGATTTGTTTGATAAAGCTGGCATTGCAGCAGCTCCTACTAACCGTACTGAATTTGATGATGCGGTTCAGAAGCTGACGGATAAAGAGAAAGGCGTTTACGGTTATGTTGTTCCAACCTTGTGGCCACAGCAGTTCATTTTCCCAACACTAGTATGGCAAAATGGCGGCGAGCTTTGGAACGGAACCGACGTAGCCTACAACTCTCCGGAAGCGGTTGAAATGGTTCAATGGCTGCGTGGCATGGTGGATAACGGCGTTTCGCCTGGGAATGTTCAACAAGATGGCGAAAACACATTGTTCCTGCAAGGAAAAAATGCGATCCAATTCAACGGCCCGTGGATGAAATCACAATTTGATGAAGCAGGATTAAATTATGGCGTTGCGCCTGTTCCACAAATCGGTAAAGCGAAGCAAGCGGTATTCGCAGGCTCCCATGGCTTCGTTATTCCAAAAAGCGTAACGGATGCAGCCAAAACAGCAGGTATCGGCGATTTCTTGAAATACGTATCCACAAATTCCATGGACTGGGCGGAATCCGGTCAAGCGCTGGCATCGAAACCAATGCTTGAGAGTGATGCGTTTAAAGCGCTAACTTTCCAAAACAATGTAGCATCGGCATTTTCTTATGTACAATTTGCGCCAAATGTATTGAACTGGGGCACGATCTCTGAGCCAATCTGGGGTGAGCTGAACAATGCATTGCTTGGCAAAAAAGATGCACAAAAGGCTCTTGATGATGCGGCAGCCAAATCGAAGCAAGCAATGAAAAAATAAATAATCGTAAGCAGCGAGGAGGATGGGAATAGCAGAGTCCGTTCCCATCTTCTAAAGCTGCGATTGCTTGTGCTGGAAAATATGGAAAGCGTCAGGGGGACTCCGTTTGAAAACGTCATTAGCGTCACGATTCACTTCTTTTTTATTCGTACTGCCATACTTAGCAGCGTTCAGTATTTTTTTGCTGTTCCCGATTCTGTACGGCGTATATATAAGCCTTCAAAATTTCGAGCTGCTATCGAAGGAACATGAATTTGTTGGACTTGCCAACTACATCAAAATTTTCACGCCTGGCACGTATCTCAACGATATTTTTTTTAGAGGGTTGTGGGTAACCGCTCAATTTGTCTTATTTTCCGTTCCACTCTTAATCATTGTTGGGTTGTCATTAGCGATGCTTGTTAATGCGCTTCCTGCCAAAATACGCGGTTTGTTTCGTACCTTTTATTTTCTTCCGTACGCGTTGTCAGCTTCCGTTATGGCGGTCATTTGGCTGATGATGTTCGATACGAATGCCGGTTTTCTGAATAGTATGCTTGCGAAGCTTGGCATCAACAGCATTCCTTGGCTAACGGATACGCCATGGGCGTGGATTTCACTTATTGTGACGACGCTTTGGTGGACAATTGGCTTCAATATGATTATTTTTATAAATGCACTGAATGAAGTGCCAGAGGATTTCTATGAAGCTGCTTCGATAGATGGGGCAAACGCATGGAATAAATTTACGAAAATAACGCTACCGTCGATTCGTCCGGTTATGCTGTTCATTATGATTACATCGACGATTGCTTCCTTTAATATTTATGCGCAGCCTTATTTATTGACACGCGGCGGACCCGGCGATACGACGAAAGTGCTGCTCATCAATGTGCTGGATCAAGCCTTTTTACGCAAAGAAGTAGGTTCAGCTTCAGCGATGGCGATCGTTATGGCACTGCTCATTATTATTATATCCATCGTACAGTTCAAGCTGACGAGCGGCAGAAAGGGAGAGGTTTAAATGGTAAAGACAAGAAAGTTATGGCTTATCGTGCTTGCCATAATCATTGCGGTATTTTTCCTCCTCCCGCTCGTTTGGATGATTTCAACATCGTTTAAAAATGATTTCGAAGCATTGTCTGGGAAAATGAACTTTTTTCCGATAAAACCAACGATCGATAACTTCGTACAAGGCTTGACCGGTGAATTAATGAACGTACCCATTACGCGCTGGATTGTTAACTCCTTGTCGGTTGGGCTCATTGGAACCATTCTCGTACTCATTATCGATTCTATGGCGGCTTACGCATTGGCGAGATTAAACGATTTGCCGCTTCGCAGAATTATGCTTTCCTTATTTATCGCTTCACTTATGATTCCTGGCGTGCTCACGTTTCTGCCCATGTATTTGGAATTTAATGCCCTCAATTTAATCAATACGTATCCCGCACTGATTTTGCCGGCAACAGCGGGGGCGTTTGGCGTCTTTTTGCTCTATCAGTTTTTCGCTTCCTTTCCAAAGGAAATCGAAGAAGCGGCACGTATTGACGGAGCGAACAAGTGGCAGATTTATGCTCGTATTTTATTGCCATCCGCCGTTTCAATTATGGTGACATTAGCCATCTTCACTTTTATGGGGATCTATAACGATTTTGTATGGCCGCTTTATGCGACAACATCACCAGAGATGCGCACGATCACGGCGGGCATAGCGATGATGGCAACAGGAAGCTATACCCAAAGCTACGGCAAGCTTATGGCGATGACGACAGTCGCAACACTGCCAGTCGTTATTGTGTTCATTCTTGGACAGCGTTCCTTTGTGAGAGCTATCACACAATCGGCAGTGAAATAATCAATGATTACACCGATATGGCAAGGAGAAGAGACCGATAAGGTCTCTTTCTGTCCATGTTGGCGAGTAAGCGGAGGGAATGGCATGAAACTTAATCGTAAGCGTATAACTCTGATCGCATCTATGATTGCGGTAATTATTATTATTTTGGGGGCTTGGATCGTGAATAAAATGAATCATGACACTACGGCTGCGGGAGCTTATAATGGGCATGGTGGAACGTTCAAAAATACGTTAGCATCTATGGACACACCAGATCCAAGCATCATTTACGTCAATGGATTTTATTATATGACGTTTACGCATAACGGAACGGATATTATGATTATGAAATCGCGATCGCTCGATTTCAATCAAGCAGAGCGGAAGGTGGTATGGTACCCACCTGTGGATACGATGTATTCGGCAAATTTGTGGGCACCGGAAATTCAATATATACAAGGAAAGTTTTATATCTATTTTGCAGCAGATAACGGTGAAAATGAAAACCATCGCATGTATGCGCTCGAAGCGGAGACCAGCGATCCGATGGGGAGCTATGCGTTTAAAGGTCAAGTGACGGATTCGACAAACAAATGGGCTATTGACGGCCTCGCGCTTGAGCATGAGGGGCAGCTGTATTTTGTATGGTCGGGCTGGGAAGGCGATTTAAATGTACAACAAAATACGTACATTGCACCGATGAGCAATCCATACACGATTAGCGGACCGCGAGTATTGCTTAGCGAGCCGGATTTGGAGTGGGAGAGAGCAGGCGGACCTCCGTTCATTAATGAAGGCCAAGCGATTTTGAAAAAAGGCGGCCGTGTATGGATTGCCTATTCTGGTGCAGGAAGCTGGACACCGTTCTATAGCATTGGGTTATTGTCACTAGAGCTGGGAGCAGATCCGCTTGATCCGGCGAAATGGACAAAAGCTGAGCAGCCGCTTATGCAAATGGATGGAGACGCTGAGGTTTACGGTCCTGGTCACAATACGTTTGTTGCCTCGCCAGACGGAACCGAGGATTGGATCGTCTATCATGCAACAAGCAGTCAAGGGGACGGCTGGAATAATCGGAAGGCGCGTGCCCAGCGGATTGAATGGCAGAAGGATGGTTTGCCTGTCTTTGGTTCTCCATTATCGCTTGCTTCACCAATTGAAGTACCAGCGGGCACAGGATTAATCCGCGCAGAGCATGCAGCAGCTGCTGATAAAGATAACTTAGTTTTCAGCGGGATATCCTCGTCACTTGATACGGATGCCCCATTATTAGTCCATTACACAAACGATGCGGAAACAGAGCAGCGTATTCAGATCAATGTGAATGATGCGGTTGGTGCAGAAATTATACTTCCACCTACTAAGCCAAATGAAGTGGGATATGTATATGCTTCAATTGCGCTGAATGAAGGGCAAAACAACCTTTCTTTTATAGGAAACCAGGCAGCTAATCTGATCTCGGCGATTGAAATTCCACGTTTTGAAGCGGAGTACGCGCAGTTCTCATCAGACAGTGAGCTTATTGAAAGCTCGACAAAATCGAATGGCCGTTCTGTTCAATTGGCAGAGGGGGATAAGGACGCGATTCGATTTGATCATGTTAGAATTCCGATGGATGGGAAATATGCCTTACATTTAAGTATAGCTAATGGGACTGGAAGCAAGCAGATGCTGGAGCTGAAGGTTAATGGCGGACGTGTACAAAAGATAAGCATTCCCGCAAGCGAGTCAGATGCAGTGCAGCAGATAACCGTAAGCGTAAAGCTGAAAATGGATGACAATGCTTTGCAATTTGGAAATGCGACCGGTCCGCTTGAAATCGATTATATCGATGTTGTATCCGATAGAAACTAACTAACAACTCAGGCAACGGAGGCGCTAAACATGAATATAAAAAAATGGAGCGCGCAGTGTGTCTCCTATACACTAATCGGTCTCCTGGTCATTGCCTTGACAAGCTGCGCCTCCGAGCAAGAAGCAAATCAGAAAAATGAAGAGACGAAGCCTGAGGCTATAAGGCTTGAGTACTGGACGCCGTTTAGCGGCGGCGACAATCAGTTTATGACGGAAATGGTCACACGATTTAATGAAGAGAATCCGGCGATTAACGTTGTGCAAGTAAACTCTCGATTGGATGACTATTACACGAGGCTAAAAACGGCGATAATGTCTGGCAATGCGCCGGAGCTTGCGATTTTGCATCAGACAAGTTTGCCGCAGTTCGTTCAGAACGGCTATATCGAGAATCTGACAGAGCCTGCTAAGCAGATCGGGCTGGACTGGTCGGGCTTTAATCGCAATATTCTCGATTCTACCATGTATGACGGAATCCCTTACGCCGTACCGCTTGATACGCATGCGCTTGTTATGTTTTACAATAAAACCTTTTTGCGTAAAGCGGGTCTAATTGATGAGGCGGATAAGCCATTAATAGGGGCAGGAGCTGCGGGATTTGAAGCTTTCCTGCAGAAGCTTAAGTCTTCGATACCAGCCGACATTGCGCCGATGGCTCAGCCGAGTACTCGGATTGATTCCGTATGGCTTTGGTGGAGCCTTTATAACCAAATAGACGGCGGGGGCAGCTTCTATAATGAGGATGCAAGCGCTGCCGTATTCAACAATCCGCAGGCGCTGCAAGCGCTAAGCTATATGAATGATTTATACAAGAAAGAGCTTATTCCGCCTGATATTAATGATGCATTCAAGCTTTTTTATGATGGAAAAGCTGCGGTGCTAATTACAGGGATGTGGGGAACGGGTGCATTTGAGAAAGCAAAAAATTTGGACTTTGGCGTAATTCCAATGCCTGCGCTATTCGACCGCGCTGCGGTATGGGGGGATTCGCACACCATTGCCATACCGACCAAGCATGGGATGACGGATGAGAAGAAGCGAGCGGCGCTTACTTTTGTTAAATGGTGTGTAGAAAACGGTGCGATGTGGGCGGAAGCGGGCCATGTGCCAAGCATGACAAAGGTCGTTGCCAGCGAACCGTTTAACAGCTTGAATTACAGAAGCTCTTATGCAGCCTCCGCAAACTATGTAGCTTATTGGCCGCGTCATGTCCGGCAATGGTCGATCGTTGAAATTTTAATTCAAGAATTTGAAAAAATGAATTATTCGGAGCAAACGCCTGAGGAAACGCTGCAAGCAGCCGTGAAAAGGGTGAACATCGAGCTGAGGAAGTAAGGAGATAGCTATGAAGCGGGTACTCGCGGTGATTGGGTGGTTCAAAAATCAGGAGCTGGCACGAAAGCTCATCCTCATAAACTTCATACTCATCGTGCTTCCACTCAGCGTTATGGGGTATTTCGCCTTCACTCGGTTTGCTTCGACGCTTGAGCAGAAGGTCGGCGACTATCAACTGCAGACCATGAAGCAGCTGACGCTAAATCTGGATACTTATATGGCAGAATTAGATCGTTTGACGCTTATGCCCTATCAATATGAGCAAATTACAGCTTTTCTAGAGAGCAAGCGAGAGCAGGGTCAGGCTTTATCACTGGAAGAGATTAAGCAATTAAACAGCTTTGTCTCCCAAGTATTTCTGAACGGCCGCATCGATATTGTAGGCGTCTCGTTATTTGGGGAAAGCGGCGCATCCTATGTTGTACTGCCAGAAAGCCAATATGTCACGACGTATCGACTAGATGAGAATGCGCAGTGGCTCCAAAACGAGAAGGGCGGCAATGGACAATCCATTTTTATTACAACCCACAATATTCAGTCTACCAGCGGAACGGTATACCCCGTGTTCTCAATTGCAAGGGAGCTGCGCAGCTTTGATAGCGGGAAAAAGCTTGGATATATCGTTATTGATGTAGATCCAACGGTCATTCATAAGATGATATCGCAGGTTACGCTCGGAACGAAGGAAGCTTTATATATTATGGATCAAGACGGTGGAGTCGTTGTCGGTAAAAATCGAACGATGCCGCAAGAGGCTTTGGGAGGCCTTTATAAGGATAAAGCGCCGGAAGGGGTTACACATGCTGCACTTAACGGAGAGCGGCAGCTCGTTTCTTACGTGACGTCATCGATCACCAATTGGACGACAGTTGGAGTCGTTCCGGTGTCGGAGCTGATGAAGGACAGTTTAATTATGCGGAATTCGATTATTCTGTTTGGTGTCATCTGTATGGGCCTTGCTATGCTTATGTCGGTATTCCTTGCGTTTCGAATAACAGAGCCGCTGCGGGGTTTGATTAGGCTCATGCGCAAGGTGGAACGCGGCGATCTTCTCGTATCCTTTCCCGTCAAGCAATGGGATGAAGTTGGCCATTTGGGCAAAGCGTTCAATACGATGGTATCCAAGCTAAGCGAGCTTGGTTACTTGCTTTATGAGACAGAGATTCGTGAGAAGGATGCGCAGATTGCGGCTTTGCAAAGCAAAATCAATCCGCATTTTTTGTATAATACGCTTGGATCGATCAGTATGTATGCAGAAGTCGACGGCAATCAAGAGGTTGTCAAAATGACGAACAATTTAAGCAGGCTGCTGCGTTACAGCTTGAGCAGCCAGAAAGAGCATGTCAACCTTGAGGATGAGCTGGGACATGTCTTGGGCTACATGACGATTCAAAAAATGCGCTATGAGGATCGGATCGATTTTCGATTAGACCGAGACGAAGCTTCTTTAACCTGTACGGTCATTCCCTTAATTATTCAACCGATTGTCGAGAATGCCATTAATCACGGCATCGATCAAGGTGTGGGCAGCGGACAAATTACATTAACCTGCAAAATTGAAGAAAACGTGCTGCGTATTGTCATTGAAGACGATGGCATTGGAATGACGGAGGAGCAGCTCGCGGATATTCGCCGTCGGCTGCAGCATTCGAAGGATTTAGGAGGCAGCTCCGGCAATGGATTATTAAATGTCCATCGCAGAATTGTTCTTCATTATGGTGAATCGTATGGATTAACGCTGGAGAGCATGCCATATCAAGGCTTGAAAGTAACGATGACTTTTCCTGCTGTATTTGAGAAGCCTGATCAAATGAAAGGGGATGCTCATGCCTAGAATCGTTATTGTAGATGATGAATCGATATTTCGAAAAGGCTTGCGCAAAATGATAATAGAACTCGACCCGGAATGGGAGGTCGTTGGTGAAGCGCGGGATGGTTATGAAGCATTGCAGCTGGTGGAGGAGCTTGAGCCAGAAGCTATTCTGACGGATATTCGGATGCCTCGCATGGATGGCATTCAATTGCAGCAGATGATGAAGGAGCGTTTTCCGCATGTGTTATGCGTCGTTATCAGCGGGTTTGATGATTTTGTCTATATTCAGCAATCGATGAGGCAAGGCGCGAAGGATTATATGATGAAGCCGATTGAGCGCGAAGAGCTGGATAAGGTGCTTCAAATGCTTAAAGAGAAAGTGCAGCTTAGCCAAGCGATTCCCGTCAGCAACCCCCATCGTGATGAGCACCGGATTAGGCAGCATGTCAGT
Source organism: Paenibacillus sp. 01T424 (assembly GCF_056398745.1). NCBI lineage: Bacteria > Bacillati > Bacillota > Bacilli > Caryophanales > Paenibacillaceae > Paenibacillus > Paenibacillus sp. 01T424. The sequence goes on along the minus strand of NZ_JBFTPZ010000001.1, from coordinate 408,853 downwards.
GAACATCTGTTAACCGGCCTTCTGAAGGGCAGCGTGAATGAAGCGGATTTGGAGCTGCTTCGGACCATTGGGATTGACTTTCATCAACCTTTCTTCACATGTATGGTTGTGAAATTAGACAAAAATTCAATCGGCAGTGAGCGGTATAATCAAGCTGATCCTTCTTTGTTTCAATTGTATATTCAACAGCTCGTGCAAGAAGTGCTGAGCAGGAGAACAAATGGCTTTTGCTTCATCATGTCGGAGACAGAAGTAGCGGCGCTGCTAAATATTGAGGACAGTGACCAAGCGATGGCTGCCGTGCGGGAAATTGGCGAGACGATTCGCAGACAAATTACAAGCTTATCGAATATGACGGTCACGATTGGCATAGGCCAGGTGGCAAAAGGCTTTAAATCGATATCCGATGCATACAACGAAGCGGAAATTGCTTTGCTTCACAGGCTCATCGTTGGCGGAGATAAAGTGTTAGTCTACAGTGATTTAGGCACGGATGACCGTTTCAAAGGTGAGCTGAAAACATGGTCGTGGGAGAAGCTGGATCTGGCCATGAATGAGGGGAAGTTGGAACAGGTCGCAGCGGCAGCCCATGCTTTCGTTAGTGAGCTTTGCCATGATGCCAAAACGCCGGAAACCGTGCATCAGCAGCTATGCAAGCTGCTCATTCATTATTATGAAGCAGCAGGGCGGCTGCGGCTAACGAAGCAGTGGCTGGGCATGAAGGATATGAAAACCGTTCTATTTGATATTTGCTCGATCTCTTCCAGGGAAGAGCTTATGGATGCATGCTCACAGCTGCTCGTTCGTTTAGCCGTATGTATCGCTGAGAGTACGGCGCAGCCTGAGCATGATCCCATTGAAAAATCGATTCGATATATTGAGCAGCATTATTCCAAAGCACTGACGCTTAAAGAGGTAGCTGATTCCGTCTATTTAAATGCAGCATATTTCAGCACCTTGTTCAAGAAACAAACCGGGAAATCCTTCGTTGAGCGGCTTACTGAGATTCGAATCTTTGAAGCGAAGCGGCAAATGGTTCAAACCGATAATAAAATTGCGACGATAGCTGAACATACGGGCTTCACGAATATCCGCCATTTTAACCGTGTGTTTCGCAATGAAACCGGTATGTCGCCAAAGGAATACCGTGAAGATATCCATATCAAACCGAATGTTATGCAGAACTAGCTGCTAGTAGGCGACGTAAACTTGAATGTCCTGATCATAATTTCCGAATTGCTTGCCGAACATGCTTAATCCTCCGCTGTGGGTTGCAGTCTCCGGCGCACATATACGGAATCTGATGTCGTCGCCAAAGCCAACATCAAGATCCGTTATCGTCCGATCAGACATCCGAATGCCATCGATGAAGGAGCCTCCTGAGTCGATGGTTATTTGTTTCAGCAAGCCATGCTGAGTCCCCAAATCCCACCAGCTAGGCGTATACACACCCTTTACTGCACCGAAGTCTCCTGGACAAGTCCATACTCCGAGCAAGATGTCATTAATATAAAAGGAAAGATCGGAAGGCCAGTTCTCGTTGTAGTGCGGTGCTTCCGAGCATATTTCAAGCGATATGGAAATGCTTTTTGCCGATTGTTTTCCTACTAAATAATTAGGAATGCGATATTCAATATAGCCGCTTCCGAACCACAGATGGCATGCCTTCACATGCTCAGGATCGGAGAAGTAGCGCGGGTCATCCACCATGCCGATAATTTTGGTATCCGATGTCAGTCCACAAGTAGGTTTTACTTCATAAGAGGAATATTGACCAATTGGAATGGATACGGCATACCTATTTTGAATGGTTTGCTCCTTCACACGAAATTGCAGCGTAGCAGAATCGAGTGTGAGATGGCACACCTTTTGGCGGCCTCTCGTGCTGGGCACACTTTCTGTCGTAATAATGGATGCTTCTTCTAGCTTCTGAATATGTTTAGTCACAATGGCTGACGAAATGCCTAGCGCTTCAGCTATTTCTTTAATGTTCATTGGTTTAATATTTAATAATTCAATGATCTTCACTCTTGTGTCCGATGCAAAGCATTCAAGAAATTTGATATTGCGGCTGTTAACCTCTATGTTCATCGATTGATCCTCATTCCGTTATGTTTGCTAACATTATATAATTCGAAAGTTAATTACACAACTCAAATGTTTACTAATTAAAGCGTTTGAACGTTGTAAATAAAAGAAGAGGGTGTCCTGATGGCCTGTATAGACCAAAAGGATCACCCTCTTCGTATTTCGGTATATGGGAAGTCTAGATTAATATAGGGAAATGGTTAGAGTGTCACGTTCGAAATAAGAATGAAGCGTTGCCTCACTGCCTACAATTTCTACGCTAATTAGCGATTTGATACATGTTTTAAGTGCGTTTTTGCCTGTTGTCAGTTTACGATTAAGTACTGCGGTCAATTTCTCAATGGCTTGCTTATTTGTATCTGTTAAATAGACAGGTATCGTTTTATTTTGGAACATCAGCATCGTTTTCATAGTATGGACCTCCATCCCGCGAAGGATTTTTTTTTATAGTGTAACGTACAATTATTAAATAATTCTTAAAATTCGGTGAGTATTTGGTTACAAAGCTGTAACTTTTGAGTAAATGACCAAATCATACACGTTTTTTCTTATTATGGACGACGATCCGACGATTCAAGCTGTTTTTTGCGGAACTGGGAAGGCGTGCATTTCATCATTTTGCGAAAAACTTTGACGAAATAACTAATATGATCGAATCCGACATCAAGCGCTACAGCTGCTATTTTGAGCTCTGGCTTCAAAAGCAGCTCCGTTGCTTGTCTAATTCGATAAGCATTCAAATACTCAATTGGCGTTTGTCTGGTCATCGTCTTGAAGAAGCGGCAAAACTGACCTTCGCTCATCGGAATTTGATCAGCAATTTCTGCGATCCGTATAGGGCGCTGGAAATGATTTTGCATATAAACAATAGCGGTCTTCAGTCTGTCAATTTTTGTAGAGTCGGCATTGCTTGTTTCACTGCGGTTGCAAAACTTGCTTTGCGCGGCAATTTCATGAAGCATTAAATAAAAGTGACCCTTCACCGCGGTCTCATGACCAGGCTTCTGACTTTGACATACGTTCATAATGCATTGCAAATGCTGGAGCAGCGCGATTTCCCATTCTGTTTTTGGCTGAATATGTCTAGGAAACGTCTTTTTCTTGTCTTGAAGCGGTGAAATAAATCGTTCCTGTACGGCATCATAGCTGGCACTGGCGAGCAAATGAGTGTCGAACACAATGGCGCAAAAAGAACAGGCAGTATCACCTTGTGCATGTCCAGCATGAATGTCGCCACCGTCTATAAAAACAGCTTCTCCTGCTTTTACAATGAAATAATCGGTATCAACCTGGAACAGCACTTCACCTTCAAGCACATAAAAAAACTCCGCTTCAGCATGCCAATGACAATCCAGAACGGGGACGCCAGCCTCTTCATGTTCAATCCAGTAGGCGGCAAGCGGGAACATATTATCGCCATGCAGCCGGTCTTCTTTTAAGGCGTGCCTAGTTGTTTGATCCATTTTGAGAGGCCTCCTGTGCTTGATGCGAGTTAGTTGCCATTCCATAGAGGCATATCGTCAAAATAGTGCTATAGATGAGCAGTATTCTGTTAGAATTATTCGATTAATTATCAGTATAATGCAAATATATAGGATTGCAAATAAACTAAACAGGAAGGTTGGTTCAGTCGATGAAATTTACAGACGGCAACTGGCTCATTCGTGATGAATACAAAGTATTAGGGGCTGTACAAGTCCATGATTTTGAGCAAAAGGATGGCAAACTAACTGCTTATGCTTCGCCACAACCTATCTATAATCGCTCTAATATGCTGGATACGATGTTGTTAACGGTCCATTTTCATTCTTCGCTGCCAGGCATTATTGGCGTTAAGCTTGTGCATCATGCAGGTGTTCGGGAGCGTGGCCCAGTGTTCGAGCTGTCCTCGCAAACTGGTGACCATGTTGTAATCGAAGAAAATGATGAGCGGGCTGTTCTAACAAGCGGCAGCCTCAGCGTTCATATCCGTAAAGGAGCCGTATGGGCGGTGGATTTCTATCGCGCGGGCGAGCGGATTACGGGAAGTACGCAAAAATCGATGGCCTACATTAAAGAAGACAACGGCAATACGTTTATGCGCGAAGAATTGGATGTTGGTGTTGGCGAGTGGGTATATGGCCTTGGCGAGCGCTTCACGCCTTTCGTAAGAAACGGACAAGTAGTCGATCTCTGGAACAAAGACGGGGGCACAAGCTCGGAGCAATCGTACAAAAATATTCCTTTCTACATGACCAATAAGGGATATGGTGTATTCGTCAATCATCCAGAGCTGGTATCATTCGAGATCGCTTCGGAAAAAGTGAAAAAAGTGCAATTCAGTGTGTCAGGAGAATCACTCGAATATTTCATTATCGATGGTCCGAGCATGAAGGATGTTCTTCATAAATATACAGATTTGACTGGCAAGCCAGCGCTGCCGCCGGCATGGACATTTGGATTATGGCTTACCACTTCATTTACGACTAACTATGATGAAGCAACAGTTAATTCATTCGTCGATGGCATGGCAGAACGTGATCTTCCATTGCATGTGTTCCACTTCGACTGTTTCTGGATGCGTGAGTTTCATTGGACCGATTTCAAATGGGATGAGCGGGTATTTCCAGACCCTGTCGGCATGCTGTCGCGGCTCAAAGAAAAAGGGCTTAAAATTTGCGTGTGGATCAATCCTTACATTGCTCAGCGCTCGCGCTTGTTCGAGGAAGGCAAACAAAATGGCTATTTGGTGAAAAAGCCAAACGGCGATGTATGGCAATGGGATTTGTGGCAGCCAGGCATGGCGCTCGTTGATTTCACAAACCCAGCAGCATGCGAGTGGTACGCAAGTTATCTGCGTGATCTTGTCGATATGGGTGTGGACAGCTTTAAAACCGACTTCGGTGAGCGTATTCCGACCGATGTCGCTTATTTTGACGGCTCCGATCCGATGAAAATGCACAATTACTATACTCAGCTTTATAACAAAGTCGTATTTGAAGTGCTTGAAGAGAAGCTTGGCCGAAACGAAGCTGCTTTGTTTGCCCGTTCAGCTACGGCAGGCGGCCAGAAATTCCCCGTACATTGGGGCGGCGACTGTTATGCGGACTATGAGTCCATGGCAGAGAGCTTGCGCGGCGGCTTGTCGCTTGGGATGTCGGGCTTTGGCTTCTGGAGCCACGATATTGGCGGATTTGAGAATACTGCGCCAGAGCATGTATTCAAGCGTTGGTTAGCTTTTGGTTTACTGTCCAGCCATAGCCGCCTGCATGGAAGCAAATCGTATAGAGTGCCTTGGGCATACGATACGGAAGCGGTAGATGTTACTCGCTTCTTCACGAAGCTGAAATGCCGGATCATGCCTTACTTATTTAATACAGCTGTTCAAGCAACTGAGCAGGGCTTGCCTTCGATGCGTGCCATGGTGCTTGAGTTCCCTGAAGATCCGACCAGCGAAATGCTGGACCGCCAATACATGTTGGGCGACTCTATACTGGTAGCTCCTATTTTCAACGAGCAGGGCCATGTAACTTATTATTTGCCAGCTGGAAAATGGACGCATTTGTTATCCGGAGAAATTGTAGAAGGCGGCTCATGGCGCAAAGAGAAATATGACTTCTTTAGCCTTCCACTATTCGTTCGTCCTAATTCCATTATTGCGCTTGGAGCGAATGAGGTTAAACCAGATTATGATTATGCGGATGGCGTCCAGTTTGAGCTTCATAATCTGGAAGACGGAAAAACAGCTGCAACGGCTGTGCCCAATACCAAAGGCGATACAGAATTGACGATCTCGGCAACACGCCAAGGCGAAGCGATCACTGTTCAATTAGAGGGCAGCGGCAAAGCATTCTCGTTGGAACTGAAGGGGCTAGGTCCAATTCGTTCAGTTGAAGGGGTAAAAGCTGATGTGAAGGATACAGTTCTGCACATTGCCGCAGGCTCGAAGCAGCTGGCGTTTACGATTCATATCTAAACAAATAAGAGGCAGCTTCGTCCCAGCCGTATGCAGGCTAGGCCGAAGCTGCCCCTTTTATAGTGCCATTGTACGAGCATTGACCAAAATCGCATAAGAAAAGACTAATAATACAACTGGTTTTCGCATAGGACTGTCGATATAATAAAGATCAGAAAACAAAATCAAATACATCAAATAATAAATATAAGGGAGTGCAGCTCACATGTCACGAATGAATATTGGTTTGCAATTGTACACGTTAAGAGACGCTACCGCACAAGATTTTGAAGGCACGCTTCGCAAGGTTGCAGCAATGGGTTATGAGGGCGTAGAATTTGCAGGTTACGGTGATATCAAAGCTGAAGACATGCGCGACCTGCTTCAAGAATTGAATTTGAAAGCAATCGGCAGCCACGTCGGCTTGCATCTGCTTGAAGGCAATCTTGATGAGGAAATTGCTTATCTTCAAACCATTGGAGCTAAATATGCTATATGTCCTTGGTTGCCGGTAGATGCTCGTGATACAGAAGCATGGCGCGGACATCTCGTGAAATTTGAAGAGTATGGTAAGCGTTTCCGTGAAGCAGGCATTTCTTTTGCTTACCACAACCATGAATTTGAATTTGAAGTTGAAATCGACGGCCAAATCGTATTTGACGCTTTGTATGAGCGGATTGATCCGCAATATCTACAAGTTGAAATGGATATCGGCTGGGTACAATACTCCGGTGTAGATCCGCTTGCTTACATTGCAAAATATGCAGGACGTCTGCCACTTCTTCATTTGAAGGACTTCCGCGCTGGTGAGAAGGGTCAACAAATCGATACAGTAGAGCTTGGCCGTGGCGATTTGCCGCTTCTTCCTATTATTGATGCTGCCTCGAAAGCATCTGTAGAATGGATTATTGTTGAGCAGGACACTTGTGCGAATCCTCCGATTGAAGCTGTTGCAGAAAGCATGGAATGGTTGAAAACTAATTTTTTGAACAAATAATAATCTAATTAATAATAGATAGGGGAAAATATTCATGTCTAAAGTACGTGTAGCAGTTATAGGTTGTGGATCGATTTCGAAATACCGTCATATCCCGGAATATGCAGCTCATGAGAATGTTGAGCTTGTTGCATTCGTAGATCCAATTATCGAGCGCGCAGAACACTATGCGAATTTGCATGGCGGCAAAGCGTTTGCTGATTTCGAAACGATGCTTGCAGAAATCAAACCTGATGCAGTAAGCGTATGTACGCCAAATGCATTGCATGCTTCAATGTCAATTACTGCAGCTAATGCGGGCGCTCATGTTCTTGTTGAGAAACCAATGGCTGTAACAGATGAAGAAGCGGAAGCGATGATTGAAGCAGCTAAGAAAAACGGCGTTCACTTGATGGTTGGTCATAACCAACGCTTCATGCCGCCGCATGTTAAAGCGAAGCAAGTATTGCAGTCCGGCATTCTAGGCAAAGTACTTACATTCCGCACATCGTTTGGTCACCCTGGTCCAGATGGCTGGAGCATCGATGGCGCAGAAAGCTGGTTCTTCCGTAAGCCAGAAGCTATTATGGGCGCAATGGGCGATCTTGGCGTTCATAAATCCGATCTTATTCGCTGGATGCTTGACGACGAAGTTTCAGAAGTAGCTGGATTTGTTGGCACGCTTGATAAAGATACCGATGTTGATGATAACGCATCATGTTTGCTTCGTATGAAGAGCGGTGCAATCGGCACGCTTGTAGCAAGCTGGACTTACTATAAGGGTGAGGACAACAGCACTATTTTGTGGTGTGAGAACGGCGTTATGAAAATTGGTACGCATCCTGACGATCAAGTAATCGTGGAGCTGCGCAACGGCACAGTTGAGAAGCATAAAGTAGGCGCAATCTCGACTAACGATAAGCAAGAGACAAGCGGCGTAGTCAATGCTTTCTTGGAAAGCATTCTTACGAACACAACACCTGCTGTAAGCGGTGAAGATGGCCGTGCTTCTTTGAAAGTTATCTTGTGTGCATTTGAGTCACAAGCAACAGGTAAATTCATTAGCGTAAACTAAGTAATGTACAGGAATGCCTTCAACCGACGTGCGCAAGCCGTGAGGTTGGAGGTATTCTTTTTTGCACACTATCTTGCATTGTAGAATAGCATGTGGTAAATTATACAAAAGACGGAATTGCTGTACAGTGCTATACTGTATTGATTAATAGTAAGTTATGCTTAGTATCTTTCCACATACAGTACCGAAGAATTAGAACTTCAATGATGGAGGACACGAAATGAACATTCAATTTAAAAAGGGCGTGCTTGAAATATGCGTTCTTGTGCTTGCGACAAGGGGAGATCGATACGGCTATGAGCTGGCTGTTAAAATTTCCGAAAAGTTTGAAGTTGCAGTCGGAAGCGTCTATCCATTACTAAGCAGATTGACACAGGACGGCTATTTCTCAACCTATTTGAAGGAATCAACTGAAGGCCCGCCTCGGAAATATTATCAATTAACAGCAGAGGGCTGGAGTCATATGCGCAAATTAATTGCAGAATGGGAAAGTTTCACGCAATCCGTAAATGAAATTGTAGAGGAAGGTTTAAGACCATGACGACAAGAGAWCGATATATGTTGGAGCTTGAGAGCATGCTCAAAGTCATTCCAGAGCCGCAGCGGAAGGAATGGCTGTACGATTATTATCTTCATTTTCAGCAAGCGGTAGAGAATGGTCAAACCGAGGAGCAAGCAGCAAGCGAGCTGGGAGATCCAAGAATGATTGCGAACGAGATGCTGCTTGGATACCGAGTTAATCAGGCAGAGACGAACAAGGGCTTCGGAAAGCTCTCTAAGGCTGTATTTGCAACAGCAAGCCTTGGTTTATTCAATGTTATATTCGTTCTAGGCCCCTATCTGGCTCTGGCGTCGGTCATTGTTGCTTTATGGGCGTCAGCTTTGGGAATAGGCGTAGGCGGTATCGGAATCATGGTAGAGAGCTTATGGAATGGCACATTTACTATGCCACAGGCATTGACGATAGGCTTGATTACAAGCTCAATTACGATTTTACTCATCATCGGCTTAAAGGCACTTACAACTTCCTTCTATAAGATGACCTTAAAATATTTGAAATTCAACACAAGAATTGTAAAGGGGAATAACAAATGAAAAAACTAGCCGCATTCGCTTTAATTTTGCTTGGTATAGGAGTACTTTGCGCGTTTTTTGTATTCGATAAAGATGAACTTGTAACGAAATTTCAGGGCGAACCTTTTTTGCAGGAAAAAACGATTGATGCATCGTCCATTCGCTCGATCCATGCGGAGACGGATACGTTTAATATCACTTTCGTTCCCGGCACAGCAGATGATATTAAAGTGAGACTTGAAGGAGATGTAAGTGAAAAACTTGCTGGAGACGTCATCCTAACGGCAGCTCCTAAAGGGGATACGCTTAATATTGAGGCAAATACGAAGGATCGTTTTACATTCGGTATTTCTATCGTTAACTTGAAGCTGACGATTGAGGTGCCTGCTAAGCTATGGACCTCAGTTGATATCGAAACCGATACAGGAAACATTGTAGTGAATCAGATGGAAGCTGACAAAATGAAATTAAAATCAGAAACCGGCAATATAAAATTAACGAATTACACGGCTCAGGAGCTTGAATTAAAAACAGATACTGGAAACATTACTATTGCGGACGGAAAAGGCATCCTAAAAGCGGAATCTGAGACGGGAAATGTACGAGTTGAAACAGATGAATTGCGTAGCGATCTTACAATTAAGACGGATACCGGGAATATCGTCGTTAATGCAGATAAACAGCCTGCTTCGGCTTCTATTCGTATCAAGAAGGATACCGGAAACAGCAAGGTGGATTGGGATGGTTTCTCGGTTAACAAGGAAACAGAAAATAATATTGAAGGTGTAATCGGCAGCGGTGATATCAAAATAAGCATGGAGTCGGAGACGGGAAACATCAAACTCGGCACTCGATAAGCAAAAATTGATTTATAAAAACAAGAAGCAAGTCGTGGAATATATCCATGGCTTGCTTTTTTTATGTGTTTGCCGTCTCGATTCATTCATGTATCGCATAAAATATAGCAATTGTTTATCGAGAGGATGCGTTGCGAAATGGTCGTAGAGCGCAAATATTTTCAAAGGTTTACTTTTGCGGAGTATGTTGAGTATTTGAAACCATTCGTATCAAAAGTGAAGTTTTCGCAGATTCATGTGCATGGAACATGGAAGCCGACTATTGTGGATTATCGCAGAGCTGCGGATAAAATGAAAATCATTCAAGGGATGTGGCGGTTTCATGCGATTACACAAAATTGGGGTGATATCGCCCAGCACGCAACGATCGACCCTGACGGCTATATATGGGAGGGGCGTTCTCTTCTGGAGGCTCCGGCCTCTGCTGTTGGCTACAACGACCCTGATCCAGACCGCATACATCCGTTTATGTTCGAGATGATCGGTAATTTTGATGTTGGAGCTGAGAAGCTGGAAGGTGCTCAGCTTGCTTCAGCCGTTAAGCTGACAAGTCAAATTGCTGCCATGTGGAAGCTGCCAGACAGTCAAATTTTGTTTCATCGCGAAATGAATCCAGCGAAAACATGTCCAGGAAGTTCAGTTAACAAAGCGGCTTTCTTAGAGCTTGTTCGTGACTGGAGGGATGTTGATATGAACGCATCAGATGCTAACAAAATTATCTCTACTTGGCTCTCTCCAGCATGGTTTGCAGCAACCACCAAAGCGGAGAAAGATGAAATTCATCGGCTCGCAAATGAGCTTCGAAAAGCTAGCGGACAGCTCTAAAAGCAGCAAAAAGCGGTGATGAGCATATTCTCATAAAGCAGTAATGGTGCTGTTTTGCTAGCTATTTTCACGCGATTACCAGTTTTTGTGTCATGAAACACCAAAAACCCCATGGTAAGATAAGTGGCGTCAGGAAGAACGATGCGCAAACGAAACGAATGCGCAGCTGAAAAAGCTTCAGTCGTCAGACGCTTTTTTACAAAAACTTATCTTATTAGGAGGATTCATTCATGAAGATGCAACCAATACGTGTAGGTGTCGCTGGCATAATCGCAGCAACGGTGATCGGCGCAGGTTTTACGGCTCCAACGGCAGGTGCAGCACCGGCTGTGAAAACTTTCTCCACGATTCAACAACCATGCCTCATTAGCCAAGATACGATCAAACAGATCGGTGATAAATATGGAATAGATATTAGCAAGCTTTTGAATGGCAGCTTCATTCAATGGCCTACGACAGGCGGTAACACAGGAACAGTAACAAAACCAGGAACAGGTACTGGAACAGTAACTAATCCGGGAACAGGTACTGGAACAGTAACTAAGCCAGGAACAGGCACTGGAACAGTAACTAAGCCAGGAACAGGTACTGGAACAGTAACTAAGCCGGGAACAGGCACAGGAACAGTAACAAAACCAGGAACAGGTACTGGAACAGTAACAAAACCGGGAACTGGTACAGGAACTGAAACAAAACCTGGAACAGGTACCGACACAGGGGCTTCCAATTTGAGTGCTTATCAATCACAAGTTGTCGACTTAGTTAACAAGGAACGTGCTAAAGTTGGCTTGTCCGCTTTGAAGAGCGATACGCTTCTTACGAAAGTAGCGTCAGAGAAAGCAAGAGATATGGACGTTAACAACTACTTCAGCCACACATCGCCGACATACGGATCTCCATTTGATATGATGCGTTCTTTCGGAGTGACTTATTCTTATGCTGGTGAGAACATTGCTTCTGGTCAAAAAACACCACAAGATGTTATGACTGCTTGGATGAACAGCCCAGGTCACAAAGCAAACATTCTTAGCGGCAACTTTACAAAAATCGGCGTTGGTTATGTAAACGGCGAATGGGTTCAAATGTTTATCGGCTAGTCTTTCCTTAAACCTTAGATAACAGCAATACGTTAAGGGCGGACAACCGCCCTTAACAAGATTTATAATCACGTGATCGAAGTTGTGAAACTTCGGGAACGCACAGGAGGATTTACCCCATGTTTAAAAAACGTACATTAGCAGCAGCAGTAGTAGGATTATCGGTTATGATGGCAGCAGGAACAGTAAGTGCAGCTTCGAAAACACATACAGCGAATGACAATGATACATTCTGGAAGCTATCCAAGCAGTACAGTGTACCTTTGGATACACTAATGGAGGCTAATCCAAAAATCGATCCTCTTAACCTATATAAAGGTTTAAAGCTTACTATACCTTCCACAGAAGCTTCTGTAGAGAAGAAACCAGCAACGATGAATTCAGCAGCTGACGACTCCTCAAAAACAGTTAAAGCCATGAATGGTAAAGAATACGCTTACTCGAAGGCGCTTCTCGTACAAGCTACGGCTTATACAGCAGCAGCATCTGAGAATGGCAAGTGGGGAGCAGTTGACTACTTTGGAGACAAGCTCCAGGTTGGTACGATTGCCGTAGATCCGAAAATGATACCTCTTGGCACAAAGCTTTATGTGACAGGGTATTCCTATAATGGTTTGCCGCAAGGCGGAATGATTGCAACAGCAACAGATATTGGCGGTTCGATTAAAGGCAATCGCGTTGATATTTTTGTACCAGGCTCAACAAGCCAAGCCATGTCTTTTGGTATCCAAAACGTGAAAGTATTCGTTCTTGAATAAAAATATAGATGGAAAAGGCAATCCACTCTTCATGAGGGATTGCCTTTTTTTGTACAGAAAACTCAACGGGCTGCGGATTGTCCGACGAGTTCAGGCAATGTAACGAGCTCATACCCTTTGCTTTCCAGCAATTGGATGAGCTTCGGGAGTGCAGCAACCGTGCCGGATAAATTTTGTCCGACTCCTCCGCCTGCGTGCTGTAAAATAATCGATCCAGGTTGAAGTGTTCTTTTTATATTTTGCAGCACCAATGCGCTGCTAGGATTGTTTTTCCAATCTATGGAATCCACATCCCAGTTGACGATAGCAAAACCAGCCTGCTTGCTCCATCTTACTTGCTGAGGCAGCAGTTCACCGTATGGCGGTCGTATAAAATGAGGGGAATATCCAACTATATTTTTAATTATGGTGTCCGTTCTCCAAATTTGCTTCTGATACTTCGTTAAAGTAAGCTTTGAAAAAATGGCATGGTCATAAGAGTGATTTCCAATGACATGCCCTTCGTTATGTATCCGCTTTACTAATGCAGGGTATTTGGCAGCACGGTTCCCTACAATAAAAAAAGTAGCGCAAACATCATGCTCCGCTAATATATCCAAAATAGCTGGTGTATATCTGGGATCGGGAACATCATCAAACGTTAGCGCGACTCTTTTCTTATTACGAGGCCCATTAAGGAGAAAGGCATTGGGAAATTGCCTATGAAGCCTATCCCAAGACACGACAGCCGTTTTTCGTTTTTTTGATTCTTTTGCAGGTTTGAACTGAGCTATTTGCTGCTTATCAGCAGTTGAAGCATAGGAATCGGTTGATAGGTTAAGCAGCATAAAACCGATTAAAGCAATGCCCGCCACAGTCTTCCCCATTTTATGTGGTGTTTTCCACATTTGCATCAGTCCCCATGATTGATTGTAAACAAGCCGTGCCGCTATTTTACCCATGCTGCATACTTTCATGCGCTTTACTTTAAAAAAAGAGAGGCTTAAACTAAACATAGTTCACCAATTCATGGCAGGGAGGTTATCTTTTATGAAGTTATTGCAGTTTAAGCAATCCGATCAACTAAAACTCGGCGTGCAGGTTGACTTAGGAATTATTGATATTAAAATGGCCTCTCAAGCTCTGGATATTCCAGCTCCGCTTTCTATAGAAGAAGTTATAAGAGGCGGTAAAACAGCATTAGCGGAACTTCAAGCGGTTATTGAGGCTGTCGTTGCAACTAACAACCACATGTATGTGCTTGAGGACACAAATTTCGCTTACGCACCGGTCGTTTCGAACCCGCAAAAAATAATTTGCGTCGGTTTAAATTACCGCAAGCATGCAGAGGAGACGAAAGCTGAAATTCCGACCTCCCCTATTTTGTTTAATAAATTTGCCAATGCCCTGAGTGCACATGGTGATGAGGTGGAGCTGCCGCTTACGAGCAATGAGGTGGATTATGAAGCTGAGCTTGCGATCATTATAGGAAAAACGGCAAAAAACATCGAAGAAGCGGATGCGCTTGATTATGTTTTTGGCTATAGCTGCGCTAATGATTTGTCAGCAAGAAACCTGCAGCGCCGTACATCTCAGTGGATGCTTGGCAAAAGCTGCGACGGATTTGCACCAATTGGTCCTTATATCGTAACGGCAGATGAAGTAAATGATCCGGATAAGCTCACTATTTCTTGCCGCGTAAACGGTGTTCAAAAGCAGCATTCGAATACGGAAGATATGATTTTTTCTTGCCCATCTATAATTAGTTATATTTCTAAGCATATGACACTCGTACCTGGCGATATCATATTAACAGGGACTCCGGAAGGGGTAGTAATCGGATACCCGAGAGATCAAAGGGTTTATTTAAAATCAGGTGATGTGGTAACCGTGGAAATCGAGCAGCTTGGTGAGTTAACTGTCACAATGAGATAACGAAATGCAATTGATAATCATTTTCGTCCGTTGTATAATAAATCGTATCGTTTATTATTGTACATTCATGTTATGGAAGGACGAGAACATCAATGAATGAAGCGTTGTTTGCGATGTTGGAGGACAGCTATGATTTAACGGTAAATAAACGAGAAAATCTTCTGTTTACCTGCCCTGCAATAGATCTGTTGGATGAGAACAAATTGAAGCAATTATTAGCTTTCTATACACCGCTAGTTAAAGGCATGGACCCTTCCGTAGGGGAAGTGTACATGGCAGGTTGGTTTCGCGGGCCTATGCTGGGCTTGCTTTATACGTTGTCTGTTTTGAAACAAGCGCCGGATTTATCACTTAACAATTTAACAGTTCAAATATACAAGGCTGAATATAACAATCATGAATATATTGCTGTCAGCTTTTACTTACATAACTCTGAATTTGTAGCGGCTCCACTACTTTTAGATGAACAAGACATGTGGATTAAGGATAAAATCAGCTTTTTTTTTGAGCATACGATACGTCCTATATTTGACATGATTGCAAAGGTAGGAACGTTGAAAGTAGGCATGCTTTGGAGCCAGCTTCCTACCACGCTTGAATATGGGTATGACAGAATGCTGAGTGCCGAAGTAGATGAACAGGCAAAGCAAAGCATTGTGACCTATTTCAATATGGTCAAATCACTTGATGGCGATGTTTTCGGCAGAAGCAAAAATCCGCTTGATGTGAAATTCCGTATGACAGAGTCATTGGGAGACAAAGATAAGCAGGTTCGGCTGAAAGCAGCATGCTGCTTGTATTACTTAGTTGATGGCGGCTATTATTGTTATACTTGCCCAAGGGTTAAAGAAAGTGTTCGTGCAGAACAGCGTGAAGAATATCGCTGCAAGCAGCAGGCGTAAAATAAGAAAGACCATAATCATCCATTTTGAATGGAAAGATTATGGTCTTTTTTTGTTACGCGATAAGCAATCAAATACTTGATTATTTCATTTTGAAAACATTGATGGTTCTGAGCAGCTGAGCCGCCATTGTACGCATACGTTCCGTTTCTTCTACCACTGCTTGTACAGATGCGATCTGCTCATTCATCGAAGCGGATACTTGCTCCGTGCCAGCAGCCGATTGCTGCGTAATCGCGGATATGTTTTGGATGGCTCCGGAAATTTTGCGGGCACTCTCAAGCATAGCGTCGCTTTCTTGGGAGAAAACATAAATTTTATCCGTAATAAATTGAACACTTTGTACAATTTCTGAGAATACGACTTCGGATTCCTTAATATGCTCCGTTTGCAGCTTAACGACTTCTTCGTTTGTTTTCATATTGCTGATCGTTTGCTTGATACCCTCATCAATACTTTTCACTAGGTTGAATACTTGTTTAGTTGAAGCGCTGGATTCCTCAGCAAGCTTGCGGACTTCCTGTGCAACAACGGCAAAGCCTCGGCCGTGCTCGCCTGCTCTTGCAGCCTCGATAGAGGCATTCAATGAAAGCAGGTTAGTTTGCTCAGCCAAATCGGAAATAGTCGTCGTAATTGCACTAATGCCTCTTGCTTTGCGGGCTAGATCTTCAATTGTAGCTGATACCTTCTCGGTTGCCTCAACGTTGCGGCGCATGCCGTCGGCTTGAATATCAAGAGCCTTCATGCCTTTATCTACGAGCTGAAGCGTTTGCTCAGAGCGTGTGTTCATTTCCTTAGTTGAGGTAGCGTAATCGGAAACTTTCTCTTCGATCTCAGTAATGGATTCGCTCATCTCGGAAACGTCCTCGGAAATTTCGTTTGCGCCAGTAGCAAGCTCGTTTGCGGAAGCAGCAACCTGCTGCATCGCGATTTGAATATTATTATTTTTGTCAAAAATGCTGTGACTTGTATCGGACACATGACGGATGATGTTCGTCGTTTCCGTTAGAATGTCGCGAAGTTTATCAATCATACTGTTAAACGAATGTCCAAGCTCGCCTAAAGCTGATGAAGACGTTGTGTCGATTTTTTGAGTGAAATCACCTTTGGAAATACGAAGCGCAGTTCCTTTAATTTCATCAAATGAATTATTGATGGATCTCTCGATGAAGGAAACGAGTGGAAGCGTAGCGATTGCCATAATGATTGTGAAAATAATTCCAGCGATAAGCGAGCCGCCTGATACTGATAATATGACAAGCATAATGAGGGCAAACACTGCTAAATTTAGGTAAGAAGTAATCAGCAGCTTATTGCGCACGGAAAGCGAATAGTACCATTGGATCATTATGTAAGCGCTCCTTTTAATAGAATATCCATATTATAGCACCAGCTGCGAAATTGGTCTATAATTGTCGATTCATAAAAAATAGATAAATAATGACCGCATGCGGCGCTTCGGAAAATACTAAATACGTTTTCGGTGTAACAATAAATAGAAAATGATACCATTATCGGTAATTAGAAATCATTTTTATTATTAATTGATGGTTTAGATTGCATGGTACATAACTCCTAAGTAAGAAAGAAAAGCATCTTGAAATTAGAATTGAAAAATTAAATAAAAAATATTATTTTAGTTCGCAAGGTTCATTTTATTTAGATGTAATGAAATGATCTTTCTTTAATTATGTAAAAATAAGTTATATAATCATTAAATGAGAGTCGAATAATATCAAATAAACAAAAATAATGTTGTTTAGTATATTGATAATGATAGAAATGGACTATATAATATGCGTTGAGACCTAAGTGGAAACTCATGCCTAATAAATCATAAAGGAGGATAATAAGTATGCAAACGGAATCTGCAGCTCTCGCTCGTCAAGTTGAATTTGTGTTTCGTCAGCTTGAAAGTGAACTGACAAACGCTACGGCTGGTACAGTATTAATACATATTCGAAACAATGCGGTGGGTAAATTTGGGGTTAGGCACCATCCAATCGAATGCAAAAATGGAAAGTTCGAGAGTGTCGATAAAGGACTGACAGCTGTTCAGGTACAGGCATTTAAACAAATGGCCATTGAATCGCTTAAGTTTAGGAAAGACTGGTCGCATGGCGAAATTTTATATGATTTTTCCGTTCGTTCAAGCGCTAATTCTTGGTCGGCAAGCATACTTTTTGAATCTAATTACAATATGGCCAATTGGAATTCTCGCTATTATCCGAAAAGAAATGATTTATGGGATTCACAATAAACAAAATTACGTAAAGAAAAAAAAGAGCTGACGGCATCCGTCAGCTCCTCATTTTATTGTCCGAAATCAAGATCAGGATACACATAAGGCGATTCCGGCACCTTGATTCGTTCAAGCCGCTGGGCTTCTAAAGTCATGACAACATGATTCATATAAGTTGATGTCGTTAACCTTCCTGTCACCGTCACCCATTCATCGTCGGCGTAATCCATCGCTTTAGGCCAAGATACCATAAGTCCATAAGGCATAGCGTCGGCTGAACAACAATTCATTGCAAATCTACTGACCGCAAATCGCTCCTTGCCCATCTCGTCCTCGTGGTAAATAAACCCCGAAATTTCAACTTCTTTACCGATTAGTTTCTCTCGAAAGAGATCAAATGTCGTCAACGTCTCAATAAATTGAGTATCAGGTACACGGATAAGTGGTTGGCTGTACAGTTTCTTCGCGTATGCTGTATGTGCTTCCATATAGCCATCGAAAGGATAAAAGGCATCGACTCCGGAACCATTCTCTTCAGCTGTTGAAATTCCAGATAAGCTGATCCCTTTTTTTGAAGCAATATCGCTCCCAAGCGTCCCGGCAGGGACGAGAAAACCGAGCAGCAGCGGAAAAATAAACAACCCATAAATGATGATGTTTTTGAACACGGATGGAGATGGCTCGTGCTCGCAATCACAGCTTGGCGTTTGATTTCCGATACGTTTCTGTAAAGCGGCATAGACTTGATAAATAGCTGCTGCATAGAGACCTAACGCTGACAGCTTTACGTATACCTCCATTTTTGGAGCGATATAAAGAGCCATTTCACCCGTTCGATCCAAGTAGAGAATAAACAGAGCAAAACCTGTAAGAATTGCGGCACGCAAAAGATGATGAATCATAGCAGCGCCTCCATTATCCAAGCGCCGATGAAGGTTAGCGCCGCGGTTAGTACAATGAGAATAAATACGAATTTAATACGGAATGTCGTTAGCAGCATTAACGTATTTTTAAGATCGATCATTGGGCCGAATACAAGAAAAGCAAGCAGCGGTCCAAAATCAAACATGCCGCTGAACGATGAAGCAATGAAAGCATCTGAAGTGGAGCAGATTGATAAAATAAAAGCAAAGCCCATCATGAAAAGGTATGAAAATAAAGGCTGATCAGCAAATGCCTCAAAGGTGCTGCGATCAATAACCGTTTGAATAATGGCGGTCAACATTGCTCCGAAAATAAAATATTTGCCCATTTCAAAAAACTCGTTTGAAGCATGTGATAGGGTTGAGGCGGCTCTTCCACGGAATCCAGTACCGCTTGTCCCATGCTCATGATTATGGGTGTGATTGTGGCTATGTGTATGACCCTGCTTGATTAAATGAAACGGTTGAGCTAATTTGAGCGGACTGCTTCGCATAAATTTATAAAGGAGCAGGCCGATAATAACGGCTATGACAAAGGCCAATATCATTCGTGCATAAGCCATTTCTGGCGTCGTTCGAAAAGCAGCAAAGGTTGATGTAAAAACGATTGGATTAACGATGGGGCCTGCCAATAAATAAACGATTCCGATATAAGCAGGCATGCCTTTACGAATAAGCCGCCTGACAACCGGTATCATTCCGCATTCACATAATGGGAATAAAATGCCTAGCAGCGCCCCAAAAAGAACGCCTAATACCGGGTTTTTGGGCATGAATTTTTGAATGAGCTCGTCCGAAACGAAGACTTGCAGAAGTGCAGAAAAGATCACCCCGAGCAGGATAAATGGAAATGCTTCTAAAATAATGCTTATAAATAATATTTTGAAGGATTGCAAATTAGTGATACTAAAAAGATGTGTGGGAAGCTCTCGATTGGTTACGATAAGGGCGAGCATGATCAAGCAGCCTACTCCGAGCAATGGGGTGCAGATGCGGTAAAGAAATTTTGCCATAGTACAATATCCTTTCTTTATGTAAGGATTACGATTATGACTATAGCTTATGCGGTATCGATGCGGGATAGGACAACTTTCGTATCGCTTGACATTAACGATTACAGATGTATAATCGTTTTAAATGCAATGATGGGAATAAGTAGGCTCGATTGGATTGCGTACAGAGAGCCGGTGGTTGCTGCGAACCGGTGCAAACAACGATGCTGAATGGGCCCCGGAGCCTATGAACGGAAACTGGCTGCACGAGCAGCCGAAGATGTTTGTACGGACGCTCCCCGTTACGGAGCAACAAGGCTTATGGGATTTTTAATACGCTTCGATTGTATAACAAAGCGTACCATAAGCGAATTAGGGTGGCACCACGGTCCTTCGTCCCTTGCGGCGGGGGATTTTTTGCGTTTTTTTTTAGACTAAAATTGACAAGAAAGAGGTCGAAGCATTATGAAAAAAGTACTCTCCGGTATTCAGCCAAGCGGTCAGCTTACACTTGGAAACTACATTGGCGCCATGCAAAACTTCGTAAAGCTGCAGCATACAGAAGAATGCTTTTTTATGATTGTTGATTTGCATGCGATTTCGGTTCCACAGGAGCCGGCTGCCTTAAGAGAACAAACGGAAGCGGTAGCCGCATTATTTATTGCTGCAGGCATAGATCCGCTCAAAGCGAATGTATTTGTACAATCGCATGTTCGCGCGCATGCTGAGCTTGGATGGTTGTTTACAACGCTTGCTAATATGGGCGAGCTGGAAAGAATGACGCAGTTCAAAGATAAATCTGCAGGCAAAGATTCTGTTGGGGCGGGGCTATTCGTCTATCCGACGCTGATGGCTGCCGATATATTGGTTTATAATGCGGATCTTGTTCCTGTTGGCGACGATCAAAAGCAGCATTTGGAGCTTACTCGTGATTTGGCGCATCGCTTCAATACAAGGTTTGGCAAATACTTTACGATACCGGAGCCTTATATTCCGAAGGTAGGCGCACGGGTAATGTCGCTTGATGATGCCAGCAAAAAAATGAGCAAAAGCAATCCAAACGTAGGAAGCTTCATCGCGCTGCTTGATTCTCCAGATGTGATTCGCAAAAAAATTAGCAGAGCGACAACAGATTCAGGCCGTGAAGTGAAATACGATCCAGCAAATAAACCTGAGATTAGCAATCTAATGAGTATTTATGCTCATTGTGCAAATATGAGCATTGAAGATATCGAGGCTCGTTATGAGGGGCAAGGTTATGGACCTTTCAAGAAAGATCTTGCGGAGCAGGTGGTTGCGGTTATAGAACCGCTGCAAGCTAGATATAATGAAATTCGCAGTTCAGGCGAGATTCATCAAATCTTGAAGCAAGGCGCAGAAAAGGCTTCCTTGGTCGCAGATCGTACACTTGCAGACGTGAAAGAGCTTATGGGTTTTCTGCCGCCTCGCGGTTAATCTTTTAGGTACTTACAAGGCTGACGCCATAGCGTCAGCCTTGTTTTTTTCTGCGCAAACGAGCTTTTGTAATAAAGCCGGCTCCTACAGTGAAAAGGCTTAACAAACCAAACAATAATACAAACCAGCCATTATAGCTGATGGAAATAGCCATAGCGCTCATAAATACGATAGCTAGTACGGAAAAGAACAAAGAAAGCGGTTTGGACATCTTGTTTTCTCTCCTTAATAAATCGTCAATATATTTTAATGGTTTAAGAATAGATTCTTTGATGGTGCACATAATAAGCTTGCAAGCTTGCAACACACATCAAAGTGCAGAGGACGAAAGGAGAAATACATTATGGCAGGAAGCAGAAATCAACTTGTTGTTCCACAAGCAACTGCAGCATTACAACAAATGAAACTTGAGGCAGCGCAAGAACTGGGCGTACAAATTCCTCAAGATGGCTACTACGGTAATGTTTCAACTCGTGATGCAGGCTCCCTAGGTGGTTATATTACGAAAAAGCTTGTTCAAATTGCTGAACAACAATTGTCAGGCGGCTCCCGTTAATCGCTTCTAATACACAGTGATGAAATGAAGCCCAAGGGTAATCCTTGGGCTTTTTATTATGGTAACCATCATTTTAGCACAGGGCTGATCGACTTTCTTCAATAATATAAAACAAAAAAAAGAAAGCCCCCTCTATTTTGAAGCAAAGGGCTTTCGAACGTCAATACTAAAAAGTATCCATGCGCAATCTTTTCAATAAACGTTCATCGCTGAGCCAGCCTACATAAGAGCCAATGGTCTCATCCTTTTTATTCATAAGCAGAACGCCAACGAATGGGTATTGCTTGCGATGGCGATAACGTACGTCGCACCATCTGACCTCATAGCCCCATGTATGCTCCCGAACGTCTGCGCAGGCAAAGCTGGTGAAATATAAAAAGGATCGAATGGCGGGATCGTTTTTGGATTTGGCGACTGCCGGGTGATCAGAGCATTCCACATAATCAATCCATACTAAATTGTTATTGCGTAAATTTCCGATGGCGAATCCGCCATTTTTAACTTGCTTGACTACATTCCATATCGTTAGAGAAATCGTTGGAATGACGATATAAGCATCGCCTTCATGATATTCAGTGTCCAGCGTCTTCATCCGTTGCAGCGTACTTCTGGAGGTAACTGTTCGCCAAACAAAATAAACGGCTAGAAACAAGTACATAAGCGGGAATATTGAAGCTGGATTTACGAATCCGCCTGCCCACAGTAAAATAGCTATGACATGCGTTGTGAAAATGATGGGATCAAATATGTGTATAATGTTCCAAGAGATCCATTTGTCCGTGAAGGGTCGCATCGCTTGAGTGCCGTAAGTATTAAATAAATCGGTGAATACATGCACGCATACGGCGAGCAGCACCCAGCCCCCAATATGCAGCCAAGGGAGCGAGCCTCGGTAAAACAATTGGAGGAGGCCGGTAATTAGCGCAGTCCAAATGGCGATAGCCGGCAAGGAGTGAGAGATGCCGCGATGATTGCGAATGTAAATCGCATTGCCTTTTAAACGAAGTAGGCCATCTAAATCGGGCGCTTGCGATCCGATAACTGTGCCAAGCAAAACAGCGGTGTGAATGGCTGGATTTGCTGCTACCACGGGATCAATTGCGGCAAGGCCCCCTAAACCGATGCCCATGATAAGATGTGTGCCTGTGTCCATGACAAGTCCTCCCCAATCGATAATTAGATGTAGTATCGGCGGAGGGGAGCAACTTTATCAATATAATCTAAAGGAGACTGAAGGCAAATGTACATTTGTTTTGCAGAATATCGTGTTTCACCAGAATTTCGGGCACAATATCTTGACTACACAGCTTCGCTGCTAAAGGAAGGACACGAGGTGCAATTATATGAAGGAACAGATCAGCCGGGTTTATTTGTAGAGGTATGGAACGCAGCTACCTGCGAGCAAGCAGAGCAAATCAAAAAGGAACGCTGCAGTGAGCGTTCCTCTTGGATGCATATTTCGAGCTTTATTGTTGGGGGAGCTGCGAAAATGCACATTTGGACGTTTAAGCCGGCACATCTAAAGGGCGAAGCAGCGATTAACGGCTAGAATTTGCTGTGCCGAGAGTAGCCATGCCAAGTGGAGTGGAAGAGCTTACTACTCCGCCTTGGAACGGATATTCATAAGCAATCGGCTCATCGAATGTCACATAATCAAGATTAAGCGTCAAAAGTAAGTAGCGCATACCAGTCGTTGGATCGCTAATAACGATGTGATCACGTCCAGCAGCTTCGATGATTCCTTTAAAAATTTTGGCGTTCCACTCGCGATTGTTTTCGTAAGTCATATAAAAAGTTGCCATTTTGCCGCGGTTCAGACGCAAAATATTTTCTACATAGGATTCTTCAACGGTAGGCATTGCAACGATAGTGCCGCCTTGTGGCGTAATAAACGATCCGCTTGGCACATTTGGCGGAATGACTTGTGCTTGTTGGGTTTGAAAGTTGGCTGGGAGCGTAGTTGGCTGTTGCATGCCCATCGGCTGCTGCATCCCCATTGGAAACTGGTATTGACCATAACCGCCGTAGCCGAATCCTTGAACGGGACCTGTATTTGCGGGGCTTACCTGATTTTTGTAACCATAACCATTAGACATTTAGAATTTCCTCACTTTCATACATTAGAAATAGTTTTAATAAACGGCCGGACAATCCTCTGGCGTTGGAACGAAGAAGCAGTGTTTCTTATACCTGCCGCTGTTAGCCTGATCCCACCACGTATCAGGGCAGCTGCCTGCTGGGCGGAAAAACCATAATGCATTAGAAGCCGGGTGCTGACGTTCGCCGTTAATGACCCGCTTTGCTAATCGAATATCTTTATCACGAGCGCTTTGATAAAAGTAGCTTTTGGTGATTGCTTCGAAACCGCCAGGACTTTGATAGACCATGTCTGGGATGGACCGAAGATTTCTAAAGTCGATACAATTTCCTAGTACACGGTTTACGCCAACGTTGCCTACCATAAGCATGCCGAGCTCGCCCTCGCCCTCTGCTTCCGCTCGCATGAGCCTAGCGAGCATCTTCGTATCTTCGGAATTGGTTTTGATGACAGCCATGGAATTGACAGATCACTTCCTTTCGTAGACTTTAGGACGGTTTGATGTGCTGTTCGGCATAGGCATCAAACTACATAGTTATTGTATTGTGTACCCGCCCATTTGGTTACTAAATGATTTGTCACAATTTACGTGGCAAAATGATGAACAAAACCGTCGAACGTTGTCATCGTGTTCTTTTTTCGGTATGATTAAAAACGATTCATCAATGGATGATAGACGCCATCAGCGTCTTGTCGCATAACTTGGGAGGCTAGCTTCGTGCTTAAAGACTGGATTGCATTGACAAAACCGCGGCTACTTCGACTTAATGTATTTGCTGCGATAGGTGGTTTCATGGTTGCTTCCAAATGGGACATTAACGTTCTATTGCTTATATGGGCGATTATCGGCTCAACGTTGACGATAGCGTCAGCAACCGTGATTAATAATTATTGGGATCGGGAACTTGATTTGAAAATGGAACGTACGAAGGATCGCGCGCTTCCGACCGGTCGAATGACGCCAGGCTCTGTTCTGGCTTATGGTATTATTTTGGGGGTTGTTGGACTAGCTGTTCTCTTCCTGCTCGTTAATCCTTTATCAGGCTGGCTTGGACTGCTAGGCTGGGGTGTTTACATTGTGGTGTACACGATGTGGCTCAAGCGTACTTCAACTTGGAGTACATCGGTTGGAGGCATCTCTGGCGCGATGCCGCCGGTTATCGGTTATTGCGCGGTAACAGGTGAAATCGATGCGGGTGCTTGGATATTGTTTGCTCTGATGTTCCTGTGGCAGCCTGCTCATTTCTGGTCGCTTGCCATTAGAAGGGTAGAAGAATATCGCGCAGCAGGTTTTCCATTGCTGCCTGTCGTGAAAGGAATCAAACGTACGAAGTTTCAAATGATTCCTTACATCGTATTGCTTTTGCCAACGGGCATATTGTTTTATTCCTACGGTTACGTTGGTATTTTCTTCTTGGTCATATCCGTTGCAGGCGGCTTAATCTGGCTTATCCATACGTTGCGCGGACCAAAAGCCAAGGATACCGACAAATGGGCAAAAACCAATTTTCTTATCTCGGTCAATTATTTAATGGTTATATTTATCGTTATGATTCTTAATACGACGGGATCATAATTATCGTCTTAAGGAGTGACTGGCGTGGATTTTGTCAAAAAGCATAGCTTCAAAATTGCAGTACTTGCGCTTTGCGCAGCAATGGGAATTTATTTATTTATTACGTACGGCATGCCGGAGAAGCAGACTCTTCCAATCGAGAAGGCTGCGCCAGCGTTTGAGCTGACGGATCTGGATGATCAGAAGGTAACGCTCGCTTCAACAAATGGTAAGGCGCGAATTGTATATTTCTATTTCGCAAATTGTCCAGATGTTTGTCCGCCTACTACCTTCTTGCTGTCGCAAGTACAGGAGCAGCTTAAAGAGGAAGGCAAGCTCGGCACTAAAGCAGAGCTCATCTCCATTACGTTTGATCCGGTACGGGATACACCTGAAGTCATTCGTGATTTTGCAAAGCGGAATTTTGCTGATCTTAATGGTTGGCGTTTCCTGCGGGGCGATGAGTCAAACACGATGCAAATTGCTAGAGATTTTGGCATTGGCGTCATTAAAAATGAGGACGGCTCCTTCTCTCACTCCAATGTCATTACGATTGTGGATAAGGACGGTCAAATTCGCAAATGGATTGATGGCAGCAAAGAAGATTTGACGGCTGAGGAAATCGTAAATCAATTAAACAAGGTGCTTTAAAATTCATCTTTGCTCCAAATAGAAGCGGGACTCTGCGCAGGGTACAGGATATGCGCATCGAGGCCCGCTTTTTCTAATTGCTCAATTAAATATTCCTCTGGCGTATGCTCTACGCCTGAATAACCTCTGCGGGTATAAATATGCTCAGCATCTGGAAATACGTCGCGCAATAAGAAGCGAATCCGTTTTCCAGAGGAATCATTGTCGGTGAAAATATAAGCTTGGCTTTTGCCAATTTGTTTTCTAAGCTTGTCCAATTGCTCCGAACCGGGCGTGCCGAAGGTGCAGAAAATCGGTACATCTTGATGAAGGACGCGCTTAAGTCTTGCCTTGTCATTTTTTCCTTCTACGATAATGGCTATATCCATGGAACTCACCTCGCGTAGTGAATGTAGAGCAGGGTCATGAAGCATATGTATAGTTTACCACCAAAAATCGATTTTACCGAGATCGGGAATGATTGGTTCTTTCGTTTGAAAATGAATAAACGGTCTGCAGTTTGCAGACCGTTTATTATTTTACTAGTAGAGGCAAGTGCATGCTATGATTACGAGCAGGATAAACAGTACAAGGATAATGCCAAGGTTTGAGAAACCTCCGTGGCCATAACCACGATTTTCTGAACTTACATTTGCAGACATATATGGGGTCACCTCGTTTCCGTAGTGTTAGAAGGATGAATGCAAACAGCTGAGCTTAGCTGTTCTAACTAGTCACCTGTCATAATACAGCATATGACATGATGGGGAATTAGCCCTGTGCATTTACCTATGCCTACGAAAAATGGGTGCGGGAAGAAAGTGAACGGGAAATTCGCAGCGGAAGCAGAGCGACTGCTATCATCAATGCAATAAACGCTATGTAGTAAGGCGATATATAGTTGCGAAGCTGTCCTGCCGCCATCGGTCCGATAAACGCACCGATGGAGAAGGCGATGGATAATACGGAAAAAGTACGGCCGTAACGTGCTCCGCCGCTAAGCTCAATTAATAAGGTGGACAGCGCGGGCAAAATGACTCCTTTCGCCATACCGACAAAGAGCAGCATCAATGTTAGAGGTGCCGGTATATCGGATGCAATGCCAAAGTAAATAATGGCAAGAATGAGCGAGCCCCACAACGTTCGCAGATACGCGGATACGCGGTTCAGAAACAGCATGCTTAATGTGACGAGTGCACCGATACTGATAACGGAAAATAAAAGGCCGGTCGTCATCATCGCTTCCTGCGTTTTGGCTAGCAGTGGCAGCTCGAACGATAGGATACCCTGCGCGCAGCTTATTGCAACAGGCAGCAGGTAGACCAGCCAAGGAATTGGTACTGCAGGTTCAAGCGGGAGCATCGTTTTCTTTTTCCCGTCGTTGCTTTCAGCTTCCGTTTGCTCTACCTTCTGGCGAACTTCTTTAATAAAGAACAGAGCGCAGACAGATGTTACGATCAGAACCCATCCAAGCAGCGTAAAAGCGGTTGAAAATCCAATTTTTGCAACGAGATACGCTCCTGCTGCTGGAGATACGACTGATGCTAGTGTATGAACTAGTCCATTGCCAGCCATAAGCTTTCCTTGCTCCGTTCGATCGCTCGTTATTCTTGCAAGCAGGGACAAGCAAGCCGGAGACAGAAATGCAAGCACAAAACCGCTGATGGAGCGGAGCGTGAGGAGCTGCCAAGGATTAGTTACATGTGATTGAAACAGGAGAACAATGCCGGCTGCCATAAGACTGAACACGATAAACAATCTGCTGCCATAACGGTCAACGCCAAAGCCTGCAATGAGATTTCCAGGCAAATGCGTAATGGAGTACATGCCCATCATGAGTCCGATGAAGGAAGGCGCTGCACCTAAAGAGATGGCAAAAGGTGTTAAAATGGGGTATTGCGCATGCAAATCAAAAAAGGCGATAAACAAAAATAAGTACAGCCAAACCGCGGTTTTCACAGAGCTGACCCTCCTTGCCAATTACATTCTTATATACTTGTACGTCTAATTGGGACAGGATATGTCTGCATAAAAAGGAAACGAGCGTTTACGCCCTATATTCCGTAGGTTATAATATTTTGTAATGGGATTTTGTACGAGGTATAATGGAGGGGATCGCAATTGGATTTTTTGAATTTTTCGACCTATGATTGGGACACTTGGACAGCTTTTCTTAAAGAACATTGGCTTGTGCTTGTTATTGCGCTTATCTTACTATTAATTATTATCCGCATCGTGAAAACTGTAGTTAAATGGGCACTTGTGGTGGCAATCGTGCTTGGTATTGTCGTATATAGCGGCTACACTATGGATGATTTGAAAGAGATTGGCACTAAGGTTGCAGATACAGTGAAACAGGAAGCCGTTAATGCAATGGTAGGCGAAGCAAAGGATGCTACTTTCGTGAACAACGGGGATGGAACCTTTACAGTGAAAACTAAAAATGTAGAGCTTACCGGAGAGCCGGGTGCGAATGAGGTTGCCATTTCATTCCGCGGAACGGCGCTTGGCAAGTGGGAGCTCGATAATACGATACAAACCTTCATCGACCAAGCGAAGCAGAACGGGTAATGCCGATGACAAGCTGGGATCAATTATTTAGAGAGCCGGAGCCAATTGCTATCATTGTGCTTCTATTGCTAATTGGCTCTCTTATACAGGGGATGAGGAGAGGCGCATCGGGATCTGCGAGGCGTCTTTTCTTTTTTGTTTGGGAAGGTTTAGCAGTTATCGTATGTTTGGTACTGGCAGCACAGCTCACGAATACATTGTCACTAGCTGTAGCGAAGTGGTTGACTAGCAAGGTGAAGGTTCCTCTTCATGACCTCAGCGGGGTGGAGCAGGCATGGTACACGCTGCTTACGAGTTTGAGGGATTTTGCATTGCTGCGCTATGGCGTCTTGTTCCTGCTCAGTTATTTACTGCTGCGGGCATTGGCAGCTTTAATTGAGCCTTTGCTGGAAAGGGCAGTAGAAGGCGTTCTGAGGAGCGGCAAGGAAGAGCCTATTGCTCACTTGCAAGGCAGGCGAAGTGCAAGCCGTGCCATAGGGGCTTTAATTGGTGCTGCTCACGGAGCGGGTCGTTCATTTGTATTCGTCGTTCTTTTATTCGTTTATGTGTCCCTTGTGCCAAATGGCTGGTATGTCGACAAAATTTCCGAATCGACGGTTTATACCAAAGCGGCTTCGTGGCTGAGTCCAGTTGCCGGAGACGTTCTAGCAGGGCAAGGACCCGTGCTCGCCCAAGCGGTTGAAGCGCAGTTCAAACAAATTTTACAACGAAAATATGAGATTATTGATTACGCCATCCCAGCTGAGATTGAGAAAGCTGCTCTTTATGTGACCAAGGATGCGCAAACGAATGAGGATAAGGCGAGAAAGCTATATGACTTTCTTGGAACAAGAATTGCTTACGATTGGGACAAAGCTCGGAATTATGAAGAGCAGGGAATTTGGAAGGAACAGACACCTCCCGAAACATTTGATACGCGCAAAGGCGTATGTATAGATATAGCTCGTTTATATGCTGTAATGGCTAGGTCGGCAGGTCTAGAGGTTCGGGTTGTAACTGGAATGGGAGCTAACGGTAAGGGAGGCTTCGGTCCGCATGCTTGGAATGAGGTGCGAATCAGCGAAGGGGATAATGGCTGGATTCCACTGGATGCTACTTGGGCAAATACCGGGAATTGGTTTAATCCGCCGGCATTTGACGATACTCACATACGTGATGCATAGCTTAAAATGAGAAGGTTATGAGGTGATTAGACGTGCAAGATGATCCGCAGAAACGGGAAATTATAAATCGACGTCATTTTTCGTTTCGATTGAACTTATTTTTCTTTATTACGTTCGCATTATTTAGTGTTTTGATTGTAAGGCTAGCCATTTTACAGTTTGTTGAAGGGCCGACTCTAAGTGCTGAAGGGATCGGCAAAAGTACACGCAGCGTGAAGATTCCGCCGATAAGGGGCAATATTTACGACGCTACGGGTCATGCAATTGCGTATTCGACTTCGACCCAGTCTATTTATTTCACGATTCAGCCTGAGCTTAAGCTGGAGAAAGCGACTGCAAGTGCAAAAGAGATGGCGCAGAAGCTTTATGACATATTTACAGAGCTTGGCGATCCTGCCAAGGCGATGACGGTTGACGATATTATTCGCCAGATGGATCTTGATTTTAAACGGAATAATATCTCGACTCCGCGGCGGATTAAATCCGGCCTCACGAATAAAGAAGTGGCTTATTTCATGGAAAATCGCACGTCGTTCAAAGGTGTAGATATCATGGAGGAAAGCGTTCGGAACTATGATAAAGATTCGATTTCGGTGCAGCTTGTCGGGTATTTGAAGAAGTTTAATACCGTTCGCGAAAACGTAGACTTCTACAAGGAAAAGACGACTGAGGAAGATCCTACGCTGAGATATTTGGATGAAGAGGACGTTGGCTTCGACGGTCTTGAGCGGATGTATCAGGACGTGCTGCGCGGCAAAAATGGTTTGAAAACCTATCCCGTTAACAACGCGGAGCGTATTATCGGGCCAATGGAAATAACGAATCCTACAAAAGGGTCGGATCTTTATTTAACCATTAACAAAAACGTGCAGTTAACGACGGAAACAGCAATTATGGATCAGCTCAAAAAAATATCAACGTCTACAAACAAATATGAGCGTGCCAAATATGCACAAACCGGATTCGCAGTAGCGATGGAAGTAGATACAGGTAAAATCGTGGCGATGGCGAGTATGCCGGATTATGATCCAAATATTTGGTCAGGCGGCCGAATTAGCAAAGAGGATTACGAGAACTTCCAGAATATATTATCGAACGGTACGATTCGAACAGTCTATGGCAAATATTCAGAAGAGGAGCGCAATCAACATCCATCTTCCATCCTGCCACTTGGCTCGACAATGAAGCCGTTATCCGTATTAGTCGGATTGAATGAGAAATTGTTTAAGACGACAGATACCTACCCGGACACTGGGAGATTCTCGTATGGTAGAAAAGGATATGAGACTTATATCGGCAACTCCCAAGGCAAAAAGTTTGGCTACATTGATGGCGCGCAAGGCATTCAACATTCTTCCAATACGTTTATGGCAGCTATGATTGGCGATAGGCTTTATAGAAGAGACCCGCAAAATGGCGTAGAAATTTGGGACGAATACATGAAGCAATTTGGTCTTGGCGTCCTGACGGAAAGCGGCTTGCCTAACGAAACGAAGGGCGTTATTGAGTACTTTAACGAGGCGAAAAGTGCCAGTTCACAATCAGCGCTTGTTCAAGCCTCCTTCGGTCAGCAAGGGCGTTATACAACCTTGCAGCTCGCGCAATATACTGCCATGCTTGCCAATCGCGGCAAACGAATGAAGCCGCAATTTGTAAACGAAATTAAGGATGCAGACGGAAATATTATTCAAGGCTATACGCCTGTTATTTTGAATGAAGTAAATTACCCGATTGAATATTGGAAAGAAATTGAGCTAGGCATGTCGAAGGTTAGCTCGCAAGGCTTTGAAGGTGTGGATTACACCTATAACCGTAAGACAGGTACGTCAGAGCAACAAGTAAAAGGCCGGACTGCAGAAAATGCGGTATTTATCGCCTATGCGCCTGCCGATAAGCCGAAGCTTGCTGTAGCCGTTGTTGTACCTGATGGCGGGTTCGGGGGTTACGGTGCTTCTCCAATCGCTCGTAAGATTTTTGATGCTTATGACGAGGAAATTGGTTTGTACGGTGTGCCGAAAAAGAAGGCGCCAGCTACAAATGATACTGCTGGTAACACGGCTAATCATACAGCGGATGATGCTAATGCAGGAACTGATACAGGAACAGGAGCAAACGAATAGTGGTCTAAAAACATCAAAAAGGCAGGTCGGAGCATCAACTCCGATCTGCCTTTTTTGCTGTGCAAATCGCCCATTTCAAAATAAATGTTGCACGAGTGAAACATTTTTGTGTATTATTAAAAAAAAGGCATTAGGTAAACTAAGATTCATAAGGGCAAACTTTAGAGCATATAAAAAATGACAGGGATGGAGGAGGTAGCACAATGCGTAAAACGTACAAAACAAATTCTGCTCTTCGGAGATTTATTATGGTTATCGTTTTTTTGGCGATGACGGCAATGGTAACCTCAGCTTGCGGGCAGCAAGGAACGAGCGATGGGAAATTGAAAATTACGACAACAACAGGAATGATCACGGACGTAGTGCAGCAGGTAGGCGGTGAGTTTGTCGATGTTAGCGGATTGATGGGGGCAGGGATTGACCCCCATCTATACAAGGCATCTCAAGGAGACGTGCGGAAGCTGGATAATGCGGACATTATTTTTTATAACGGCTTGCACTTAGAGGGCAAGATGGCCGAGATGTTCGAGAAATTGGAGAAGCGCAAGCCGACGGTAGCCGTCTCCAAATATTTGACGGAAGATCAGCTGCACTCCGCCCCAGGGCAAGGGGCTGGCATGCATGATCCGCATATTTGGTTCAATGTGAAGCTTTGGATTTCTACAACAGAGGTGATCCGCGACACGCTGATGGAGAAGGATGCGGTCCATGCGGAGTACTACAAAGAGCATGCAGCAGCCTACATCAAGCAGCTGGAGGAGCTGGACAATTATGCGAGAGAGCAAATTGCACTTATTCCAGAGGCAGATCGCATTTTAGTAACAGCACACGATGCATTTGGATATTTTGGGGAAGCGTATGGTCTAACTGTCACGGGTTTGCAAGGGATGAATACGATGTCGGAGTACGGCTCAAAGGATGTTAGCAAGCTGCGCGACTACTTAGTTGAGAAAAAAATAAAAGCTGTTTTTATCGAATCCAGCGTTCCGAAAAAATCAATTGAATCGGTCATAGAAGGGGCAAGAAGCTTAGGCCATGAGGTGAAAATTGGCGGCGAGCTTTACTCCGACGCAATGGGAGATGCCGGTACGTTTGAAGGCACTTATATCGGAATGGTGAAGCATAACGTGGATACGATTGTAGCCGCTTTGAAATAGCACATAAAAAAGGCAAGGAAAGTGAGTGATAAAAATGAACCATTCTACAACAGCAGCCAAGCAAAATACGAAACAAATTGCACCGCTTACAATTAAGGGACTAAGCGTTGCTTATCAGAAGAAGCCAGTGCTTCGGAACGTATCGTTTGAAGTAAGCGAGGGTGAGCTCGTCGGGGTAATCGGACCCAATGGTGCAGGTAAGTCGACGCTGATGAAAGCGGCTCTTGGCCTCATACCGAGTATTGGCGGAGAAGTGTTAGTATACGGCAAATCTTATAAGCAGCAGCGGAAAATGATCGGTTATGTCCCGCAGCGAGAATCGGTGGATTGGGATTTTCCAACGAATGCGCTTGATGTTGTACTTATGGGCCGTTATGGTCATTTAGGCTGGTTCCGCCGCCCAAGCGCGAAGGATAAGGCGATTGCGCTGGAGTGCCTGAACAAGGTTGGCATGGCCGATTATGCGGGCAGGCAAATCAGTCAGCTCTCTGGCGGACAGCAGCAGCGCGTGTTTCTAGCGCGTGCACTGGCGCAGGACGCGAAGCTGTACTTTATGGATGAACCATTTGCAGGCGTGGATGCGGCGACAGAGAAAGCCATTATCACATTGCTGCAGGAGCTGAAGCTGCAAGGGAAAACGGTCATCGTTGTCCATCATGATCTAGCGACTGTGCAAGATTATTTTGACTCGGTACTGCTTCTGAATGTAGAGCTTCAAGCATTCGGCAAAACAGAGCAAACCTTTACGCAGGAGAAATTACAGCGTACTTACGGCGGCAGACTGGCGTTTCTTGATCGCAGCATGCAGTCTCCGTCACGTTTTGACGGAAAGGGTGAGTAATTCATGGATAGAATATGGTTGATGCTGACCGATCCGAATATGCAATGGATTTTTCTAGGCTGTACACTGCTTGGTTTAAGCAGTGGAGTGATCGGCTGCTTCTCGTATCTTCGGAAACAAAGCTTAATGGGCGATACGTTAGCCCATGCGGCATTGCCAGGCATATGCATTGCATTCATGCTCACTGGCGTTAAATCGATTGGACTGTTTCTCATAGGAGCAGGCATATCTGGTCTTATCGCAACATTCGGTATTGGATATATTACTCGAAACTCTAAGCTTAAACAGGATGCAGCGATGGGGATCGTCTTGTCAGGATTTTTTGGCCTAGGTATCGTATTGCTTACACTTATCCAGCATGGCAGCTATGGCAATCAAGCCGGATTGGATAAATTCTTGTTTGGGCAGGCGGCTTCCATGATTGCATCTGACGTTATTACGATGACAGTCGTGTGTGTGTCTCTTATTACGGTTTGCACGCTGCTCTTTAAACAGTTTAAAATTATTTCTTTTGACCCCGGGTTTGCTAGAGGTATCGGTTATCCCGTAGCCTTTCTTGAGCAGCTGCTCATGCTTCTAATCGTCGTTGCTGTAGTAGCGGGCATTCAAGCGGTAGGTGTCGTACTCGTAGCTGCGCTGCTTATTACACCGGCCGTATCGGCTAGATACTGGACGGATCGCCTTGGGCTCATGGTTGTATTGTCAGGCATATTCGGTGCAGTTAGCGGTGCGGCAGGCACTTGGATTAGCGCATCGGTGTCTAACTTGCCAACGGGACCTGTTACGGTGCTGGCAGCAACATTGCTCTTCTGCATTTCCATTCTATTTGGTCCAAAGCGCGGATTGCTTGCCAAAAGACTGGTGCGCCAAAGAGTGAAGCAAAGCTATAATCGTGACACCGATATGCTGCTTGAGGGCAAAGTGAAGAAGGAGGCGGCATTATGAGCGACTTCTGGATCTTGCTTACAGGTGCTCTAGTAGCAAGCTGCTGCGGTATTCTAGGTGTATTTCTTGTTTTGCGCAAAATGGCGATGATCGGCGATGCCATTAGCCACTCCGTCATGCCCGGTATCGTTATCGCGTTTCTGCTCAGCGGCTCGCGCGATTCGCTGCTAATGATGTTCGCAGCACTATTATGCGGATTGCTGACGACCTTTCTTATTCAAATGTTTCAGCAAAGCGGCATTCAATCCGATGCTTCGATCGGCGTTGTCTTTACAGCATTATTCGCCATTGGTGTCGTTCTCGTAAGCTTGTACGCTCGTCAGGTGCATTTGGACCAGGATGCGATTTTGTACGGTGAGATTGCGTATGTGCACTGGAATATTTGGGAGCTTGGCGGCGTGAATATGGGCCCGAAAGCCGTTTGGCTGCTCGGCACAACGCTGCTGATTATAACGTCAGTTATCGTTTTGTTCTATAAACAATTCAAGTTATGCGCGTTTGATCCTGCCCTTGCGGCTGCAATCGGCATACCTGTAGCTATCTTTCATTATTTATTAATGGGTCTCGTCTCGATGGCTACTGTAAGCTCCTTTGAAAGTGTAGGAGCGATACTCGTTGTAGGACTGCTGATTATCCCGGCATCTACCGCTTATTTACTGACAGATCGGCTCGGCCTGATGATCGTTTTGAGTGTAGCAGCCGGCGTAGCTAGTACATTCATCGGCTATGGTGCAGCTGTTTTATTGGATGCTTCAATTGCTGGCTGTATGGTGTGCGCAGCTGCAATATTGTTCGTTATCGCATTTTTGTTCTCGCCCTCGCATGGCATTGTAATCAAGAAACTGCGTCTAAGAAAGTTAGCATAATAATTGCGAAAAGCATCCTAAATGGATGCTTTTTTCATATTTATTTCAAAAAAAGGTGTATAACTGCAACTTTTATCCAAAAAGAAACGTAATGTAATTGGTACATATTAGGAGGAAACTGAAGAGGAGAGAAAATTGAACATGAAAGTGTTGTCAAAATTCGTCATACCGCTAGTTGTTTTTACATTATTGGTAACCGGTTGCAGCTTTGGGGGCAAAAACGAACAAAAAGAAAATGAACAGTCAACGCTGAAAATTATGTATTACGATGAAGGTTCTTTCTTTCAGGAGTATGGCATGGTGTTCTCGGCATTATATCCAAATATCGAAATTCAAGTCGTAGAAAATAGGAAAATGTATCAAAGCGAAAACAAGGATATGGATGCTGCACTCGACAAGTTTATTACGGAGGAGCAGCCAGATATATTGATGCTTGATACCGATCAATACAAAAAGATGGCACTTGACGGCAAGCTTTATGATCTTGATCCGGTTATGGAGAAGGAAAAGTATAATACAGAGGGCTTGATTCCCGGCATGCTTGATTATTTGAGAGAAAATGGCGGCGGACAGGTTTTTGGCATGACGCCAAGCTTTTATAGTCAAGTTATGTTCTACAACAAGGATTTGTTTGAGAAATACCAAATCGAGCCGCCGACCAATCGCATGAGCTGGGACCAGACGATACAATTGGCACGCCGCTTCCCTACGGATGGTGACAAAAAGGAACGCGTATACGGGCTGAAAATGGGCTACAGCGAAGATTTATTTGAAATGGCAAGCATTCTTGCTAATTCAGAAAACGTTAATTATGTGAATGCTTCGCAAAAACAAATGACGATAAACACAGATTCATGGAAAAATGCATTTAAGCAAGCGATTGACGCATTGGATTCGAACGCGCTTTATTTTGATAGCATGCGTAATCAAGGTGGCGACGAACCGATGTCTCAAACCTATGAGGACTATTTGTTAAGCGATCCCTTCATAGCGGGCCGATTGGCGATGACGATGGGCGATATTAATTTCATCAATCAAATCAAGCAAGCGGCTGAGAATGAGAAGGTAAAGGATAAGATCGTGAAAAACTGGGATATTGTAACGGTTCCGGTTGGACAACAAAATCCGGATCAATCAAGCATGATGTCTTTCAACAACATTTTCTCCATTCGCTCGGAATCACCAAGTAAGGACGCTGCGTGGAAATTCCTTAGCTATGTAACGAGTGAGGACTTTGCAAGAGTAAAGTCAAAGTCGAACAATTATAATGGATTGCCTGTCCGCACTAAATATATTACGGATACAGAAGGGCATAATTTTGCGGCATTTTATGATTTGAAGCCAAGTACATTTAATAGCTATAAAGATTTTGACAAGCTGCCACAAAGCTTCTGGGGAGAATTTAGAGGCGCAGCCAGCCAAGAGCTTGAAAAAGTGAAGAAAAAGGAACAGGAACTCGATGCGGCGCTTGACATTTTGCAGGTGAAAGGCCAAGAAATGCTGTTGAAGGAAGATCCTGTACCTACTGAAGGTGCTGAAGGAGCTGGAACTTCGGAAAGCAGCGGATCTGTTACTACCATTGAAACAACGGAGTAAGTTAAAAGATGGGGAGCATGCTTACGCAAATTAGCGGAGGCTGCTCCTTTTTTCTGAGCAAGTATGATGAATTCGTGTTTTTTAGAGTGACTTTCATTTGGAATCTGTCGTAAATGTGCTAAAATAATTTACTAGTTAGGTACAACAACGATACGGCATTTACGAGGAGGCACAATATTGGGAGATTATAAATTGCTTGCGCTTGATATGGACGGAACATTGCTAAATGAACAGAGTGAAATTAGTACGGAAAATGCAGAATGGATTCAAAAAGCACTTGATGCTGGAGTTATTGTCAGCTTCTCAACGGGCAGAGGTTTTCGCAGTGCACTGCCTTACGCTGAGCAATTAAAACTGGAAACACCTATGATCACAGTAAACGGCAGTGAGATCTGGCATCGTCCGCATGTGCTTCATAAACGTACCCATCTAAGCCACGTTTACGTGCAAAGGCTGCATGAGCTTGCTCTCGCACATGGCGAGCCGTGGTTCTGGGCGTATACAGCTGATGAAATTTACAATAAAGAGAAATGGATTACGCCTGCTGATGATTATGCATCACATCACTGGTTGAAATTCGGCTATTACACAGAGGATGACAACACTCGAGAGAAGCTGCTGGCAGAAGTACAAAGCTGGGGAGCGCTTGAGATTACGAATTCATCTCCATTTAATTTGGAGCTTAATCCGCTCGGCGTTTCAAAGGCAAGCGCACTTCAAGAGCTTTGCGGCTTGCTTAACATCGAGATGTCGCAAGTCATTGCTGTTGGCGATAGCTTGAACGATATTGCGGCGATTCGCGAAGCTGGCTTAGGCGTAGCGATGGGCAATGCGCAGGAAACGGTCAAGGAAGCTGCAGACTTCATTACTTTTACGAATAATGAGCATGGAGTTGCAGAAGTGATTAGACGTTACCTTCTGAAGGGATGAGAAACGTATGGATATTTTAGGCTGGACATTAGTTATTCTATTATTTGTAGTAGGGATGGCAGGAGCTATTTATCCGATTCTTCCGGGAGCTCTTGCCATTTATGGCGCATTTTTTGTTTATGGCTTATTTTTCTCGTTTAGTGAATTTGGTTTTTGGTTCTGGTTCATTCAGACGGTAACTTTAATCGTGCTGTTTGTCGCCGATTATGCGGTTAGCGCCTGGGGCGTCAAACGATTTGGAGGCTCGCGAGCCTCAGTGATCGGCAGTACAATTGGTCTTATCTTTGGTCCTTTCGTTATCCCAGCACTTGGCCTTATTATCRGTCCTTTTGTGGGTGCCGTCATTGGTGAGATGATTATCGGAACACGTTTTGACAAATCGCTCAAGGTTGGTTTAGGTTCAGTTGTAGGATTGTTTTCAAGCGTAGTCGTGAAGGTAATTTTGCAGCTGGCGATGATCGTGGTGTTTGTCCTATGGCTCGTCTTTTAATGAAATGAATAAAAGGTGGATAGCTCAATGATTAAAGTAACCGTATGGAATGAGTTTTTGCATGAGAAGATTCATGAGGAAGTCAAAAATGTATATCCAGATGGCATTCATCAAGCTTTAGCCAAAGGGATCGCAAGTGGAGATATCGAAGTAGCGACAGCAACGCTTGAGGAGCCGGAGCATGGCCTTACAGAAGAGCGTCTAGCCAATACGGATGTTCTAGTATGGTGGGGACATATGGGGCATGACCAGGTGGATGACACCATTGTAGATCGTGTTCAACAGCGCGTACTCGCAGGCATGGGCTTAATCGTGCTGCACTCGGGTCACTTCTCAAAAATTTTCAAAAAGCTGATGGGCACAGGCTGTGATCTCAAATGGCGTGAAGTGGGCGAGAAGGAAAGAATTTGGGTCGTAAATCCAGCGCATCCGATAGCAGCCGGCTTGCCGGAATACATTACGCTGGAGCATGAGGAAATGTATGGTGAGCATTTTGATATCCCAGCGCCGGATGAGCTTGTTTTTGTGAGCTGGTTTGAAGGCGGCGAGGTGTTCCGCAGCGGCTGTACCTTTAACCGCGGCCAAGGTAAAATCTTTTACTTCCGTCCGGGGCATGAGACTTATCCAACCTACTATAACCCGCAAGTGCTGCAAGTGATTCAAAATGGTGTGCGTTGGGCTTCTCCATCTCATGCAGCAGT
Organism: Paenibacillus sp. 01T424; assembly: GCF_056398745.1. Taxonomy (NCBI): domain Bacteria; kingdom Bacillati; phylum Bacillota; class Bacilli; order Caryophanales; family Paenibacillaceae; genus Paenibacillus; species Paenibacillus sp. 01T424. The sequence continues at coordinate 369,522 of NZ_JBFTPZ010000001.1, read as the reverse complement.
GCCCGTACGCGGCAATCATCAGCCGCTGGAGCCCATTGGAAATAAAGGATAGGGAGACTTTGACAGACCATTATGCTAAAAAAAGACTCATTAATTAAAGGCACAATTATACTGGCAGCTGCAGCGTTGGTCGTCCGGTTTCTCGGCTTGTTCCAGCGGATTCCGCTCGAATATATGCTGGGAGCTGCCGGACAGGCGGCATTCAACTCAGCGAATACGATCTACTTATTACTGCTAACGATTGCGACGGGCGGCATACCGCTATCGATTAGTCGAATGATTTCTCAGCGCTATGCGCTTGGCCGGCCCGATGAAGCCAAACGAATTTATCGAGCGGCATTAATGTTTGGAGCAGTGACAGGGATATTGCTTGCCACTGCGATGTTTGTTTTTGCACCAGCTTATGAACGGTTCTCGAAGGTGCCGGATGCAGCTTTATCGCTGCAAGCTATAGCGCCTGCGCTGCTGCTATTTCCTATTATTGCGATGATGCGAGGTTACTTCCAAGGCCGACAGATCATGTCCGCAGGCGGGATTTCTCAAATCATGGAACAAATTTTGCGGCTCATCGGTGGAATTGGACTAGCCCTGATCGTACTCGGCTGGGGCTGGGGAGATAAGTACGGCGCTGCAGCTATTGCGTTTGGTTCTGTGCTCGGAAGTATTGGTGCATTTTCGGTTATGATGTGGTTTTGGCGGAAGCTGAAAAAACAAGATCAATCGGAGCATGCTAAATCCGCTATAAATGTGAAGGATAAGTCGGTAAAGACAAGCTCCAATCTGCCTTATCGGACCATTTATAAAGAAATATTCGGCACTTCCATTCCTGCTGTCGTAACGGCTATGACAGTACAGCTATTGTACTTTTTTGATATAACGATATTTATGCGATTGACGGAATCCTTTTATAATGAAAATTCCGCAACAAAAGCTTTGGCGGATTACTCCACGAAGGCGATGGGGATAGCAGGCATACCTCCGATTCTTGCGATTGCGCTCGGCGCGTCGATTATTCCGATCATATCCTCGGCATTTGCCTTGAATAATATGAAGGAAGTGCAGCGTCAATCCTCGCTCGTCATGCGGATTGTGTTGTTTACAGGCGTACCGGTTGCGCTGCTGCTGGCAGTAGCCTCTTATTCCGTTACTGGACTGTTATTTACGACTCCAAGCGGAAGCGGGACGGTAGCGATGCTTACAGCCGGAGCGATCTTCCAAATTACAATGATGATTTCTAATTCGATCCTATATGGACTCAACAAGCCTAAGCTGCCGATGAACCATACGTTTATTGGTTTGGCGCTTAAAGTGGTGTTCAGTCTGGCGCTTGCTCCTTTGCTTGGCGTATACGGATTTATTATTGGATCTACGATTTGTTTCGTTGTCATAACGTATTTGAATTTAAGAAGCATTAACAAGGACGTTAACTTGAACGTGCTAGGCGGCAAATGGATTGCCTATTTGATCGCAATTGCAGTACCTGCCCTCGCTGGCTGGGGAGCTGAGTACGGGGTGCTGGCTATTACTGGAGCATGGGCAGATAAGCTTTCCTATTTCTTGGCAGCTGCTGTTGCATCTGTTGTTGTAGGATCACTTTATCTCATATTGCTCGCTGCGCTTCGCGTTATTACACCAGAGGATGTACGCTCGTTCCCGGGGCCGCTCCGCAAAATACTCGGGATTGTTTTAAAGCCATTTTACAAAAAAGCGGTATAATCATAAGTTATCATGGAAGAAAGGACACAGCCCTTATAGGGGGATGTGTCCTTTTTTTCGTTAGAGCTCCCGCACTGCTTCGAAAACTTTGAAAAACTTAAGCATTCATTAAGCTAATGTTAAGAAATAGCAGAGAGAATTAGTAAGTTTTTTCCTCTAGACTATATATCAGTAGGATATGGATACATATTAGGGATAAGCGGAGAGGGAGAGAAACGAAAGATGAAAGTAAGGTCAAGGTTTGTTTTATCAGTCGTTGTTTTGGCATTAGTGGCAACTGGCTGCAGCTTTGGAGGAGACAATAAGGATAGTAATAAAATGAAGCAGTCGTCACTGAAGGTCATGTATTACGATGAAGGCATGTTCTTCCAAGATTATGGTATGGTGTTCTCGGCATTATATCCGAATGTTGAAATTGAAGTCGTTAGCAATCAGTCGATGTATAGTGAAGAAAATACAGACTACGATACTGCGTTTAACAAATTTATAGAAGAAAAACAGCCTGATATTTTAATGCTGGATGCAGAGAGGTACCAAAAGCTGTCACAAGAAGGCAAGCTTTATGATCTCGATGCTGTTATGGAAAAAGAAAAATACGAAACCGAGGGATTGATTCCCGGTATGCTTGACTATTTGAAAGAGCAGGGCGGCGGCAAAGTATACGGTTTAGCGCCTAGCTTCTACAGCCAAGTTATTTACTACAACAAGGATTTATTTGAAAAATACAAAATTGAGCTTCCGCGAAGTCGAATGAGCTGGAATGAAACGATACAATTGGCGAGGCGTTTCCCGACAGAAGGTGATAGGAAGGAGCGGGTATACGGTTTGAAGATGGGATATCGCGAGGAGCTGTTTGATTTGGCCATTATGCTGGCAGAGTCTGAAAAAGTTAGCTATGTGAATGCTGGGCAAAAGCAAATGACCATACATACGGATTCGTGGAAAAATGCATTTCAGCAGGCGCTGGATGCAATAGAATCAAACGCGCTTTTTTTTGAAAGTATGAGCAGTCAAGCGGGAGCGATGTCACAGTCCTATGAGGATTACCTGTTATCAGATCCTTTCCTGTCCGGTCGTTTGGCGATGACGATTCAAGACGTTGGTTACACGAACCAAATCAAGCAGGCAAGCGACTATCCAAGCCTAAAAGATAAGATCGTAAAAAATTGGGACATCGTGACAGCTCCAATCGGACAGCAAAGTCCAGATGAATCGAATCTGATGTCATTTAATAATTTATTTGCAATCCGAGCAGACTCTCCAAACAAGGAGGTTGCATGGGATTTTCTTAACTATGTGACAAGCGATGATTATGCGAGAGTAAAATCAAAGTCGAACAATTACAATGGTTTGCCGGTTCGCACGAAATATATTACGGATGTTGAAGGGCATAATTATGGTGCATTCTATGAGTTAAAGCCAAGTGCTTTTAATGGCTACAAAAATTTTGACAAGCTGCCTGACACCTTCTATGAGGAATTCACAAATGCGGTTAAGGAAGAGATGAAAAAGGTGAAGGAAGACACACAGGATTTAAACGCGGCACTTAGTATTTTGCAGGTTAAAGGCCAAGAAATGCTTGCTAAAGAAGATGCTGCACGGCCGGATGACGCAGCTGCTGGTGAAAACAGCGAAGCTTCGTCCAAAACGGAGTAAGAAATCAATCATAAAGGGGAGCTTGCTTACGCCTTCAAGCGAAGTCTGCTCCTTTTTTTATTTGCGGCGCCACTCTGTAACATACATAAATGAACCAATGGATACAGATCATGTTATATTTAATGAGAAGCACACCGCAGGAGGGAGTACAGAGATATGAATAGAGAAACGATACTTATGGTAGATGATGAGAAGGAAATATTAAGCTTAATGGAGATTTATTTTAAAAATGAAGGATTTACGATGCTAAAGGCATCCAATGGGCTTGAAGCGCTGGAGAAGCTTAATACGCATAAGGTGGATCTTATTATACTTGATGTGATGATGCCTGTTATGGACGGGCTTGAAGCATGCATGAAAATTCGGGAGCAAAACCATATTCCGATTATTATGCTGTCCGCCAAATCTCAGGATATTGATAAAATATCGGGTCTTAGCCTCGGTGCGGACGAATATGTCACGAAGCCATTCAGCCCGCTGGTACTGCTTGCCAGTGTCAAATCGCATATCCGCAGAGCGAAGCAATTTCATTCGAAAGCGAGTCATAATGACAATGAAATCATCATCGATGATCTCATTATAAATACAGCTACGCATACGGTAACCGTTGATCGGCAGGAAATTAAACTAACGCCTCGTGAATTTTCTATTCTTACCCTGCTGGCAGTCAATCGTGGTATCGTCCTCAGTATGGACAAAATATATGAGAGCGCTTGGAACGAGCCTTTTATGGAATCCAAAAACACCGTTATGGTTCACATCCGTAAAATTCGAGAGAAAATTGAGAAGGACGCCCAAAATCCGAGATTTATCAAAACCGTTTGGGGAATAGGCTATAAAATGGATGCGCTATAGGCATCGTGTGAACCTCGTCTTCCACCTGCCTATTTAGATGCAAACCTCGCAAATGAAGGTGCTGAAATGATGAAGAAAAAGAACAAATTCAACTTAAAGGCAGCTGCAGCAAGTTTAGGAGCAGCGGTGCTGTTTGCTGTGATTGGCTGGATGCTGCTGTGGTTTATGTTAGATATAAAGCCATACGACAAAACAATTATATGGACAATTGAGAACATCGGATCAACGCCAATCGCAGCTGCTGCGGGTTTATTGATCTTTGTAATTTGCTACAGGAAGCTTGACCAACGTGGGGCGAGTGATAATCAGAAGGGCTATAAGTTTTTCCGTACCATTCGCTTATCCTTTATCATTGCTTTCTTACAAAGCTTAGGTCTTATGTTATGCTGCGTCATTGCAGGACATTTGCTTGCCTATTTTCTTATACAATACACATCGTATAATCGTACATTAATTTGGATCGTAAACAATATTGGTTCTGCCCCTGTCATTGCTATTTTTGGATGTCTGCTTTTTCTAGCGTTATTTTTCTGGACAAGCAGGAACATGATTAACTATTTGAAGGAAATCCGATTTGGCCTGCAGCAGCTGGGTGCTGGGGAGCTTGATTATGTTATTCCTGTCAAAGCGTCGGATGAGCTTGGAGAAATAGCAAGCAGCATAAATGGATTAGGCCAGCAATTCAATCAGCTGCTGCAGGATGAGCGAAATGCCGAGAAATCAAAAAATGATTTAATTACCGGTGTATCTCATGATCTGCGTACACCGCTTACGTCCATTTTAGGTTTCCTTGAACTGATCGATCAGGATCGGTATCAGGATGAGGTAGAGCTCCGATATTTCGTTAACATCGCCTATGAGAAATCGAAGCATCTGAAACGATTAATCGATGATCTGTTTGAATACACAAAGCTAAACAACGGCATGCCGCTGGAGCTTGATGAACTAGACATTGTCGGCTTCGCACTCCAGCTTACCGAGGAGTTCGTTCCAAGCCTAGAGAAGGCGAAGATGACCTGCAATATTCAAACAAAGGAAAACACATTGTTCATTATGGCGGACGGGAATATGCTGGCGCGCGCCTTCGATAATTTAATGACGAACGCCATTCAATATGGCAGCTCAGGCAAAATTATCGATYTGCAGATCGAGAATATAGAAGATCGAGCTGTCATTCGAGTTATTAATTACGGCGAGCAAATTCCGGCACAAGATGTTCCTTTTATTTTTGACCGCTTCTACCGTGTTGACCGATCACGATCTTCTGAATCGGGGTCTGGAGGAACGGGCCTTGGACTCGCGATTACCAAAAGTATTATCGAAGCGCAAAATGGACGAATATCGGTTAGCAGTTCCACTAAGGAAACGATATTCGAGATGAGCTTCCCGTTGGCGCATCTTGAAACTTAAGATTTCTTTAAGCATATGTTAAGCGGCTATAAACGCAGTCGATAAGATTTCTCCTCTACACTATCCATTAGTTGGGTAGTTGAGGGGGAAATCATAATGGATCAAAAGAAAAAAGCAGCGCTAGCAATCGTCATTGCTGTCGCTATGATGGTTGGATGGCTGCTGACAGGATGTTCAAATGAGAACAAGGTAAACAGCGTTCAATTGATAGTAAATGGTACAAAGCTAGAGGGCCAAGCACCTGCTATGATTCAAAACGACCGCTTGATGGTATCGGCGCAATATTTGGAGCAAGCGTTTGACAAGCAGTTTGATTTATTCAGTATGTCTTCTAGTAAAAAGAGTGTTTATTATTCAGAGCAGGTCGCCGTTCTTATGTATCATGATATCGCAAGAAAACCTCAGTCTGATGGCATTATTGCTGTGGAGCGGTTTAAAAAACAAATGCAGCTTGTGAAGCAAAATGGCTTTCAAGTTATTACTATTGAACAATATATTAACTTCATGCAAGGAAAAGGCCATGTGCCGGATAACGCGCTGTTGATTACATTTGATGACGGCTATGAAAGCTTTTATAAGCTTGCTTATCCGATTCTGAAGGAATATGGTTATCCTGCTGTCAACTTTGTAATCGTCTCGACGATCGATGACCGTACGAAGCCGGGAACGCCAAAGCTGACTTGGGATCAGATGAGGGAAATGCAGCAAGCGGGAATGAGCTTTATGAGCCACACCTTTGATATGCATCGTTATGGAGCAGTGAACGAACACGGTAATGAAGCGCCTGTCATGTCCAAGCTTAATTATGATAAACAAAAGAAAAAGATGGAAACAAAGGCGGAGTACGTTGAACGGTTGAAAAAAGATTTGCTTAGGGCTGGGGAGCGGCTGAAGAGTGAACTCGGCAATAAGGTGAGTGCACTTGCGTTTCCATATGGTGCTCATAATGAAGCTGTTTTGGAGCTGACAAAAGCGGTAGGTATACCTATTACGTTTACGACGAAAGAAGGCATTAACTCTAAGTTGCATCACAATAGTTTCCGAATCAATGGGGCAAGAGCAGGTGAAACCGAAGAAGAGCTTTTCCGTAAGTTGAAGGGCGATCATTCTGCTAAGCTGTTTATTGACGAGAAAGAGGTTCCTGGCATCCATTTCTCCGAGAAATCCGGTACTGAGGTGCATATGATTGCGTTGCGAGACATTGCAAATTATTATGATTGGAAAATCAATTGGCGTCGTGAAACAAAGCAAGTGGAAATTCAAACAAAACAGTCGTAATGTCTGCTTGTAAAAGGCTTGAAAATTCGACAAAACTAGTGCTTTCCATACATTTACAACAAATAGAGTCTCCTGTACAATGAGTAGAGTTTGTGAATAACAATAACCTGCTTATTGATGTTCGATAACAAAGGAGACGAGTGGATGAAATCATTTTTTGCAAGACCAAGTAAGTTATTGATTCTTTTATTAGCTTTAACACTTATTTTCGTTGCCGGTTGTCAAGCGGTTTCCAATCTTGATTTTAATACGGCGCTCAAAAATTCACTTAAAGTTACTTCAAGTGAAAGCAAGCAGTCGCTAGAATTTAAGCTCTTGCTAGATGAGGAAGCCTATGAAGGTGCTCCTGAAGAGGAACTTGCCATTATGAAGCTGGTTTCCAATATGAAGCTTCAACTGGATCATGTTAAAGCGCAGGACAGCTCAAATATCTCCATGGATGGAAGTCTCGTTTTTGGAGAAACGGCAAGCATTAAATTTTCATTGAAAATGTCTGACAAACTTGCTGTGATGGAGCTTGAGGGAGCAAAGCATCCTTTTGTGCTTGATCTGACGAGCGAGGGTTTGCTTGGTTTGACAGGGGTATCAGATTTGACAGTCTTGCCAGCGGGAGCAGCATCTACTGAAGCTCCGGCAGTTGATGAAGCGGCGCTAACTGCGCTTGGTCACCAGATGCTGGATACCATTGGCTCGTATGTTATACATAACCTGCCAAATCCAGAACGAATTGAAGTGAAGCCAGTAAATGAATCCATTAATGGTTCACCGACTTCATTGATGAAAGTGCATGTTGACCTTGATGGTCCTGAAATTTGGGCATGGGTGAAAAAATATGTTGATGCACTTGTTGCTGATCGTGTTGGTTTAGACAAGATGATAACAGGCGTGTTTGAGATTCTTCAGAGCAATCCAAATGTATGGGCAGCTGCAGGTACGATTAACCCATTTGAAGGCAGCGAATTAGATACTCAGGATCCTAAGGAAGCGATCAAGGAAGCAACGGACGCTATCGCTCTTCTCTTAACGGAGCTGCAGGGCGAGCTGAAGCTGCTTGAGGAAGAGCCGGATGAAACATTAGATGAAATTTTCAGCAAGGACCTAACCATCAAAGCAGATGTTTATTTCGATAATAAGCTAGATATGCGGAAGCAGGCCTATGAGCTTTCTTATGTTCCAACAGTGGACCTAGAATACGGTATTTTGCCGGTTAAAGGGCTGACAATCAAGGTTGAAAGCGAAACTTGGAATGTAAACGGCGATGTAAAGGCAGATGCGCCTGTAGCATCCAAGACGGATATTTCTGTAGATAAGCTTTTTGGCATGCAAGGTTATCAAGTATTGAAGCAATTTGATGAAAAATCATTTGCTTATGATTTATTGAAAAATAAATTGCATATCGGCAAGCAGAACATCACATGGTATCCTTCTGATTATTATAATCCTGTCATTTTGACTGCCGACAATATTACAATTATTCCTCTCCGCGATACGGTTGAGCAGTTGGGTGCTACCCTGACGTATGACGCAAAAACAAAAAGCTTAAAAGTTAATGATGGAGCTACAAATACGACCATTGTTCTAAAAAATGGCAGCGATACAGCCGTCGTTAACGGTAAAAATGTAAAATGGGCGTTCCCGGTAACTGTTATTAATGGTACGACATATGTGCCAGCGCGTAATTTGGCTGCAGCATTAAAAGCAAAGATTGGCTGGGTCGACATGGGCGAAGACATGAGAATATTTACGCTGGATCGGGAAGTCTAAGCAACATAAGATCATGTTAAATACAACGATGTGCAGAGGTGCGAGATGAAAAAGTTAACGACAGATGAGGCTTTCCGCGAAGCAGTGGCAAGCGAAGGGCTCACGATTGCAGTATTTAAGACGACTTGGTGCAAGGATTGCCATTTTATCGATCCGTTTATGCCGGATTTAGAACGTCATTATGAGGGCAAGGTTACTTTCATCGAGCTGGATCGCGACGATCTACCTGATCTTTGCTCCGAACTGAACATACTGGGCATACCGAGCTTTATCGCTTTCCGTGAAAGCAAGGAGCTAGTTAGATTCGTTAGCAAGCTGCGCAAATCACGCGAGGAAATCGAGGAATTCGTCGATCGTTCCATCCAAGTCAGCGATGCGCTGGCTCATAAGTAATCGTTAGTCCGCGCCTTGTGAGAATTCGTTCTCTCAGCGCGGGCTTTCCTTTTTTTCAGTGCTTCTACTTGAAGTGTCACATTTTCAACATGGCTTTTGCCTTTTTTTATGGCTATAATTGAACTGTTATTAAAACATGAAATAAGGTGATTTTATTATGGTAACCGGGCGTTTTCGCGCGTTAGCTCTCGCTGCGTGCATCGGAATGCTTCTTGTACTGCTCGGCGGAGCATTAGTGACGAATACGGATTCTGGACGAGGCTGCGGTGATGACTGGCCTTTGTGTCATGGCAAATTTATTCCTGCTTATACAATTGAATCCATGATTGAATATTCACATCGGCTTGTGACAGGTTTTGAAGGTCTTCTTGTTCTCGCAACTGCCGTTGCAATGTTCCGTAAATTTAGACAAAACCGAAAAAGCTACAAAGAGCCACTTTTTTATGCTGGCGGTGCATTGTTATTCACAATCATCCAAGCGTTAATGGGGGCGGCCGCCGTCATGTGGCCTCAATCGCCACCTATTATGGCCATACATTTTGGTATTTCCTTAATCGCTTTTGCAGCAACACTGCTGTTAGTTATTTGGACGTTTAGAGCGAAAGACGGACCGCCAGTGGAGTTTAAAGTACCGCGCTCTGTTTTCCCTCGCGTCCTGCTTACCGCTATCTTTTGTTACGTTGTTGTATATTTGGGAGCATTCATTCGGCATACGGAGTCTGGCGGCGGATGTCTAGGCTGGCCGCTTTGTAACGGTGAAGTAATTCCAGAGATTAGCGGAGCAACAGGAGCGGTATTTATCCACCGTGTGGCTGCTTTGCTGCTTGGTATCAGCCTTGCAGGATTGTTTCTCCATATTCGTAAGGTCAGCCATGGCGGAGCGGGATTAACGAAGCCTGCTGCGTGGACGCTCGGACTTGTCATTACTCAAATTTTCAGCGGCGCACTCTTGACAGCTACGATTACAAACTCAGAGTGGTTTCTGTTCACCAATTTATTGCACAATCTAATTGTAACCGGATTGTTTGGATTATTAATGGACATATTAATTCGTTCATGGCGCCTCAGAGAAGGGCGCAAAGGATAGTAAAAGCATTTGAAATGAAATGATCAAAGTCAGCTGTAAGCATGTAAATGTAGAAGGGACTGTTCGATGATGCTGCGTTTCCTGTTTGATGAACCCTTAAGAAAAGCGGAAGGAACCCTTGCAGAAACGTATCGTTTCATGGATCAGTTCATCTCCATTTTGTCCAAAAAAATGGCTGAGAACGGAGCTGACGTTCAAAAGCTGCGCAAATATGAGATTTGGACGCTTGGACTTCGTTCTTCATTGGACGAGCTAGAGCAAAGCCATTATGTCGCCCTTCATTTTCAACATAAAATTACTTCCTCATCTCTCAAACAAATGACAGATGAGGAACGTATCCATTATAATCGTTATATCTACTTTGATAAAAACGCTTTTATCCGTGTATTTTCTTTGCTGGATAAGCTTGGTACGTTCCTTAATGAGCTGCTCGATATGAGAACGGAGCGGATCAAGCCGCATTTTTCTTATTTCACCGTTTTGCGCAACATGCGGGAGAAGAAAGCTCATCCAGGGCTTACTTGGAAGCTGAATGATGTGAAGGAGAAATACAAGGAATCAACAACAAGGATGCGCAAGCGCAGAAATACCGAGATTCATTTTATGAACTCGGAGATGCAGGATGATCTTATTCAAAGCAGCCGTATGTACGGTGAAGAGATCAAGCTGGAAAATGTAGCAGAGCAATCCGCTGATTTGACGCAGGGTCTATATTTAGCGATGGAATCGCTGCTGCTCACGTATCAATACGCATGCGGATTGATGCGAAACAAGCAACCATAATCCCGAGGGGGGAAAACTCGTGGGACTCAAAGGGAAAACAGCATTAGTAACAGGCAGCGCTAAGGGACTCGGCAAACGAACGGCGCTCCAGCTTGCTGAGCAAGGCTGCAATGTTGTCATTAACTACTACGAGAGCGAGCTTGAAGCACAGCAGGTAAAGGCACAGATCGAGCAGCTTGGTGTAAAGGCAATTACCGTGCAAGCTGATATTGCTACGACTGAGGGCGTTGAGCGGCTTGCTGACGAGGCTGAGCGCTCGTTTGGCGGCGTAGATATACTGGTCAACAACGCAGGCCCATTTGTCCGCAAGCGGCGTCTATTCAGCGAATATGATGAAGAGACTATTATTAGACTGCTCCATGGCAATTTGTTAGGCGTTATGCTGCTGGATCATCGCCTGCTGCCTGGCATGCGTGAGCGCAAATGGGGACGTATCGTTCACTTTGGCTTCGGACATGCAGGAGAAGCGCGGGCTTGGCCGCATCGAGCGGTATATGCCGCAGCGAAGACAGGACTTGTCTCGTTTACGAAGTCGTTAGCAGTCGAAGAAGCACCGCATGGCATTACCGTTAATTTAATTGGGCCTGGAGATATTCGGGGCGTCAACAAGGAACGATCTATTGCTGAGGTTGAGGAAGACTACGATAAAGAATCGCCGATCGGACGTCCGGGTACTGGCGAGGATGTAGCGCGCGTGGTGCTGTTTCTATGTGACCGGCAATCGAATTTCTTAACGGGTAATGTAATTGATGTCACAGGCGGCTTTGATCCAATTGTCGCCAATATTAAAGGGATGTTCTGATCTTATAGGAATTAAAAAAAAGAGTCTTATCGTTAAGCTTCGGAGCTAGCTCCTATGCTGTCGATAAGACTCTTCATCATTTGTCATGCCTAGAGCAATCATGATTCGTTCTTATATTTTTAGAATACTTGAACGACTTCGATTACACCTTCAACTTCTTCGAGAAGTGCGCGTTCGATACCCGCTTTAAGCGTGATCGTCGAGCTTGGGCAGCTTCCGCATGCACCCATTAGGCGAAGCTTGATGATGCCGCCTTCAACATCGACTAGTTCAACATCGCCGCCGTCGCGCTGCAAAAACGGACGAAGCTTATCGAGTACGTCCAATACTTCATCGTACATCGTGTCTTGTACTTGTTCACTCATTGCAATCATCTCCTTTCTCCCCTATTATAGTACAAAGTGAAGCAATTGAAAATGGATAGTAACTTAGTAAAGTTAGGTGAAGCATCATGTTTAAAACAATGATTGAGTTTTGTGCCAGTAATATGCACCACGGCACTGATCGTATAATGCAATTATTTGAGCAAAATGATGAATACGAAGTAACCGAATATGGCTGCTTAGGCAACTGCGGCGAATGTTATTTAAACCCATTTGCGTTAGTTGAGGGTGCAATCGTATCCGCAGACTCGGTAGACGAGCTGTACGACAATATTTTGAAAGCCATTGAGCAGCAAAAGGCAGATCAAGATGAGCTGGATAAGCTGCTCGATGATTTGTAATACCATGTACTAGCCAAGGTGACGTTTAGATCTCCAAAGCACTCCACTCTTAACAAGGCGCGGCACACGGCCCATAATCGCGGTTCCGCCCATCAAGCCGAAGCCGCTTTTTTTGCCAAGTGAACCGAGAACGCCTTTTAGCTTGATTTTGCCAAGACGAGGTGTCTTATCATGCCAGATAGCCTGCAGGACCTCGGCAATTTGCTTGCCTTGGGCACCTGCGGCTTGACCGCTTGGCGACAGCGGCAGTGCCGCGCAGTCACCAACGATAAATACATCGGTATGATCCGGCAATTGATGGTATTCATTAATGATAAGTCTGCCTTGATTATCCTTCGGCAATTCCATTCGCTGCACAAGCGGTACAGGCTGGATGCCTGCTGTCCATACCGTTACGTCTGTATAAATAGGCGTTGAAGAATTGCCATCATGCAAAATACCGCCTTCGACTTTTGTAAGTCCGACATGGCCGCGCATTTCAACATGATGCTCTCCGAACCATTCCGCTACAAAGGATTGCAGCTTGCTCGGGAAAGCCGAGAGCACCTTAGGCCCGCGATCCAAAATACGAATGTTAAGATCAGGACGACTCTCGCGCAGTTCCGCTGCAACCTCGACACCGCTTAGTCCGCCGCCTACAATGGACACTTGGCCATAAGGTTTAACGTCATTGAGCTGAGCGTAGGTTTGTCTAGCGGCTGAGAAGGTCTGAATGCTCGTAGAATACTGCTCAGCGCCTTCAATCCCATGATATTTATCCGTACATCCAAGGCCGATCACAAGCCATTCATATTCCATTGATTCTTGACCTTCGATATGAACAAGCTTCAGCTCCATATCCACATCGGTGACCTCGCCGTAAGCGAGTGAAATTCTCGGATCAACTGGAAATTTTACGCGAAGCTCCAGGTCTGAAACAGTTCCTGCAGCAAGCGCGTAATATTCCGTTTTTAAGCCTTGAAAAGGCATTCGGTCAATCAGTACGATGGAAACATCGATCGGCAACTGTTTTTCTAAGAGCTCGTTAGCTATGGCAAGACCGCCATAACCTCCGCCCAAAATAATAAGTTTTCTCATATGATTTCCAACTCCACGTTTCTAGATGATGGTCTATTTTGTGCGTTCGTGTTGTAGATTACTCACTCGTAAACTTTAATTTCATTGTAAAAAGTATCGCGTTCCACCGGAATTCGTCCTGCGCCTTTAATGAGCCAAATGAGATCTTCGCGCGTTATGCCTTCAGGAGTTAGGGCACCTGCAGCATGACTGATTTTTTCCTTCACAATCGTGCCATGCGCATCCGATGCTCCCATCGTTAATGCGACTTGTGTAAGCTGTACACCAATGTTAATAAAGTAAGCCTTAATATGCTGGAAGTTGTCGAGCATCAAACGGCTGATTGCAATCGTCTTAAGATCCTCGAATGCTGAATTACGTCTGCGAATGCCGGCTCTTGGATTAATCGGCTGCATGGAAAGCGGAATAAATACTTGGAAGCCGTTTGTTTCGTCTTGAAGATCACGAATATGCATCATGTGGCGGATGCGGTCTTCTTTCGTTTCAATTGAACCATATAGCATGGTTGTGTGCGTGCGCAGGCCTAGTTCATGGGCAGTCCGGTGAACCTGCAAATATTGGGTAACATCGGCTTTGTCTACACGCATTTTTTTGCGGTAATGATCTGATAATATTTCTGCGCCGCCGCCTGTTAGCGACTTCAGGCCGGCTTTCATGAGCTCCTCAAGCACCTCGCGGTAAGTCAAGCCGCTGATTCGGGAGAAAAAGTCGATCTCCGCAGCAGTATAAGCCTTAAGAGTTACGTCGGGATAACGCTCATTTAATGCTTTCAAAGAATCTACATAATATTGGAAAGGAACATTCGGATTATGACCGCCTACGATATGAAATTCCCGAACGCCAGGGTGGAAATGCTGTTCTACATATTCAATCATTTGCTCGCCGCTAAGCGTGTAGGAGCCTTCCTCGCCTTCATCCTTGCGGAAGTTGCAAAATGCACAATGGGCTTCACATACGTTCGTAAAGTAAAGACTCATGTTCTCAATAAAATAAACCTTCTTGCCATTTTTGCGCAGGGCAACTTCATTTGCGAGCTGTCCAATTGTAAGCAGATCGTCTGATTGATATAAGAAAACACCATCTTCAAGCGTTAAACGCTGCCCATGACGCACTTTTTCAATAATGTGCTGCATCTTTGTATCCTCTGTCGGTATTATAACGTTCATGGCTAAGCCTCCTGATTTAAGTAGTTTGTGAAAAAAATAACTTTCTTTTCCGATTAAAGAAGCTGTAACTATTATAAACCTCATACGTAGCAGGGGCAATAAGAAAAGTATTGGCATTTACACAAATTGTAAATTTCATTTGTGGGCATGCTTCTATTGAGCAACTGAACAAACTGGAGTATACTACAAATAAGTAAGTGAAAAGTAATCAGCAATTAAAACGAATGATGGATAAACGGAGGGATGTAGCATGATCACAATCAGTGATACAGCATCTGACAAAATAAAAGAAATGCTTGCTGAAGAGGGCGGCCCTGAAATGTTTTTGCGCATTGGCGTAAAAGAAGGCGGCTGCAGTGGTTTCTCTTACGGCATGGGCTTTGACGATGAAGAGCATGAAGGCGATAAGGCTTTAGATATGGAAGGCCTTAAAGTGGTTGTAGATGGAGAAAGCGTCAAATACTTAACCGGTCTTGTTATCGATTTTAAGGAATCGGCAATGGGCGGCGGTTTTACGATCGAGAACCCGAATGCAAGTGCAACTTGCGGCTGCGGTTCATCGTTCCGCACAGCGAAGGATGCAGGAAAACCAGCTGCAGCAGGCGAGTGCTAATAACGAGCGGTGAATGTTATCTTCCGAAATGCGTATGAAATTCATATGCATTCCGGAAGTTTTTTTTGTTGTCGGTTTGGCTTTAAGTCTATAAATCGATCATCTTGGGGGATAACAGCGCATGAAATTTATTCGTGATTATAGACAGTTTATTGAGGTAGGTTGTACATCATGCAATAGAAAGCATACAGTTCAAACAGACAACTATACGATTTCCTCAGAAGGCTATGCGTTTCATTCACCGATCCAATGTGCTTGCGGCCACATGGCGAGTACGGCAATAAAGGACAAGAGAACATGGACAACCATGAAAACCGAAAAAAATGAAATGATGAAAAGAAATAAAGCGACGACGATTAAGCTAATGTTAGTCATTGGTTTTACGATCGTATTTTTTGCAGGCGAAATGTTCTATTTGCTGAACAAAAATGAAGCGGAGCAGAAGAGCGCTCAACACGATGCAGAGAAAGAGTCATCCAGCCTTATTGTTGTTCAAACCCAGGAGAACTTCTAATCATTATGGGATGAATGCAGGCATCAAAAAAATTTTCAAAACAGGTATAAGGAAGCAAAATGATGTGCATATTAGATTTGACGGTGTGAAGAGAGGTGTGGTTCCGTTGGACCTTTTGGTGCTAGGGCTACAGGAGGAACTTATTTAATCACTAAGCTTTTATGAAAGCGAGGGGTTGTGTCGCAGAGCATCTCTGAACACACACGCTAAGCGCAATCCATTAAAACGGAATGTGTACAAGCGGTGCCCAAGTAATCTTAACAATGTGAAGTGTTAGATGTGAAGACTCGTACGATCAAACACCGTCGAAGAAGGAGCCTGTAAAAGGGCTCCTTTTTTCTATGCCGAAATCTCGATGCATACTAAGGCAATGATGGTTTGGATGGCATTAATTCAGGGAATTCCCTGACATACAAAGCATTTGCTTAGCTTTATAATAAGGTTAGAGAATGCTTGTATTTCCTGAAGGAGGAATGAGGATGAAGACGATAGAAGCGGAAATCGCTGCATACATCGAGCGATTGAAGAGGGAGACAGGCAGCGATTTCGCTATACTCGGCTTGATCGATACGGGCAAACGTAAGCTGCGCTGGTCCAAGGCGTCAGGCAGCATAAGTGAGCGCACACCGCTTGTTGAGCAGAAGTCGTCTGCGGGTTTGTCCGGTACTGCGATACGCTCCGGCAGAACCGCAAGCACAAGCTCGGCAATGACTGATACGGTGCGGTTCAAGTTAGGAGAGCCGATTCTGCTGACAGAGCAGCTGCGCATTGCTGCAAGCGTACCCATTCAAACGCCTAAAGGCATCTGCGGCGTTCTGCTTATCGGTAGACGCTCGGAGAAGACCTATGTCGCCGAAGAGCTGGAGAAGGCTTCACATATTACAGTAGAGCTCTCATCAATGCTCGTTTGATGATGGCTTTTTTTGACTGTAAATACAATTCACTGTCTAATGTAAGCTATACTAGTATAGATAATAGAAATGATAGACTCATATCGACAGAGGTATCATTCCAGTGAGGGGAGAACAAGATGATTAAGCTGCTTATTTGTGATGATCATGCCATGGTCAGATCGGGTCTAGCAATGCTGCTGCACGGCAAGCATGATATCGAGGTAGTAGGGGAAGCCTCGGAAGGGGACGAAGCCATTCAGATGGCACAGCAATTAGTGCCGGATGTTGTATTGATGGATCTTAGTATGCCGCATGGCAAAGACGGGATGACAGCAACGACGGAGCTGAAGAAGCTGCTGCCTGAGACGGCGGTTCTTATTTTGACGATGCATGACGATGACGAATATTTGTTCCGTGCGATTCATATCGGAGCTTCAGGCTATATTTTGAAAAATGCGCCTCATGATGAGCTCATATCAGCGATCCAGTCGGTTGCGCAAGGAAATGCATATCTTTATCCTACGGCTACCAAGCGGTTGATGAGCGAATATCTCGTCAAGCTGAAGCAAGGCGGGGAGGACAACAACCCTTACAACACGTTATCTGAGCGTGAAAAGGAGATTTTGGGCTGGATCGCCAAAGGGTATTCAAATAAGGAAATAGCGGAAAGTTTAATTATTAGCGTAAAGACAGTCGAGACTCACAAAAGCCATGTGATGGATAAGCTTGGGCTTAGAACAAGGCCGGAGCTCATTAAGTTTGCGCTAGAGAAGGGGCTGCTGCATTTTGATTAAGCATGGCGGTAACAACTTTCGGCGAATGATTGGGTCAGACGTCGATTATCTTCTATCCGTTTTGGAGGATGAGATTGATGATAAGTCGATGCTTACGCAAGTTAATCAATCGCTTAAGCAGCTTGCAGATGTGAAGTTTGCGCTGGATGAATCGTCAATCGTTGCGGTAACGGATCATAAAGGCCGCATTGAATATGTAAACGATAAGTTTTGTGAAATTTCTAAGTACAGCCGTGAAGAGTTAATAGGCAAGGATCATCGGATTATCAACTCCGGATTTCATGGGCGCGATTTCTTCCGCAAGCTGTGGGAGGTTATTTCAAGCGGCGAAGTATGGCGTGGCGAAATTAAAAATCGCGCCAAGGACGGCAGCTACTACTGGGTTAACACGACGATTGTTCCCTTCGTTGATGAAGCGGGCAACCCTTATCAATATTTAGCCATTCGCAGTGAAGTGACGCAGCGGAAGCGGGCTGAGCAAGAGCTGAAGGAAATGATGGTTAAGGTGATTGAAATCCAAGAGGAAGAGCGAAAACGAATATCGAGAGAACTGCATGACGGGATTGGCCAAAGTCTCTTTTCGCTGCTTATTCGGCTTGACCGCATTATCGGCGATCACGATGACATTCCTGAGCTGGGCGCGCTTCGCAGCGATGTATCTGGCGTGATGGAGGATATTCGTGGTTTGGCTTGGGAGCTGAGGCCATCGGTTCTCGATGATTTAGGTGTCGTTCCGGCAATAAGAACTTATGTGGACAATTATTCACAGCATTTTGGCATTCGATTGACGCTCACATGCAATTTAAAGAGCAGGCTGGGCATTATGAAGGAAACAGCTATTTATCGTGTCATTCAAGAAGCATTAACGAATATCGCGAAGTATGCCGATGTAGGCGAGGCTGAAGTGGTGGTTGAGGAGCTGGAGGATGAGGTCGTTGTCAGCGTAACAGATCAAGGGCTCGGTTTCAGTCCTGATCGCATCGGCCACGGTGTAGGCTTATTCAGCATGGAGGAGAGAGCTCGCAGCATCGGCGGTTATTTGGATATTGTTTCGGAGCCTGGCAAAGGAGCAAAGGTGAAGCTTATTGTTCCTAAAGATAAGAAGTCGGAAGGAAAAGGCGTAAACCTATAGGAGGAATTTCATGTATCGAGTTTTCATCATTGAGGACGACGATAAGATTGCTTTAATTCTCAAAAAAAATATGGATAAATACGGATTTGAGGCAGCCGTTGTTACACAGTTTCGTGAAATTATGCCGGAGCTGGAGGCTTTTGATCCGCATGTCATTTTGCTCGATATTAATTTGCCTTACTATGATGGTTATTATTGGTGCAGACAAATTCGAACACGTTCAAGCCTCCCTATTATTTTTATTTCTGCCCGTGCTGGCGAGATGGATCAAGTTATGGCTATAGAGAACGGCGGCGATGATTATATTACAAAGCCTATCCATTTGGATTTATTAATGGCAAAGGTGAAGAGTGTGCTAAGGCGAGCTTACGGGGAATATGCGGCATCCGGGTCTGCAGCAGCAGAAACCGGCGTTGCCTCGCAAACAGGGGAGCTGTCAGCTGGTGATCTCCGTCTTTACTTGAACCGTAATGAGCTTGAATGGAAAGACTGCCGCATTGAGCTGACAAAAAACGAGCAGCTGCTGGCTGAATGCTTGATGAAGCGGCAAGGCATGGTTGTTTCGCGAGAGCAGCTGCTTGAAGCGCTTTGGGACGATGTGCAATTCGTCGATGATAATACGCTTACGGTCAATGTGACCAGACTTCGGAAAAAGCTGGAGGAGCTTGGGCTTCCTAAAGCGATTGAAACGGTGCGGGGACAGGGCTATAAGCTCGTAATAGAAAATGCAGTAGGAGAAACGTCACGATGAGAGGCTTATCGCTGGCGTTATTTTTACGTGATCGTCTGTTATTTATATTTATGGTTTGTTTAATTATTTTACTCGCCGTCAGCCTGCTTCTCCTTGAGCGTGAGCGCTACCCAGGGTTAGTCGAGCTGGGTACGATTTATTATTTTATTGTTATTGCTTTATTTTTGCTAGGGACGTGGCTGATCGTCGATTATTTGCGGCAGCGCACGTACTTTAAGCAAATGTTGGAGGCGATCGCACGGTCTGAAGAACTGCAAGCTTCAACAATCGTACAAGCTACAGTAACACAAGAGCAGAAGCTTGTCGCTAAAATGCTGGAGGAGCAGAGTAGGGCTTATTTGAACGAGCTTGGCAAATATCGAAGGCAGCAGGAAATACATAATCATTTTGTGCTGCAATGGGTGCATCATATGAAGACGCCGGTATCTGTCATCGATTTGCTCGCTCAGGAGGTTTTGCAGCAGAACTCGTCCTCGCAGCAGGAACAGCAGCAGCTGGCGCTAAGTATGCAGGAGGAAACTGACCGAATGACGCGGGGGCTTGAGATGATGCTGTATACAGCTCGTCTGGATAAGTTTGAAATCGACCTGCATGTCAAGCAGGTAGCGCTTCATGAACTTGTGCGCTCGGTCATCAACGCCCATAAGAAGCTTTGCATCCGTTACTCCATTTTCCCTCGTGTCGAGGGGGAAGCATCCGTGGAAACCRATGAGAAATGGATGACCTTTGTGCTTAATCAGTTCATTAGCAACGCAATCAAATATAGTAAAAGCAAAGAAGGCGGCAAAAAACTGCTCTTTCAATTGGAAGCGTTCAATGACGGAGGAGGCAGGCTGCAGGTGATCGATGAAGGCATTGGTATTGCGCCGCATGATCTTCCACGCATCTTTGATCCTTTCTTCACAGGTGAGAATGGACGAACGGCGGGCGAGTCAACTGGAATGGGGCTTTATTTGGCTAAGCAGGTATGCAATCGGTTAGGTCATGAGATGACCGTTTCCTCGGTACTCGGAGAAAGTACGACGGTCAGTGTCGCATTCAAACCGCGCGGCATTCATATTATGGGCAGCCGAGGTAACGGAAGCTCAGGTTAGGTGACAAATTTGTAAGGTTGGCAGGGTGTGAATGAAAGGGAAATCGATGGGTTTAACCTCTTCCCCTCGTCTATACTAACGGTAATGAAGCACATTACAGATAGATCTGGGGAGGAACAAAGCAATGAGCGTACTAAAAGCAGAAGGGCTTGGCAAAATATACAGCAGTAAAGGCAATGTCGCTTACAAAGCGCTTGAGGATATAGAGCTTCAAGTGGAAGCGGGAGAATTCGTAGGGGTAATGGGGCCCTCTGGCAGCGGAAAAACAACTCTGCTGAATTTATTGTCCACGATCGATCGACCAACCTCTGGTCAAATTGAAATCAACGGCATAAATCCGAGCAAGCTAACGGACAAGAAGCTTGCCTTATTTCGCCGCCGCGAGCTCGGTTTCGTCTTTCAGGATTTTAACTTGCTAGATACATTATCAATCAAGGAAAACATCATTTTGCCGCTCGTAATGGAGGGCATGGCACCGAAGCTAATTGAACAAAAACTGGATTCGCTCGCTGAATTGCTGCAAATCAAACAAATCTTGAATAAGCGGACGTATGAGGTGTCTGGCGGCCAGAAGCAGCGCGCAGCAATCGCCCGTGCTATTATTCATCAGCCTTCGCTCGTGCTTGCAGATGAGTTGACGGGCAATCTCGATTCCAAATCAGCGAAGGATGTTATGGATTCCCTGAAGGACATGAATGAGCGTTTTAAGGCGACCGTATTGATGGTAACGCATGATCCATTCTCTGCGAGCTACTGCCAGCGCATCGTATTCATCAAGGACGGCAAGTTTTTCTCGGAAATTCGCCGCGGCTCAAACAGGCAAGCGTTTTTCCAACAAATACTAGATGCGCTCAGCGTGCTGGGAGGTAATTTCGATGACGTTCCGTTCGCTCGCGCTTAGTAACATTCGGGGCAACTGGCGGTCGTACAGCGCATTTTTCCTGAGCAGCGTCTTTTCCGTTATGATCTTTTATATTTATGCAGCGTTTCTATACCATCCAGAAGTAACGAGCGGCCACATTATGGCAGCATCAAAAATTCGTACAGGCATGGTGTTTTGTGAATATATTATCGTCATATTCTCGTTTTTGTTTGTGCTCTATTCTAATTCAGCATTTCTCAAAACGAGGCAGCAGGAATTTGGTTTGTTCTCCTTATTCGGGATGACAAAAGTTCAGCTTCGAAAGCTTGTTATTTATGAAAATGCAGCCATCGCTGCGCTGGCCATCGCTGTAGGCATCGGTCTTGGCATGCTGTTCAGCAAGGTGTTTTTTATGGCTCTAACGGTGCTTCTTAATTTGCAGGAAGCGATATCTTTTGCGGCTCCAATCAAAGCCATTGGCTTAACGGCAGGCGGTTTTTTTGTTCTGTTCATGCTGATCTCCATTTGGACAGCGCTTCGCATTGGACGAACTGAAATTATTGATTTGCTGAAAGCGGCTCGCAAGCCAAAAGGACAGCTCGTATTCTCGCCTTGGCTGGTTGCTGTGTCTGTCGTTTGCTTATCGGCTGCATATGGCATGGCTTTGGTTATGAACGATGGAAATTTCATGCTCCTAGCCTTGCCAATACTAATTACTGTCGTTATCGGGACGTACTTTCTCTTTACTCAGCTGAGCATTTTGCTGCTCCGCTATATTCAAAAAAGATCATCGATATATTATAAACGGACCAATATGATCGTGTTTGCACAGCTCGGCTATAAGATAAAGGATAATGCGCGTATTTTATTTATTGTATCAATTCTTAGCGCGATCGTTATGACTGCCCTTGGGACGGTATATGTGATGAACATCGGTGCCAAAAAAAATATGATAGAATACTCTCCTTTCTCACTAGCTTATAGTGAAAAAGGCTTGAATACACATGAGGTTATTGACCCAGGTAAGCTTAGACAAGTAGTCAAAGAGGACGGCTACAAAATTGTGCGTGAAGCAAAGGCAGCTGGCGTACTGTTGAATCGCTTTTCGGTTAAATGGGGAGACGAAAAGGCGCATGATTATGATTATGCTGCTTTGGTTATTTCAGCTACCGACTACAACAAGCTAGCAGCATTGACGGGTCAGCCGAGCATTCAGCCTGAGAATGGCAAGCTAACGCTTATAAAGTCCTATTTATCAAAAGGAAGAGAACAAGCAGGTACTGTAAAAGGCAGCATTAACGGTAAGGAAACGGCATTCGATATAAGCGGCTCGGTACAAGCGCATGTAATGAATTATCTCGATAGCAACTATTTTACTTTCGTAATGGATGATTTTTCCTACATGCAGCTGCTAACGAGTGTGCCTGAAGATGAGCTTTATGTGATGTATGGCTATGAATTAAGCAATTGGGAGAAAACAGCAGCTACGGTTGAGAAGCTTAGCAAGCTTGTGCCAGAACAATTTCAATCCCAAACCGATTTTAGCCGTGTAAAAACGCTGCAAGAAATGAATCAAACGGTTTCTTTGACTTTATTTATCGGAATGTTCATTAGTTTGTTATTCTTTATTGCTTCGGGAAGCATGATTTATTTCAAGCTGTTCACCGAGCTGCAGGATGATCAAGCACAGTTTAAGGCTTTAGTTCGCATCGGGATGACCAAGGGCGAGATTCGGAAAATCGTCGTCACACAGGTTGGCATTGTCTTTTTCGTTCCCGTTATCGTTGGCATTTGTCATGCCTTGTTCGCAATGAAAGCACTCGATAACCTGATGGAGTCATCCAATTGGATTTACTCTTTCGTCGTTATCGGCATTTATATCGTGATGCAGACGTTGTACTTCATAACCGCATGCAGCAGCTACATGAAGAGCATGCTTCGCGGGGCTAACGCATAATAAAATTAAAAAAACGGCTTTTTCCTCAGAAAATGAGGAGAAGTCGTTTTTTTATGTTCATATGAACATTTAGAAGCAAGTGAAAGAGCTGATTCTCCGTAAATCTATACCGGTGTAACCCCATGATCTTCCGAACCAACGGAAACCGGAGACAGATGTACGTCCGACAAATACAGGGAAAAACCAGAAACCATGACCATTCTCCATCCATACGTAAGTGTTGCGGAACAAACAGCCGGAAATAGCGCCTGGATCAATTGCAAATGACGAAACAGCTGGCTGCGGCGGCGTGAATTGTGGAGGCGGAGCGGTCGGACCCGACATACCTGGTTGACCTTGTTGTCCTGGTCCCATAGGTCCTTGTGGACCTTGTGGACCTTGCGGACCTTGCGGTCCAAATGGTCCGAAAGGCCCCATCGGTCCCATTGGCCCCTGAGGGCCTATTGGAGGCATAAATGCCATGCAAAATCACTCCTTATCAATTGGGCTAATGCATGTTATGCAGAAATACCTAGCAACGATTGGGCGAACGATCATTGTCAGCGATTCAATCTGAAAAAAGTTAAAAATGTGATTGGAGCGGAGTACCGATTATAGCGACGTTTAATCTAGAGGAATCAAATCTGTTTCCATTCCATGTCAGCAGATTCTCTACATAACCGAGCGTATCAGCGTTTGTTGGTCCAATGATGCGCTGAAGAGCCTGCAGATCAAAGGATGCACGGTTTTCGGCTGTAATAATTGGGTTTAATGCTGCGATAGCCAGCACTTCACCTTGCAGAGGCTGCTTCAGCGTTCCGTTTTCGTTGTAATAAGTGGCTAAATAAGCGGCCCCTTTGCTGCTTATATCAATTATAAACAGCAAATCAAGCTGAGCACTTGATACCGATACTTTGTACATATCTTCATACTGGACGCGAAACTTGTATTGTTGATTGTAGCTGTCTGAATCAAACAGCTTGTGAAGCGCATGGTGAGCGAAGGAGTAAATGTAGAAAATGCCGTAACCGCCGCTTCCTCCGGAATCGATACTGATCAAAATGTCTGGTATTTGATTTTTATCAAAGTCGCCAAGCAGCAGGACAGCGTTATAACCGGCATTATTTTGTAAAGGAACGACTGTTCGCTGCTGTGAATAACCATCTTGAATGACTAGCGTAATATGATCTGCGAATATACCGGATGGTCCATCCGGTTTATGACCAATTAAATAAATCTGATCAGGTATACCGTCACCAGTTACATCTCCTTGTTTCATGTCGAGCAAATATTCGTCTGTTGCTAACCGATCTGGCTGGTACCTATGTGTATGGAAATACGAGTGCATAACTTTTCCTCCAAGCCTAAAATACATGGTTTCTGTCTATACCTATGCCAATCCCTTGCGATTGGACTGTGCGAATGCCTAGAAGCGGGCAAACAAACCAAAGCAAGCTTTCGTTTGAAAAGAGAGCATTCAGGCATTACATATTGCAAGATGATTAGGCAACACTAATGCGGACTGATGTCTATATACTTACGGAGGTGCAGCCTTTTTATGAAGCACTTAATCGTCTATTGTCATCCTAATCCAGACAGCTTTAATAACGCCATTGTGGATGCTTTTATTGAATCATTAAAGGAGCAAGGCCATGAGGTCGTCGTCCGAGATTTGTACGCGATGCGATTTGACCCTGTGCTCAAAGCCAGCGATTTTGAGGCGCTGCGCGAAGGCAACACACCTTTGGATATTAAAACGGAGCAAGAGCATGTGAAATGGGCGGATGCTTTTACGATGGTATATCCTATTTGGTGGACGGGGCTGCCCGCACTTATTAAAGGTTACATTGATCGAGTATTCTCGTATGGTTTCGCTTATGCGTATGGTGAGGATGGAACGATCAGCAAGCTGCTTGCGGGCAAGAAGGGGCTTATTATTAATACACATGGAACGCCTTCGGAGATTTACAGCCAGACTGGCATGTACGATGGGCTGAAAAAAACTTCGGATACGGGTATTTATGAATTTTGCGGCATCAAGTCAGTTGGCCATATATTTTTTGGCAGCGTGCCGCAAATTGATGATGCAGCCCGAAAGAAGATGCTCGAAGAAGTGCGGGGCAAGGCAGTCAGCTTGTTCGAATAGAAAGCCAAGAAAAGCTGGTCGCAACGATGCGATCAGCTTTTCCTTTTTTTAAAGCATGCTTGTCCTGTCCGAGGTTGAGGAGTATCATATAGTCCAAAAGCCTAAATGTATAGAATTGGAGATTTGGAATGAGAATCGGCATTCGCACCAAGATATTCACAAGCTTCTCTGTAGTAATCATTGTTTCGCTGACGATAGTTAGCGTGTTGTGGTACAACAAATATTATGATAGCCAGCGCGATTCGGCTGAGAGCTTTATGTCCCGTACCATTTTGGATGCAAATAAAAGCTTCGAGCTTACTCTCAAGGACATCGATTATATTAGTACGATTATTTCTCTTAACCGGCCCAACGTGATTGATGTGCTTTTGCCTGATCCTTCTGAAAGTTTAATTAATCGACTCGAGAAGGATCGTAAGCTTGATAACTTCATTTCTAGTTTATATGGCTACAAATATTACATATCGAGCATACAAGTAGCGAGTTTGGGAGGCCGCAGCTACTCGCAGGGGGCCACGGTTCCAACCAATGAATTTATGGAGTCGAGCTGGTTCGAGCAGCTGCTCGAGCAAAGAGGGAACAAAATATTTATTACGACTCATTCCAATAAAAAACTTAATTATGTGTCTTCCTATGTGAACCAAAACGTCGTTTCTATTGCGAGGGCAATCATGGACGGCTCGGAGGCGGCAGGTTACGTCATGGTTGATTTCAGTTATGAGGTTGTTGAGCGTATTTTCAATACCCCTCTGCCTAATAAAAGTCAGTTGTTTCTGATTGATGAAAAAGGGAATTTTGTCTACTCGCCGCGCAACAAGGATATTAATCAGCCGATTTCAGATACAGCTTATGCAGATGTACTCCCTGAGTTGAAGGGCAGCTCGGGCAAGCTAAGCATGAACATAAACGGAGAGAAGCATCTTGTTATTTATCATACTTCCGATTTTACAAATTGGACGACAGTGGGGCTAATTCCACAGGGTGAGCTGCTCGCAGAGAGCAGAAAAGCAGCCAATACGATTATGATTATTCCTATGGTGACCCTCATTGTTGCCCTTTTTGTTGCTACGATTTTGTCCAATCAAATTACGATTAATATCGGCCGTTTAAGGCAGGCCATGAAGAAGGTCAGCGAGGGCAATTTATCTGATCCTATTGCCATATCATCAGGAGATGAGGTGGAGGAGCTGAGCCATGGCTTTAACGCGATGGTTACCAACTTGCGGCTGCTGCTTGATGATGTGAAGCAAACGGAGGAGCAGAAACGGATTCTTGAGTTTAAAGCGCTTCAGGCGCAGATCAATCCTCATTTTTTATTCAATACACTAAATCAAATCAAATGGCTGGCAGATGTACAGAAAGCCGACAATATTAAGCAGCTTGTTACTTCTCTCGTTACACTCCTGCATAGCAGCATGGGAAAAGGCGGAGAGTATGTTACCGTTCAAGAGGAACAGCAATATTTGGAGCATTATTTGAATATTCAGCAGTTTCGTTATTACGATAAGTTTGTCGTTGTATTCGACATCGAGGAAGAGATTTTGCAGGTGCGTATGTTGAAGTTTTTGCTGCAGCCTATCGTTGAGAATGCCCTCATTCATGGCTTAGAGCCGCTTAAGGGAAGAGGACAGCTCACGGTTAAAGGATATGAGGATGATGGACATATCGTAATACAGGTGTCAGACAATGGTGTAGGCATCGAGCAAGAGCGATTGGAAACTATTTTTAATAAAGTCACTGAAAAAAATCGGTCTAGATTTAGCGGTATTGGGCTTGTAAATGTACAGCAGAGAATGAAGCTCCATTATGGAATAGGCTATGGCCTGCAAATCGAGAGCGTGCCCGGTTTATTCACGACGGTAACTGTGCGTATTCCGATTGAAGTGAAGGGAGACAACAAGCATGATTAATGTTTTGCTGGTCGATGACGATCTGCCTA
Organism: Paenibacillus sp. 01T424; assembly: GCF_056398745.1. Classification (NCBI taxonomy): domain Bacteria; kingdom Bacillati; phylum Bacillota; class Bacilli; order Caryophanales; family Paenibacillaceae; genus Paenibacillus; species Paenibacillus sp. 01T424. Next base: position 342,137 of record NZ_JBFTPZ010000001.1, on the reverse strand, counting down.
TGTTGAGCAAGCTGAAAAACATCATGAACTGGGAAGCGGGCAGCTTTCATTTATGCGGAGAAGCCAGCGGCGGCTATGCAGCGATCAAGCTTCTGGATGAACGCAAGCCTGAAATCGTCATTACGGACATGAGTATGCCGGGAATGGATGGTTTAGAGCTGATCAGTTATATGGAGGAGCATTATCCGCATATTCAAGTGATAGCGATCAGCAGCTACAGCGATGTTCATTATGTGAAGAACAGTATGAAAAAGGGCGCTGTCGACTATATTTTGAAGCATGAGCTGGATGCAGAAACACTGGCTGCTGCCCTTGCAAGCGCACGGGAGCGGTTTGCGATAGAGCAGGAGGAGCAGGCGAAGACGCTGGATTTGCAGCGACAAATTCAGCAGAATCAAACAACGCTGATCAGGGGGGTCATTCGAAGTCTTGTTCAGTACACATACAATAGCGAAGAAGAGCTTCTCGTGCAGATGGACAAGCTTGATTTAGCTCTGAACCTACGGATGCTCACCGTCGTCGTTGCGGAGTGGGATAGCCGCGGCATGCTTCATGATAAATATAACGCCAAAGAGCTTGACTATATTATGGGCACTTTTATGGATATTACCGACAATATCCTTGCAGATACAGGAAACGCTTATATGACGCCGATCGAAAATGGGAAGTTTGCCATTTTATTTTCATTTGATACGAACAGCAAATTTATTTGGCACACGATTATATCGGAAGCGCTCTCCCGAATCAGATTGAGCGCCAAACGGCAGCTTAACCAGATGTTAAGCTTCAGCGTAAGTGAAATGTGCAGCAAGGTGAATGTGCTGCATGAATACTTCAATGAGGCGGATAAAGCGCTGCAGGAGAGGTTTTATGAAGGCGGCGATGTCGTCATCTGGCCGGGGATACAGCGAAAGGCAGGGGCTGACTCTGGAACAAGCTTCTCCGTTGATGTGAAGCTGGAGCGAACATTGCTGTCGCTTCTCGCAGCATCCAATGAAAAGGATCTGGTCACTAAAATTGAAGAGCTGTTTACTAGAATGAATGAAGCGCGTGCACCGCATAAAACGGCTCAAATGGTTGCAGTAGAACTCATTCATCTTGTTAATCGCAAGGCGAAGGAAGCTGGCATTGCAGATCAGGATTTGTTCGAGGGCGATCAGAATCCTTATCTGGCGATTGGTAAATTTGATACGCTCTCCGATCTGAAGGAATGGATTGTTGGGGTGTATAAGAAGCTTGTCGAGGCGCTTCGTCCGTATGTGCATGACAATCTTTATTCTGAAAATACCCGCCGCACGATGGAGTGGGTTCGGAAAAAATTCTCAGAGCCAATCACTTTGCAGGAGGCCGCAGATATCATTGGAGTCAATTCCTCTTATTTGAGCCGGATGTTCAAGGAGGARTGCGGWCARGGCTTCRCYGATTATGTSAACCATGTGCGAGTGGARCAAGCTAAGCTGCTGATCAGGTCAGGCGATGTTGATTTAAAGGATGTTGTGAAGCAGGTTGGTTTTAACAATTACAATTATTTCTTTACGGTATTCAAAAAAATTACTGGAAACACGCCAATCGAATATGAAAAACAACAAAAATAAGATTATTTGAGTGAAAAGTAAAAAAGATAGAGTAAATGTAAAAATAATGGAGTCCACGTGTGGGCTCTTCTTTTCTATGATGAAGAGGCAAGATGACAAACATACATCTAAGGGGAGATGGAACAATGAAAAAATTATCTTTTAGATTTGCGCTTGTATTGGCATTATCCATTTGTTTAACATTGACGGCTGCTGCTTGCGGCAGCAAAAACACAGACACAAATAACGGCAAGAATAGTGGATCAACTTCTACGGAACAGCAAACGGTTACTTTCTGGTCTTGGGTTCCTACGGATGTACAAGCGGAGAAAGCGATTGCGGCATTTGAAGCAGCTAACCCGAACATTAAAGTAGATTACTGGCGCGGCGAGCAAACAGACTTTCAGAAGAAGCTTCAAGTAGCGATGGCTGCCAACGAAGGTCCGGATCTTCTTGGTATGCAAGTTGGAGGCATGCTGAACCAATATGCCAACACGCTAGAGCCTATCGAAGCGCTTGCGGATACGAACTGGGGTACTGGCTGGCAGGACAAGTTCGTTAAAGCTTCTATCGATCAAGTAAGAGCAAAAGACGGCACAATGGTTGCACTGCCGCTTAACTTGACTGGCCAAGAATTTGTTCTTTATAACAAAACGATTTTTGATAAATTGGGCATTACAAAAGTGCCGGCAACGTATGAAGAGTGGTTGTCTGTAAATGCGACTATTCGTGAGAAAGGCAACGGCATCGTGCCTGTAGCTTTCGGAGCGAAGGACATTTGGCATGACGTTGATATGTTCGTAGCGCTTAGCAATCAATTCGCGCCAGGCAAAATCTATGAAGCAGAGCAAGGCAAAGTAGCTTGGACCGATCAAGCTTTCGTCGACACGATGACAGCATGGAGCAAGCTATTCACAGATAAAGTGATGCAAGACGGAGCTTTGGGCTTGTCTACTTACCCAGATGCTCGTGACCAATACTTCTATTCTGGTAAAGCTGCGATGTTCTTGACTGGTTCTTGGCATGCAGGCTTCAGCCTACCAGGCGGAGAGAAAGACGGAACAGCGATTGAAAACGATGAAACGGGCATTTTCTTGCTTCCGCAAATCGGACCAAACGAATCCAAAGCGGTTGCCAGCGTAGATACAGCACTTTCAATCAACAAGAACTCCAAAAACAAGGAAGCGGCTTGGAAGCTGCTTGAGTTTATGACACAAGGCGAAGGCCAACAAATTATGGCTGATTTCATTCAAGGATCACCAGCTAAGATTGGCGTTGAAATTCAATCGCTTGATCAATTTAAATTCGAATCCGAGCGTGAAGCGATCAAAACGGTAAACGATGCAATCGAAAATGCAGTAGGCAAACGTCTGCTTGATTACCCTGAGCTTACGAATGCGATTGGTGTAGCGATGCAGGATGTTGCAGCAGGTAAAAGCATTGAAACCTCGCTTAAAGATATTCAGAAGGTTTCCGATGGTATTGACCGCAAGTAAATTCGAATTTTTAGCAAGCAATAAGATTTAGAGCAGATAAAGAGCATGGATATGCGTGTTGGTATTCATGCTCTTTCTTATACTCAAAATCGGATATTTGATAGGTAAATGAAGGGGTGATACACCATGAACGGCAATCGTTCTGTTCTTTCCGGATGGAGAGCTTATTTATATATTTTACCAATTCTTATCGTATCGGGTTTATTTTTGTACTATTGCATAGGATTTACGGTTTATACGAGCTTTCATTCTTGGAACGGCATTGACTCGGAGATGAAATATATCGGCTTTGATAACTATATCAAGCTGTTTGACGATAAGTCTTACCATATCGCACTGCGAAATAATCTCGTGTTCTTTATTTTTACAGTGGGCATTCAAGCGGCGCTTGGGTTAATGCTGGCGATACTGCTTCGCGCGAAGCTGCGGGGCCATTCCATCTTCAGATCGGTCTATTTCATACCGACCATTATGGCACCGATCATTATTGCAGCTATATTCCGTATCATTATGGATACAAACTTCGGCAGTCTAAATGAAGGATTGCGCGCTTTGGGGCTAGATTTTCTAGCTGTATCCTGGCTTGGCGATCCCAAATATGCGCTCATGTCGATCATTATCGTCAATATTTTTGAATGGATGGGCTTTAGTATGACGCTTTATTATTCAGCGCTTCTAGCCATTCCAGATGAAATCTATGAATCAGCTAAAATTGACGGCTCCGGCTTTTGGAGGACGCTGTTCAAAATTACGGTTCCGCTCGTTGGCGGCACAACGTCTACACTCGTCATTCTTGGTATTGTCGGCTCGCTCAAAACGTTCGACATCGTATCGCTGCTTACTGGCGGCGGGCCGGGGCGCTCGACAGAGTTTCTGACTACCTATGTGTATAAGAAGGCGATTGAGGAGTTTAATGGCGGGATGTCCGCTGCTGCAGGAGTGACCATTCTCATCATCGCTCTCATACTTGCCGTGCTGCAAATTCAGTATACGAACCGTCAACAACGTGATTTATAACCGTAAGGGGTGAGCTCAAATGTTTATTAATTTACGCAAATTAGATAAATGGATCATTCAAGCCGTTTTAGCGATAGTTGCGGTCGTTTGGTTGTATCCGCTTGTACAATCCGTCATTAAATCGCTCGGCATCAATGGGTTTGGCAATTATCTTGCCGTTATCAATCACCCAAAGGTCAATTATTTCCTAGTCGTTTTCAATAGCTTTTTTATCGCGGTATGTACAACTCTCGCAGTAGGTTTGCTAGCTACACTGGCTGCTTATGCATTCTCGAAAATGCAATTCAAGATGAAAAACGTCCTATTTTATTCGCTGGTTGCCTGCTTGGCTATTCCTGCGACAGCGGTCATGTCACCGCTCTTTTTTACAGCAAAAACACTTGGCATTATGAATAGCTATTCTGGCGTCATTTTGCCATTGGTCGCATTCAACGCACCGTTCATGCTTCTTATTCTCAAAAACTATTTCGATTCCATTCCGAATGCGATTCTGGAAGCGGGCATGATTGATGGCTGTACATCCTTCCGAATGTACAGAACGATCATGATCCCGCTTGGCATTCCTGCTATTATTAATATTGCAGTGCTTACGTTTATCTACTCATGGAATGACTATATCATTCCGCTGCTCCTTATTCGTGATGAAGAGATGTATACCGTTACGCTGGCTACGCAATTTTTTACGGGTACAACAAATCAGACGCCAGAAATGGTCGCACAGCTTTATGCAGCGCTTATTTTGATGACTATTCCTTCAATTATTGTTTATATGTTCGGTCAGAATGCAATGAAATCAGGCTTAACGGCAGGCGCAGTAAAAAGCTAATTAATGAGCTAGTAGATAAGCTGGAGGAGGACTATTATTATGGCTAAAAACATACCATCTATCGGACTGCCGCATCATGGCGGCGCATCGTATTTGAATCCGCTGAAGATCGGAGCGGGCGCAGGGCAGCAGGAGCCGCTGACGCTCGTGCATCCCGATCCTTACCTTTTGAAATTTAACGGTCGTTATTATACCTATGCAACCGCGAAAGCTGGCGTAGTTGTGCTGCGATCCAGTGATCTTGTAAGCTGGGAGCACTTAGGCTATGGATTTCAGCTGGAAGGGCATAAGGAATATTGGGCGCCAGCCGCTGTATATGAGAATGGCCGCTTTTACTTATACGTATCATCAATGCCGATAACGGAAGATGATGTGCATGAAGAGCGATTAATGGTTGCCGTTTCAGATACACCGGAAGGGCCATTCGAATACGTGCGAACGTTTTATGACACGTTTTCATTGGATGCGCATGTCGTGAAGGACGAGCAAGGCGATTATTATATGTTTTACTCCAATAATGAATATTCAGGCGTAGATCGTGATCGTGCGGGCACAGTCATCCTGGTCGATAAAATGCTTGATATGGTTACGCCAGCCGGTGAACCGCAAATTGTCGTATTGCCTACTATTGATGAGGAAATCTATGAGGAAAATCGGTTTGGCGACGGCCGTGACTGGCATACGATTGAGGGTGCTTTTTACTTGAAGCGCGGCACGAAGCATTATATGATGTACAGCGGAAATGCATATGTACGCCCGAATTATTTTTTAGGTTATTCGGTGGCAGACGGCAGCAAAGGCCAGCCGCTTCATGAGCTGGAATGGAACAAATATCCTTCCGATGATCAATATGAGCCGTTTCTTCGCAAAAATGATGGTGTCGAGGGCGTAGGCCACAATTCCGTGGTGAGAGCTCCAAACAACGTAGATTCATGGGTGTTTTACCACGGCCGGAATGCTGACGATGTTCTTGACATGGACCGTGAGCAGCGGACGATGCGAGCAGATCCTCTGCTTTGGAGCGGTGATCGGCTCTATATTGCCGGCCCGACTTATACGCCGCAGACAGCGCCGGCGCAGCCAACATTCCGTGATTTATTTGACGGTAGTGAAGAAGGTCTAGGCGAGTTGTGGCAAGCAGCTGCGGGCAGCTGGACAAGAGCAAATGGCGAAGCGCTTCAGACAAGCCGTGCTGTTATCTCCGGGGCGGTCACGAAGTCTGCATACAGCCACTATGTTCTTGAAGCAAGCGTGAAATGGTCGAAGGATCATACCGGCGGTTTATATGGCATTTATGCCGCATATCAGGACGAAAGCAATTACGTGTCGGTCTTATTGGATGTAGGACGAAGAGTACTACGTGCTCATGCCGTCTATAAAGGCATTCAGCATGAAGCTATCGAGCATGCTTTGCCAGAGAGCTTTAACTTCGCCGTATACCATTTGCTGCGTGTGGAGAAAACGGGAGACAACTATCGTATTCAGCTTGATGAGGTTACGGTAATAGATAAACAATTCCCGATTGCAAGCGGCAGCGTAGGTTTACAAACGCGTTATACAGCTGCTTCCTTCGCAGGTTTTGAGGTTACACGCCATTTGGCGTTAACGGATGCGAGCAGCACTGCATTTGCTGAGCAGCTTGAGCGGACAAGCGGCGATGGCATCTGCCGTGTCAGCGGCGGCGAGCTTCACTGCCGCAGCAAGCAAGGGCTGCGTACAGCTTGGTTATTGGACAAACTAGGTGATGCTGCCTCAGGTGAGGCTTACTGTTTTGATACCGATATTCTCGTGAAGCGTGGTTCCGAATATGGCGTCTATGCCGCTTATACGGATGAGCGCAACTCGGTAGAAGCCGTGTTGAATCGTACAGCCGGTTCCGTAACCGTATCGTCATGTATTGATGGAGAGGCATCTGTTTTGTCCAGCGTTACTTTAGATGCGGCAGACTTCGATTGGACGGTCTGGCATACGCTTTCGAGTACGGTCGTTAACGGCTGCTTGACCATTCGACTGGACGATCAAGTCGTATTTGCAGGTGCTGTATCCAGCCTTGCAGGCTTGCCTGGTCTGGTGGGCGCAGGTGAAGCTTCATTCCGTGAAACACGGTATACGATGCTTTAATAAGTGAATGTTGTCATGATAGATTAATGAAATAATGGGTCTGTTTCTCTAGGTCGCGAGTGACCTTTAGGGACGGGCTCTTCTTTTTTTTATAGCAAATCTACTAATTTTTTGTGAGTTTTAATAGCAAGGAGATTATTTTGGCTACGACTGGGAAAGAATAGAGGTGAAGGTCATTAATAGAACGATGGGAATGATCGATATGATGAATGTTCATTGGCGCCTTGCTGAGCTGTGGCTGCTGCAGGAGAAACGGAGCTTAACGGAGCAAGAAAGCTCAGAGCTAAACGCCTGCATGAAATTGAATGCCAAGTACGCACAAAGACTTGCCGAACAATATAATTTTGGCTATATGGCGAGCATGACAGGTGACGAGGTTTGGCTTCAGGAAATCGCAGTCGAAATTGACAAGCTGGAGAGAACTAATGAATGCAAGCGTCCTTTGTTTTTTGAAGGCAAAACGGAGAAGTAAGCAAGAAACGGCTTATTAATGTGCGAGTATTGGTATGAAAAAAGCAATCGACAAACTATCATTCACTAGTAATAAAGCTAGAATATAGGTTATTATGATAGTGATGATTTACATGTAGGGCATTCTAATTAAGAGGTGATAGGTTATGGCTTTTCAGTCCGCAAACATCTTTGTGAATTTACCGATTAAAGATTTGAATAAGACAGTCGATTTTTTTACTAAATTAGGGTTTGAGTTCAACCCCCAATTTACGGATGAGAAAGCTACCTGTATGATCATCGGACCTAATATTTTTGCTATGCTGCTGGTTGAGCAGTACTTCCAAACGTTTATTGATAAAGAAATTGCAGATCCATCAAAAACAGCTGAGGTCATATTGACATTATCCGCCGAAAGCAAAGAGCAAGTGGATGAGATTGTGAATAAGGCTTTGGAAGCTGGCGGTAAACCTGCTAAAGATCCAATCGACCATGGATTTATGTATAACTGGAGCTTTCAAGATATAAATAATCATCTATGGGAACTAGTGTATATGGACCCAAGTGTGATCGAACAAGGGTAATCTGGTGCAATAGGCAAGTAATGCAGGGGTTGTCTTAAACGTAGATTTATCTGCGTTTTGGACAGCCCCTGCTTTGTTTTGTTAATCGAGCTTAGACTGCGTGAATCCCAAAGCGCTGCTCTGCTGGGGCTTCGTTCACCTGCCATTTGGATTGCACCACTATTTTCAGTTAACGAACCCAGCAGCTCTTATTTAAACCATTTGTCTTGAAATGAAAATGTAGCGAACTCCAGCGTCCTTATTTCGAGAAAAACAGCTCAGGACATCCAATACAGCATGCTATAACATTAATGGGGTTCGTTAAAATTCAAAACATGGCATTTTGTTCACAATAAGAATGATACAGTTCGTTAGAGCTGTGATCTGGGGAGTGTTAGCCAGCATCTCGTTCCCAGTTTGCAAGACCCCTTGAAGATGACATCAACCTCTGGTTATTAGTTATGACGGGAAAACAGTTCCCATAAAAGCTCACGCCGGCTGTTTACGCCGGTTTTGGTGAAAATCGACTTTAAATGGTCTTGAACGGTATAGGCAGAAATATGAAGAGACTTAGCAATTTCTTTAGTTGAAAATGCTTTGATGATCCGCTCTATAACCTCCTTCTCGCGAGAAGAAAGGGCGTATGCCTCTGATATAAGCGGAACAATATCGGATGGTTTAGCTAGCTCGATAAATACCGCAAGCTGGGTCAAACCATTTGTCCCATCCAGCCTGCTCGCAAGCAAGGATAAATAATGACCGCTCGGCATCCGAATACATACTTTTGCTGACTTTGTTTCATCCGCTGAAGAGGCTGGCTTCGCCAGCGTCCGAGAGCAAACAGCTCTGATTGGTCTTGGCAGTGTATCGCCTTCTATTTGCTCTAAGCCTCTTAAGGCGGAAAGCCAGCGGCGGGCAGCATCATTGGAGGAATTGAATTGAAGCTGCTCGGACAGCACCAAGAAGCCAGGCTCCTCTAAGCCTGCAACGCCCTCGGTCGACGGAAGCTCCAAAGCGTATTTTTTTAATGTTTTGGCTAAAATCGGAGCGACAGCGACCATAAACAAAATTTCCGACTCAAGGAAAAAAGGCTCTCCTGACTTACGGAACAACGTCAAATATCCCCAGCATGAACCCTCGCAAAGCAAAGCAGCACGCAGCTCGTCTCCGAATCCAGCAGGCAGCAGAACCTCTTGGTAACGACCGCTTCGCCCCAAGTGGCCCTCAGTGGCTTTGCTTAAGGAGGCTGCGGCCAGTTCTGACTGGGCTAACTGCTCATAGCTGTTGTAATCCTCATGCAAATATTCATATTCAAATAATTGATGATGAATTGCTTCCACAGCCTCATCTGTTGTCGCCCCGATTGAGAGCAGAGTCATCGGATCAACAGAAGTACAGCAGGCTCCAGCATAAGGCACGGCTTCTCTGATGATGGATAAGGCCGCTTCGCGATAAGCTTGTGATGTTATTGAGGCAACGGACAACTTATTTAATCGCTGCTTGACCATATCTATGGTTAAAGACATACGCAGTCTCCTTCATTTCTGTATTCGGAATCCCACATTTATGGGATGGTCGTTTATTTTATCTCCACTATAATTGAGAATAATTCTTAATTCATTTTACATAATGGATGAGACGATGAACAGCTTTGCTGCTGCTTATATATTAGACGGCTATGTTGATTTAAGAGAGGATAAGGGGACAGCTATGAAAACAGACATCATTGTAGTAGGCGGTTACGGCCATGTGGGCGGGAAAATATGCAATCAGCTTGCGATTCATTATCCAGGCAACGTGTATGCGGCAGGCAGAAGTCTAGCGCGAGCCGAGCAATTTTGCCAGAGCGGGGGCGGGAAGGTAAAGCCGCTTCGCATTTCAGTGGAAGAACCGCTTAAGAAGCAACAGCTTGAACGAGTAAAGCTTGTTGTAATGTGTTTGGATCAGATGGATACTGCCTTTGCGGAAGCTTGTTTGCTCGCTGGCGCGGACTATGTAGACGTATCGGCAAATGGTGCTTTTTTTGCAGCGATGGAGCATTTGAATAAAAGCGTGAACGATCAGCAAGGTACCGCTGTATTAAGCGTCGGGCTGGCGCCAGGCCTGACGAATCTGCTGGCGCTTAAGGCCGTGCAGTCGATGGATGAAGTGCAACGGATTGATATCGGCATTATGCTGGGTCTTGGAGACGCGCATGGCAAAGCAGCTATCGAATGGACAGTCGATAGTCTCTCACGGTCATTTCATATTACGGAATCAGGCAGCGCACGAAGAGTCAGCAGCTTTACGGAAGGGCTTAAAACAGATTTTGGCGCTGATTTAAAAGTCCGAACAGCCTATCGCTTCCCTTTTTCCGACCAAGAAACACTACCTCATACATTAGGCGTACCATCAGTATCTACGAGGTTATGCTTTGATTCGCGGATCGTCACCAGCACGATAGCACTCTTTAAGGGATTAGGATTCGATCGTCTGCTGCGATTAAAACCGATGAGAAGTTTGGTGATTCAATTGCTTGGTAAGCTTCGAGTCGGTTCTGCTTGTTACGCGGTAAAAATGACAGGTTACGGTGTTAAATCAGGAGCAGAGACGTTAATCGAATATGGGCTGCAGGGTACAGAGGAGGCTGAAATTACAGCACAAACGGCAATTGCGGTTGCCATGGCTGTATACAGCTCGAATCTGCCAAAAGGAGTTTATCATATTGAGCAATTATTTGAGCTCGATCTCTATGAAACAAAGCTTGAGCTGCGTTTAAAAGAGGACGAGAACAAGCTTTCAATCGCTGCTATTTCCAATATCGAGAGCTGGACTAGGATGAATATGTAGTTTTTCAGCTGATTCATTTGGTATAATTAGCATTAAATGCCTAAAATACTGAATCGGATTTACGATAGGGAGATGGAGCTGAGCATGGATAAACAATCAATGATTGCTTTCATTTTGGAAGAATATGCGTTCGTAAAGGAGGATAACCGCGCACAGTTTGATGCGATTATTCTGCGTTTATCCGGTCATAAGGGCGGCATATCGTTGGAGAGCTTGTCGGCGTGGGAAGAAGATGACCTTACGCAGCTGTACCAAATTCTGTCCGGCCATAAACTGACTCGTGAATACGTACCGGATATCATTCAAGCTTATGCCAGCATCGATAGGGCAAATTTGCCATCGAAAACATCGTTTGGGCCTATCATCGAAACTGAACAAAAATGGGATAAGCCGCGTATTCATCGGCAATATGGCAACTATGAGGTGCCGCAGGCGATTAATCAGCTGTACGAGCTGGAGACTGAACTCGGAAGAGCAATGGATCTAGAGCTGGGGCTTATCATGCAAAAATATGACTTCCGCTATCCATGTACGCCGCCCGATTTTATTCCTTTCGCCAGCTCTGGTTGTGATGGCATTCATTATTGTTTTGTAACGGATTTCGGAGCTGTCAAAGATTTGGAGCAAGCTTATATAGCTGTCGTATCGCCAATGGATTTTGACTCGGAAATATGGCTTGTTTCCAAAAATATTACGGATTTCCTTCGTCTTATTATTACGGATAGAAGTCTACTGTATAATAACCCTGCGACATTTGATGATTTCTTTAAAAAGATGCGAGAGCAGAAAAATGAAAGCTTGGCGGATGAGCATTCAGCGGCGCTGCAAAGGCTGAAAGAGCTTTTTGGACTGCGTGAAATTACTGACTTGGAACAGTATATGCAAAGTGTACGTGAGGAAAGGGCGCAAGCGATTTGCATGCAAACGCTGGATTCGATTGGTGTTGCACCGCTTTTGGGTCAGGTTGATTATATCGCTGAAGGGCCGCTCTCTATTGATTGGGATGATAGGCGGGCGCTCGATGCAATGGTTGAAGAGGCAACCCCGGAGAGAAAGCTTGCTTTCCTTCGTGATGCGCAGCACAAGAAATTAATTTTGGAAGACAGACGGATGCTCAGACGCTGCAAGCGCGTATTGTCGGAGCTGGAGTTATATCATGAACTGAGTAATTTGCTTGAACTGGTTGAATAATAAAATTAAAAATGAATGAGGAGTGTGTTCTCGATAAATCTATTGTTTGTATGCAGCAGAAACAAGTGGCGAAGCTTGACTGCGGAAACGATTTTTCAAGGTGTTGGCGGCCATGAGGTGAGGTCCGCTGGTACGGAAGAGAATGCCCGGATTAAGGTGACAGCAGGTCATATTGGCTGGGCTGATTATATTTTTGCAATGGAGAAAAAACATATTCGAAGGCTGCAAAGCAAGTTTGGCCATGAGCTTTCGGGCAAGCAGCTAATCTGTCTTCATATACCAGATGAATTCGAATACATGAACGAAGATTTAATCGATCTACTTCGATCAAATGCAGCTTCCTATCTCAGCGATCTGGGCTAATGATTAATGCTTTTGTTCGATGGCGAGTAGAAGCTTATACAAAGAATGGGCTCCGAGCAGTTGGTTTCTATTGACTCGATTTAGAAATTGCATCGATTCACGCGCTATTTTTATCGCATTTTCTACCTGGTTATCGTTAACCTCTTTCAGCACCTGCTGAATGATCTCAAGCGACCATACCGCCGCCTTGAAGGTGCGAATAATTAAGATTTGACGCAGGTTTGCTGGACTGAAGATGCGGTAGCCATTTTCCTTGTTGCGATTAACAATAAGGAGACCCATCTTCTCCCAGTGACGAATAGCGGAGCTTGGTATGGTTGTTGCCTCGGATACTTCCCCAATGGTCATCCCTTTTCTTTTCCTTGCTCTATGCAGCAAATGAATCTCATCTGTCTCCAGCGCAAGAATCGTTTTATCGGCGATCGTTTTGTCACGGTGAAGCTCTGCCTGTGCACGGTTTACAAGCCATAACGCCTCATCAATCTCGCCTTGGATCAGTTTAATCATCACTTCTTTGGTAAGCGTCATTCCAAAACCTTCATTCATCGCTCTTATGCACTCAAAGTAAGCGACGTGTTCTGCTGTATATATGCGATAACCGTTTGTCCCTCGTTCAACCGGTGGAATGATGCCCCAATCCTCGTAGTGCCTCAACGCGTTAGTACTAATATTTAATCTCCTGGCAATATCAATCGGTCGAATAATCACAAAAAACACCTCCGAACATTTTCTAAAAACATTAAACAACCATGGGAACCTTTTTGTCAACGAAACAGGTTTAAATAGGGTGTTTATTTGCGTAACCTTCACACTTGCATCAATGTAGTATGCTGGAATAAATGCTGGAAAAGCGCTCTAAATAGGCGAAGCGTTGCTTACCCCAAAAATTTATTGTCAATGAGGAGGACATGCATGAACGATACGATAGTCATTACAGGTGCACGCGAAAATAACTTGAAAAACATTTCACTCTCAATCCCCAAATACAAATTGGTTGTGTTGACAGGGCCCTCAGGCTCCGGCAAATCAACGCTTGCCATGGACACGCTGCAAAGGGAATGTCAGAGGCAGTATATGGAGTCAATGGGGATGGTATCGGATTCCATAAGCAAGCCGAAGGTGGAATCGATAGCTGGACTTTCTCCTTCCATCAGCATCGGTCAGCACGTCACCAATCGCAATCCGCGTTCTACGGTTGGTACGGTTACAGATATTTATACGTATTTGCGTTTTGTCTACTCCAGGCTTAGCAGCCGTGTATGCAGCAGCTGCGGTACAACTATACCGCCTGTATTCGATGAAGAGAATGATATCGCAGCTGCAGAGGAAGAGGAGGGACGCCAGACGATCGTATGCCCGGGCTGCAATAAGGAACATGAGAAGCTCGGAATGGCTCATTTTTCTTTCAATAAGCCGGAGGGAGCCTGCGAAACCTGCAGTGGGTTAGGACATGTTGCCACGCTTGACTTAGAAGCGGTATTCAATCAAGAGCTGAGTTTCCGCGGCGGCTGTGTGACTTGCCTGTACGAAGTACAACTCGAATATTATGCTGTCATTTTAAAGGGTGCAGGAGACCATTATGGATTTACATTTGATCTCGACCTGCCATTAAAGGATTATACGGAAATCCAGCGTGATCTGCTTTATTACGGCGTGGAGAGCGATGCATTCATGAGGCATTTTCCTCTTGCAGCGCCGCCAAAAACAGTCGGAAAAGGCAAGTTTGAAGGCATTGTAACTGGAATGTGGAGAAGGTATAAAGAGAAGGAAAGCGAGCAAGGGGCAGCAGAAAAGGAAAACGATTATTTTAAGCAAGATGGGTGTACGGATTGCAAGGGCATGCGTCTAAAAAAAGAAAGCCGGTCAGCTTTAGTGGCAGGGGCTTCGATATCAGAAGTATCCACTTGGTCATTGGAGGATTTGCTTACTTGGACCAAGCAGCTTCAGGATGCTGTGCCTCCTCAGGGACGGCCGCTGCTTGCGCCTGTCATGACCGATATGCCGATACGTTTGGAGAGAATCATCGATGTTGGCCTTAGTTATTTATCTCTGGACCGACAGACCGTTTCCCTGTCAGGCGGGGAAGCTCAGCGTCTGCGATTAGCGTCACTCCTTGGGTCTGGACTTACTGGTGTGCTCTATATATTGGATGAGCCAACAACAGGTCTACATCCACGCGATACAGCAGGTTTGCTTCGCGTTCTCATGCAGCTGCGTGATTTGGGCAACACGGTACTCGTTATTGAGCATGATATTGAGGTCATGAGAGCTGCAGATCATATTATCGATATCGGTCCAGGAGCAGGATATTTAGGTGGGACGGTCGTTGGCGAAGGCAGCTTGGAGGAGCTGATCGCAAGTGAGAGTTCCGTTACAGGTACCTATTTGCGTCAGGAAAGCTTGCCAGCGGCGGTACGGACAAGAAGGTCAGGCGACGGTAAACAGCTGTCGATTGTCCATGCACATGCTCGTAATTTGAAAGGGTTTGATGTTGCTTTTCCGCTTGGCTGTCTCATCTCGGTGACGGGAGTGTCTGGCTCAGGCAAATCTACCTTGTTATTTGATTTGCTTGCGGAGGGAGGGCAGGGGAAACGACGTATTGCGGGCTGCGACAGCATTGCGGGCTTTGAGCATATCGGAAATCAAATTACGGTCGATCAGTCACCATTAGGCCGTATGCAGCGCTCAAATATTGCGACTTATACAGAAGTATTTACACAGCTGCGAAATTTATATGCAGGGCTGCCAGAAGCGAAGCGCAATCAGCTTACCTCGAAGCATTTTTCATTCAATACACCAGGGGGACGCTGCGAGACTTGCCAAGGACTTGGCGTATTATCGGTAGACATGAGTTTTCTCCCTAATCTTGAAATTCGCTGCACGGCTTGCAAAGGAAAACGATTCAAAGATGAAGTATTGAGAGTCACTTACGAGGGTTATTCGATATCGGATTTGCTTAATATGACGGTTGAAGAGAGCCGAGCTGTGTTTAAAAATAAAGCAAAAATTGCGAGCATGACCGAGCTGCTGTGTGAAGTAGGGTTAGGTTATCTGCAATGGGGACAGTCGGTAAAAACGTTGTCCGGCGGAGAAGGTCAGCGAATTAAGCTGGCGAAGGAGCTGAACAAGAGATCGAACAAACATACCCTTTATTTGCTGGATGAGCCAACAACGGGCTTGCATCTAGCGGACGTTGAACAGCTGCTTGCTCTACTCAATAAATTAGTGGATGCCGGCAATACGGTCATTCTGGTTGAGCATAGCTTGGAAATTATCCGGGAATCCGATTGGGTCATCGATATAGGGCCCGAGGGAGGTGCAGCAGGCGGCAATCTTGTCGCAGCAGGAACGCCAGAGCAAGTAGCGTCTATTGCTGCTTCCTATACAGGACAGTTTTTGAAAAAAGCGCTGGCTGGCGGATTGTAGGAATATATAAAAGGGAGCTGTCAACGTCGATTGCGTTGGCAGCTCCCTTATTCGCTATTCGGCAGCGAGCTCTAAAATTCGCTCATTCACATGATCAGAATATAACCCGCCATGGTAGCAGATGACTGTGTTTATGTCGTATTGCGTTAATTTTTTGATGGATTTTTTTGCGGTATCCGGATCGAGACAATAATGTGGGGTCGGTCCTAGCAGCTGGTCGTTTTCAACGATTAGAGCATCAGCTGCAATTAACGTTTTGCTAGCAGTATGATAAAGGCTAAGATGTCCGGGCGTATGCCCAGGTGTGCCAATGACGATAATTCCTCCGCAATACGGCAATTGTTGCCCATCCGTAATGATAACATCGACATTCGCTTTAGGCGGATTTTCAAGCGTCTTCCTGAATGCGGCTCGCCATTCCTCAGGCACCTCTGCCGGCAAGGCTTGGACAGCTTGCTCAATCGATTCTGGTGTAACTTTGAGCAAATGTGCTTCACCTTGAATGTAAGGAGCCTCTACTTTGTCCGCAAGCACCTCCGCCTTATGAGGCAATTCCTGCAAAATCGCAGGCAAGCTTCCAATGTGGTCAAGGTCTTGATGGGTAATAATGATTTTGTTAAGACGCTCAAACGCAAGTCCAGCACGCTCCATTTGCTCCTTTATTAATGGCAGCTGCCCCGGATAGCCAGTATCCACTAAGATCACGGTGTCGTTATCCCAAATTAAAGTGGGATAAATTGTTTCCATTCGACCCATCATGACCGCTGATATCGGCATCATATTAACTCCGCTTGCAATGTTCATTTTAACCCTCCGCTACTGTTTAGAAGTTTTTGCTGCAGGTGAGTTGCTCATTTCAAGTAACATCGTACCAGTAGTTAAAATGTATGTAAATAGTAAAATATTATATTATACCACAAAAATAATTATTTGTCAATATGCATTAGTAGCGTTTTTGATGAAATAACGTTTCATCTCACGAATCATATATTCACGCCCAATGGGGCCCCAAGGGTCCCATTCTCTAGAATCGGGATAATGTGCTCAAGCGCATTGTTTTTGTAAATGGGATGCGTGATGCGCTCATCACATTGGAACTGCAAGCGATCGTAAAATAACTCCGTAAAGGTATGTTCACTATTTCCATAAAGGCGGCAATTATTTGGCAGCAGTCTTATGATTACCCATTTTCCTTGTTTTGTAACCGAAGCAAGCTTTTTTCTTGCGTCCTGCTCGGCCATGATCATTTGCCGAATGATGATTTATTTAATTGCTTGGAAAAAAGGTGTAAATCCCTTTCGCCTCGTATTAGTCGGCATAGGTGTGGCTTCCTTGTTGTCGGCGATGACGACATTTATGCTTGTGTTTAGCCCTGCCTATTATTCCAGATACTCCTATATTTGGTTGACCGGAACAGTTTATGACACAACCTGGACCTATGTATGGAACCTTTTACCATGAACCTTCGTCTTAATGGTTATCGCACTCGATTTATCTATTTATTATATCGGACACGAAGTAACAGGTAGCAATGGTTGAATTTTTTTGGAGAAAGGAAGTGTGCATTTGAAGCGTGGCTACATCATTCTGATTGGCGTCGTAGTTGTGGCTGCTGCAATTTTGATGTTTTTGTTTCGGGTAAACGAGAATCAGGTTACCGTCCAGCGCATGCTTGATTTCGAGCAGGCAGAGCCGACCTCGCAAGTGGTGTGGGAGGATCGAGAGTCGATTCGAGCATTCGAATATGCATTCCGATTTGGTAAGCAGATGAAGGGAAAGGTCGATATCGCGGCACCACCCTATTCTGTAATCTTAGGGGACTCGCGTTACCTGCTTTGGATATCGAAGARCAGCGAGCATGGGAATTTCATGAAGCCAGGTGATACTGGAACGCTTTATCGATTAGGGAAATCATCCACGAAGAAGATTTGGACTTTGCTGGAAGATGCGTATTCGGTGAGTGGTTCTGGCAAAGAAGGAGCAGACGAGCAAGTAGACGGAGAACAGCAGAATACACAGAGCATGTCGCCATCACCTATAATCGAGTCTTCCACTCCCATTCCTATGCAGTCGTCTGAGTCGCCGAATAACGAAGTACTCGAGCCAGCGTATTTGGAAAGCTCAGCTTTCACGGAAGAAGAGAAGCCGCTTATCGAGCTAATTAATTTGCGAATAAAGTATATGCATGAGAAAAAATGGGATGATTTTTTAAACTTGTACACGGAAAGTGCACGCAAGTCACGCGAAGATTCAAGTGGCATTACCGGATTCACAATTACAAGCATAAAGGTCGAACAACCAATAGCTATTAAAGAGCAAAAGTCGTTGTTTGAGGCTGTCGTTCAAGTTTCGGAGATCAGGAACAATGAAGACAGCGGTGGAAGCTCAGTGTATGTGTTCCATAAGAGCAAGGAAAAAGGTGCTGAATGGCGTATAGCTGATGTAGATTAATCGTTAATTAGCGGCTTCACACTGCCAAAGCGGCAACTCGGAGTCTACAATAAAGATATAAAAATAGCGGCAGCAATTGTGTGTATACCCTCGTCATAGGCTGGATAGCCGGAAATGAGAGTGGTTTACATCATTGCTGCCGCTATTTTCGTTAACCTTTTAAACGGTTATGAATTCTACCTCGATATGAATGACCTCAGACCGGCTGCCAATTCGTACCGGCGGTCCCCAAGTTCCGAAGCCTGATGATACGATGGCGTTCAGGCCGCCTTTTTTTAAATAACCCCAATCAAGCTCAAACAGCTTTCTCGTAATCAGATGATTAGGCATCATCTGGCCGCGATGGGTGTGGCCGGATACGGAGATGTCGATGCCGTTATCTGCGGCGCTTGCGATGTCGGAAGGCTGATGATCGAGCATGATTAGCGGCCTAGTTTGATCTAGAGGAGCGACAAGCTCCTGAATAGGCAGCCTTCCTTTGCCGCTGAATCCCGCAGCCGCCTTATCTTTACGGCCGATGACATAGAAGCTGTCAGCAATGAGCGCCGTCTCGTCCATAAGGACACGAATGCCGATTGCATCCATTGCCGCAATAAATTCTGGCACTTTCCGGCCAATGTATTCGTGATTTCCAGTTACGGCGTAAACGCCTAGTGGCGCTTTGAGCTTGCCAAGTTCAGTTGACATGTTTTTGCGAAGAAAAGGCTCAATATCATCATCAAGAATATCGCCAGGAAGCAGGATAAGATCCGGCTCAATTTCTTCAACCTTGTTCACCAGCCTAACTAAATGCCGATTGCCTACGATTGTACCCAAATGAAGATCAGAAGCCATGGCGATGCGCAGCTTCTTCAATTTTCCAGCAGGTTTTGGCACTTGAACATGATAGGTTCGAACAATTGGGCTCCATGCATTCCAAGAACCGCGGATAAGGAGTACAGCCATAATAAGCAAGGCAAGCCCGCCTACACCGACAATATAGATTGATTTTTCAGCGCCAGCTGCTTTTAAGATAAGGGCAACAACATTGGCAGGCGGCAAAATGATTACGGCATATTCCAATACGGCAAACCAGTAGGAACCAATCAGCTTCAATACCTCGGCAACCGGTTTAAAAGGCGCACGGTAAGCGAGCCGGCCGATAATGTACGAAAATGCAATGACACTAGCAATGATCGTATACACTGTCGCATTTTCGAAATGAAATAAATGAGATAAGAACAGCCACCCATTCCAGCCAATATAGAAGGAAATGCCGCTGTATAAGAGCAAAACACCAAAAACAATAGCAACAACACGCAGCTTCATCCATCAACGCTCCCTAGCTCTTAATCTGCTTTCTTATAAGCTGAACCTACTATATCACACCGAGAATATAGCAGTAAAATTCACAAGAATAGCAGGAATAGATTGCTAATCGCCAAGTGTTTCAATACGATAGGAAGGATGCGAAATCGATGCATAAAGGTTTTACAGCATGCTGGGAGTTAAGGCTGCAGGCGTTGCGCAGGCTGCGAGCCTATGGTATCGTTTCGTCATAATGATTGATGCGAATGAGGCATCTAAATGGAATGGAGCGAATAATCCGAATGAAATCGCTTGTACTGGCAGAAAAACCGAGTGTGGCGAAGGAAATAGCCCGTGTACTCGGCTGCGGACAGAAACATAAAGGCTACATGGAAGGCCCTAAATATGTTGTAACTTGGGCGCTGGGACATTTGGTGACACTGGCTGAACCTGAGGATTACGATCCGAAATATAAAACTTGGAATTTGGAAGATTTGCCGCTGCTTCCGCCAAAAATGAATTTAAAAATTATGAAGGAAACATCACAGCAATATCGTACAGTAGCTCAGCTTTGTAAACGGCAAGATATTAGTGAGCTTATCATCGCTACGGATGCTGGCCGAGAAGGCGAGTTAGTCGCTCGTTGGATTATGGAGCTTGTTCATTGGCGCAAGCCGTTTAAGCGTCTTTGGATTTCATCTCAGACGGACAAAGCGATAAAGGACGGCTTCAACACCTTGAAGCCAGGCAAGGACTATAACAATTTGTATGCTTCGGCCGTTTGCCGTGCAGAAGCGGATTGGTTGATTGGATTAAACGTGACGAGAGCATTAACGACCAAATACAACGCACAGCTAGCAGCTGGACGCGTGCAAACGCCAACGCTCGCCATGCTGATGGAGCGGGAACAAGAAATACAATCGTTTCAATCGCAGCCATATTGGAATGTGTCTGCTGATTTTGGCTCATTCTCTGCGCATTGGCGGGAGCAGGATGCACATGACGGAAGAGTATGGAGCCGTGCTGATGCTGATGCGATCGCCGCTCGTATCAAGCAGGGAACTGCAAAGGTAAGCAAGCTTCGCACCTTGGAGAAATCGGAGCCGCATCCCCAGGCCTATGACCTTACTGAGCTGCAGCGAGATGCAAATAAACGTCTGGGCTTCTCGGCCAAACAAACGTCCAACGTGCTTCAGAAGCTTTATGAGCAGCATAAGCTGGTTACGTATCCGCGTACAGATTCCAGATATTTGTCGAGCGATATGGTTCCTACCTTAAAGGGACGGTTAGAGAGCATCGCTGTTGGGCCTTACACACAGCTGGCTCGCAAGCTTGTCAGAATGCAGCTTCCAATAACGAAGCGAATTGTAGATGACAGTAAAGTAACAGATCATCATGCTATTATTCCTACAGAACAATTCGTAAATCTGTCTGCTCTAAGCAATGATGAGCGCCGATTATACGATTTAATCGTAAAACGGTTTATTTCATTATTTTATGGACCTTATCGTTACGATGAGACGAGTGTTGTGCTTGCTGTAGGCAAGGATATGTTATACGCAAAAGGGAAGATCGAGAAAGAAAAGGGCTGGAAGGAAATTTATCAATCAGATGCTTATTCTTCCGTTCAAGATGAGGATGACGACGACGGAGCGGGCTCAGGTCAAGGGAAATCCGACGGACAGCCTGCTCAGCTGCTTCCGCCGCTATCCATCGGACAATCGCTCCCTGTGAAGCAGGAAAAGGTACGCGAGCTTCGCACAATGCCGCCAGCACGCTATACAGAAGCGACACTGCTTACTCGCATGGAGAAGCACAGTCTTGGAACACCGGCAACAAGAGCTGATATTATTGAAAAACTGCTCGGAACAGATACGATAACTCGGACGCAAAACAAGCTGATGCCAACGGGAAAAGGAAAGCAGCTGATTGAACTCGTAGTAAACGAGCTCAGAAGTCCTGATTTAACAGCAAAATGGGAGCAGGAGCTGGAGCGTATTGCGAAAGGTAAAGGCGACCCGGCTGCCTTTATGAAAAATGTTAGACAGCAGGCTGCGAAATGGGTTTCTGAGGTTATTGCTGAGACGAAGGAATATAAACCGCATAATTTGACCCATTCACGTTGTCCTGAATGCGAGAAGCCGTTGCTCGAAATTAACGGAAAACGAGGCAAATCGCTCGTCTGCTCAGATCGTGAATGCGGCTATCGCCGTTCAGCAGAGCCAATGCTCTCCAATAAGCGCTGCCCGCAATGCCATAAGAAGATGGAGATTAAAGACGGCAAAGCAGGTAAATTTGCACAATGCAAACCATGCAATGTCATCGAAATGCTTGGCGATAAGCAAAGCGGCAAAGTGAATCGCAAGCAAAACCAGAAACTGATTGAACAGTATAGCGATAATACGTCGATGTCCAATAGCTTGGCAGATAAGCTTAAGGCAGCACTCGAGAAACAATCAGGCAAATAAATTAGAGAAAACCGGCAAGCAACCCTTAAAGGGCAGCTTGCCGGTTTTTTTTGTGAAAAGAAAAAATAAAATACCACTTTACAAACCGACCAGCGGTCTGTATTATAGAGACATCAACAAACCGACCGACGGTCTTCTGTCCTTTTAAATAATTTATCGTCGATTGCAACTCATAATAAACAATTAATAATAAAGGAGGCTGCTTATGGTAGATTACACTGCAAATGCGAGTTATAAATTATTGTTGGAAACAGCAGAGCAGCTCATTCAGGAAAAAGGCTGCCGACATACCACATTGCAGCAAATTATGCTTAGTACCGGATTGTCCAAAGGTGCCATCTATCATTATGTAAAAAGCAAAGAAGAGCTTTTTGGACTTATATTGTCTTCGCAAGTGGAGCTCATTAATGATTCCTTCCTGCTTACGATAGAGAAAAGCTGCAGTCTTACAGCTCCATTGCTTGCTATTACTGAGGGGCTTGATCAGCTTCAGCAGAAGGATAGTGTAGCTAATCAAATCTTAACTTATCTGCTTAGTCAGAAGGATAAGCCAGGTATTGCAAGTGTTCTGCAGCAATTTCACGAGCGTTCAACAGCGACCTTGCTAGAGTGGATAGAAAGCGGACAAAAAGAGGGTCTCATTGCTCAAACCGTGGATGCGCGTAAAGCAGCGGAGCAAGGCGTAATGCTTTCATACGGCATGTGCGTTCGGAACATTATGTTAGCCGACACGCTTTCATCACCAGCTCGTGCATTCGAGAAAGAAGATTTTTATACATTTATGCTGCTCATTTTACAAGACGGAACTTCTGAATAGTGTCAAAGAGAATCACGACAAGGATAAGTACCGATGATTAGATTTCTTGCAATTATTTTATTAACTGAAACGGTGGTGGAGCCAAAGTGAGCTCAAACAAAAAAATACTTATCATTCAAGGAAATCCCAACCCTACCAGCTATTGCAGCTCTTTGGCAAAGGCTTATGCTGACGGCGCGGTGCAGGGGGGCGCTGAGGTTCGAATCATACAGCTGCATGAGCTAAGCTTTAATCCTAATCTTGCCTTCGGCTATGCGAAGCGTACAGAGCTTGAACCGGATTTGCTAGAAGCTCAAGCATCGATGAAGTGGGCGGATCATCTCGTCTTTATTTATCCGACTTGGTGGGGGACGCTGCCGGCTTTGCTCAAAGGTTTTTTGGATCGGGTGCTGCTGCCAGGTTTCGCTTTTAAATATCGTGAAGGCTCTATATTTTGGGATAAGCTGTTGTCTGGCAAAACAGCTCGCTTGATCGTTACACTGGATACACCAGTATGGTACAACCGCTTTGTATACGGTCAGCCAGGGCATCGCGCAATGAAGAAAGCAACACTTCAATTTTGTGGAATTAATCCAGTACGGATTACGAATATTGGTCCAGTAAAAGGTTCTACGGATACGAAACGAGGCAAATGGCTAGCGATTGTTGGTAAGCTTGGTAATAAAGGCTCCTAACCTATGTCATTCATCCAAGAGACAGATAGTGTTCTGTCATATGCTATGGATGAAGAGGTAGGAAAGGGGAAAGATTTCATTGGGTGATAATCAGGGTAGGCAATTAGCTAGCAAATGGGCTAAGACGGCAATACTGCTCTCTCATTCCAGCATCGCACCGCATATTCCTCCAACTAGGAGATTTACGGCCAATAACCTCAGAAGCATGTTGGATACACATCAAATGGTTGTTGTTAAGCCAGTAGTCGGTGCTGGCGGACACGGCGTTATAAAGGTTACGCGATACGGCGATGGGTATACCTATACTTATTATTCGCAGACGAAACGATTCGCTAGTTTTGCGGCTTTAGTAGGATCGCTTAACAATCAACGTAAAGGCCGTGCTTATATTATTCAAAAAGGGATATATTTGGCAACGGTGGACGGCAGGCCTATTGATTACCGAGTAAAATATGTGAAGACGGATAACGGCTGGGTCTATCGTGCAATTGTAGGGCGAATTGCTAGAAAAGGGCTGTTCGTAACTRATTTATGCCGAGGCGGCACATTGGTTTCAGCAGCAGACGGGATTAGCAGATCCCTATCTTCAGCACAGGTAGGGGAAAAGAAGCGGAAGATGCGTGAGCTTACCGTATTATCGACAAATGTGCTTGAAGCCAAGTACCCCGGAATTGGCCAGTTAGGGTTTGATTACGGTATTGATAAACAAGGTAAAATATGGATATTTGAAGTGAATACAAGGCCGCAATAACAGGCAAACAAAAGGATGCGTAGAAGTGGAAATCACTTCTTAGCATCCTTTTGTTCAATATAAGAAAGTAGATTATTTTCTCATACTTCTCTTATATTTCTCCGTCAAAGCGGCTTCAGCATCCAGAGGGTGCCGAAGCCGTTTTTGCTTTATTCATAGCTAAAGATCGGGCTTGGTCTCATTTTGGCGGAAAAACTCTCCGTTACGAAGCCCGTCGACGAATTGCTGAAGCCAGCTGTAATACTCAATACCGTGGCGCAGTTTGTTCAAGTCCTTTAGGCATAGGAGCCGCTCCTCAGCCTCCGTATCAATATCTAAGATGATTTCAGACAACGGAGGAATAACCTCATTTATTGCACCGAGCATGACATCGATCTCGCGCTGCAGCTTAGCAGCAAAGAAGTTTTGGAAGGCTTGGAAAAAGTCAGTCTCCGCTACATATAAATCTTTGCGTTCCAGTTTTTCATCCAATTTCATTATCATCTTTGAATCCATCAAGGATCGAACGGCATAGCTCATATTGCTTTTGCTCATATTCATTTGCTGCTTCATTTCTTCAAGTGTCATCGGTTTATCTTCAAAAAACATGATGCCGTAAAGCTGTCCGAATGAATAATTAGCACCATATAAATCCATCGTCTGGGCAATAGCGTCTATTATCTTTCCTCTTATTTGCTCCTGAGTCGTGGGCAAACTATTCTGATCGCTGGTGGAAGCTCTTTTCACAACATCACCTACAAGATTAAGATTTTATGATTCATTATACAGCAACAATATTAGTTGAAAGTGAATCTTTCAGGAAAACAACTCTTTTACAAGATCTTTATCAGACGTTAACGTTCAGATAATGTGGCTGTTCTAAACTGAGTGTACAATAATTTTTGAACAATAGAGGTGAAAATGAGTTATTAATGATAATTATAGCAAACATTAAGAAAAAATTGAACGATAAACAGGAGATGATAAAACGCGATATGGCTAAGGAATGGAAGGCTCTATTGTTCACGCTGCCGGCTATGATTCCATTGATTGTATTTTGGTTGATCCCGCTGGGAACTATTTTTTATTTGAGCTTTACGGATTGGGATTTTATGAGTCCCGTTAAAACATTTGTAGGTTTTGAAAACTATATTTATTTGTTCAATAATTCAGCATTCTATCAATCCCTTGGCGTAACACTCCTCTTTTGTCTTGGTAGTGTGCTACCGGTGATGGCTTTTGGACTCGCGCTAGCGTTGTTGCTTAACCGGAAGATGAAGGGCTCGGTTATATACCGGACGTTATTGTTCTCTCCTTGGGTTACACCAACGGTTGCTGTATCTATTGTATGGTCTTGGATATTCGAACCTAAAGTAGGAATGGCCAATACGGTGCTGAGATGGTTCGGCTTTGACGGAATTGGCTGGCTTCAAGATACGAGATGGGCGCTTGCAGGGGTGCTGATCGTTACCATCTGGAAGCTGATGGGCTGGTCGATGGTGTTTTTCTTAGTCGCCTTGCAAAATTTGCCGCGAGAGCTATTGCAGGCTGGAGAGCTGGACGGAGCGGGAAGCTGGAGCAAGCTTCGATATATTACGATTCCGCTAATATCGCCAACGACCTTTTTTCTTTTTATTGTACAAACGATATCGGCGCTGCAAGCTTATGATCAAATTAACGTGTTAACGCAGGGTGGCCCGGCCGGTTCAACAAGAACGCTTCTATATATGTATTATCAATCGGCTTTTGAGTCGTTTGATATCGGAGAAGCTTCCTCTGTGGCGGTTGTGCTCGTAGCTATCTGTATGGTGCTATCGATCGTATCCTTTGCCATCAGCCGTAAAACCGTTCATTACAGCTCATAATCGTCAACCGCATGGAGAGGAGAAAGATTGTTATGCAAGCTCAAAATGTTTTTCGACGTACGATCAGGCATTTGTTATTGCTGCTCTTCAGTGCCGTTATGGCCTTTCCATTCTATTGGATGATTACAAGCGCGCTCAAAACAAATGATGAAATATGGCAATTCCCGCCGACCTTTTGGCCAAGTTCTCCTCAGTGGAGCAACTTTTTGGCTGCTTGGCTAGAAGCGCCTTTCTGGCGGTATTTAACGAATAGCATTCTCGTAGCTTCAGTCATTGTTCTGCTGCAGGCACTGAATTCTGCGATGATGGCTTATGCTTTGACGCATATGCGATTTCGATTGAAGAAAGCCATCACAGCAATCATAATGCTTGGTTATATGATTCCTAGCACAGCGGTTTACTTGCCGAGCTATATGATTTTGGCCAAGCTCCACCTGCTCGATTCCTATGCTGGCCTCATTTTATCCAACTGCGTCAGCGTCTTTTCCATTTTTTTGATCAGACAAGCTTTTTTACAGGTGTCGCATGAACTGGTAGAGGCAGGGCAAATCGATGGTGCGTCATCCATGCGGATTTTATGGTCGATTCTTATTCCGGTGACGCGTTCCTCCTTTATTGTGCTCGCTCTTATTACGTTCATTGAACATTATAATAACTATTTTTGGCCGATGCTGATCACGAAAAATCCGAATCTGCAGCTAGTCTCGGCTGGCCTTAGAAGCTTCTTTGTGGAAGGAGGAGCCTATGGCTTGAAGTGGCCGCTTATTATGGCGGCAAGTTCTTTTACGATTATCCCGCTGCTTGTGCTGTTTCTTTTTGCGCAGAAGACGATTATGAAAAGCTTCAATATGTCAGTTGGCGTGAACAAAGGGTAGAAAATAGGCTTTGCTTGTTGTTTTATACAAATCGAGTGGAGGAATCAATTACAATGTTGAAAATGAAGCAAGGTTTAGCTCTGATGATGGTAACCAGTTTTGCGGTACTGGCAGCGTGTGGACAAACAGCAGGAAATACGAAAACGAATAATGGAGCTAATGCAGATCCAACCAATGAGGCAAGCGAAGCTCCTGCTCCTAAAGAGCCAGTTACGATTGAGTTCTGGTATGGGCTTGGCGGCAAGCTTGGCGAAACGATGAAGGAAAAAATCGACTTATTCAACAACTCGCAGCAGGAGGTAATCGTGAAAGGGATCGCCCAAGCGGATTACTCCGAAACCGAGCAGAAGCTCCAAGCTGCGATTGCAGCGAAGCAAGCGCCTGCTGCTGTTCTTTCCTCTAATATGAACTGGGCAAAAAAAGGATTATTCGCTGACATGAGCGAATTAATTGGTGCTGACTCTTCTTTCAATAAAGAAGACTTTGTACAAACATTTCTTGAGCAAGGACAGCTGGACGGCAAACAATATTTCCTTCCGATGTATGGCACGACGCAGGTCATGTATTATCGCAAGGATGCACTTGAGAAGAGCGGACTTACAACAGAAGATTTTAAGACATGGGAAAGCTTAGCTGCTTCGGCGTCGAAGATGGCGGTTAAAGCGAATGGAAAAACAAGCTTCTACGGCTGGGAGCCGATGTGGGGCATGGAAAATATGATGGATGCTGTATTAGGCAAAGGCGGTACCGTTCTAAGTGATGATGGCAAAACCGTGATGATTGACTCTCCAGAATGGGTTGAGACATGGGAGATGTTCCGCAAATGGATTCATGAAGATAAAGTGATGACGATCCACTCCGGCGGCCAAGGATGGGAATATTGGTACAAAACGATCGACGATGTTATGAAGGGACAAGCTGCAGGCTATACGGGATCAAGCGGCGATCAAGGTGATCTTGATTTCAATATCGTTGGGGCAATGGAGCAACCGGGCTGGGACGGCATAGGTGCAGGCAAACCTGTTGCAAGTGCAATTATGGCAGGCATTCCATCTGGCGTTAGTGAAGAACAAAAAGAGGCGGCATACAAATGGCTTACGTTCTTCTCTGAAACGAAAAATACCGCATCATGGTCGATTGGTACGGGCTATATCGCAGTTCGCTCATCCGCACTTGAGGACGAGGAATACAAAGCATTCAGCGAGAAAAACCCTCAAATTAAAGTGCCGCTTATGCAGGCAGCTCATGCATCTGCGCCATTCCAGGACCCGACAGGCGGCAAAATAAACGATTCGCTTAAGATTGCAGCTGATAAAGTGCAAATCGGAAATGTTTCTGCTGAGAAAGCGCTCAAGGAAGCGAAGGAAGCAGCACAGAAGGAGCTCGACAGATTAAAATAGGAGGAATTGTTAATATGCCTGACTTAATAATAAATAATCGAGCATACAAGGTGTCAGGCATCTTGTTTGACAAGGATGGAACGCTGCTGGATTTCATCGGGATGTGGGGCAGCTGGAGCGAGTTCATATTCATTGAGCTAAAAAATCAGCTAGAGCACCGAGGAATTCCTTTTCAGCTTGATCGAATTCCTAGCCTTTGGGGCACGAAACATGATGCTGACAACAAGATCATCGATTATGATCGAAATGGTCCGCTTGCTATGGGCACGATGAATGACTTGTATGCAGTGCTTGCTTGGCAGTTGTACAGCCAAGGCGTATCGTGGGCAGAAGCGATGGAGCATGTTCAGCATTGCAAGAAGCAAGCGGATATTGAGCTGGAGCTCTCGCGCCCAGCTCTCCCGCTGCCTGGAAGCATTGATTTTCTGGATAGCTGCAGAGAGCATGGCATTAGGCTTGGCGTTGTCACTGCTGATGAAACGGAGGCTGCAAAAAAACATTTGGAGTGGCTTGGAATTCGCAATTATTTTGATGTCGTAATCGGCACTGATTTGGTTGAGCGAGGCAAGCCGTTTCCGGATATGATGCAGCTGGCCTGCCAGAAGCTTGGAATTGATTGTTCGGAGGCTGCGATTATAGGCGACACTAATGGAGATATGCGGATGGGACATGCGGCTGGGGCTTGTGTAAAAGTTGGTATCGCAGATGTTGCCGAAGGATCTCGCGTCCACAAGGCGCTTCCTAATGCAGATGAAGTTATTGCTTCTTATAGTGAACTAACGATTAGGAGACGAGTGAATGAAGAGTGAAATGGGCTGGGGATGGACATTTCTTCTTCTCGCTATCGTATTAGAGCTGTCAGGAACCGTTTCTATGAAATATTCAGCGGGCTTTTCACGATTTTGGCCCTCTGTACTCATGTTTTTGTTTTATGGTGTCAGCTTCACGATGCTAAACTTCGCTCTATCTTATATGAATGTGAGCGTTGCCTATGCGATCTGGTCAGGTATTGGCATTATTCTCATTACGATTGTCAGCGTTACGATTTTTCATGAAAAGCTGCCTATTACCTCATTGCTCTGGATCGCTGTTATCGTTGTTGGAGTAGTGGGCTTGAATATGAGTGTAAAAAACCATTAAATGCAAGCAGAAAGGGAGAGGAATAAAATGCTGTCTCCAATTATTAGTTTTCAAGTCATTACGGACACCCATGTTACGAATGACCGGGATCATATTCACAATAAGCATTTCGAGCAAGCGCTTCTTGATATTGCTGCATATGCCTCTAACAGTATAGGCATAATGCATGTTGGAGACGTGACGGATCATGGACTCCGACCTGAATATGAGGAGTTTACCCGCATTTGGGAAGCAAACAAAGCAGGACTGCCAGAGATGCTGCTTACGTATGGCAATCATGATATTTTTTTAGGTGAATGGAGCAATCAACTTAAACTCTATGAATCTAGCACCGGCATGAAAGGTCCATATTATGATAGATGGCTGGAGGGCTATCATTTTATTTTTCTTGGCTCGGAGCAAGGATTAAAGGATTTCGCCTATTTGAGTACAGAGCAGCTTGACTGGCTTGATGAGCGTCTTGGTGAGCAGGCATCAGCATCAAAGCCGGTATTTTTGTTCCTGCATCAGCCGCTGAAGGATACGGTTGCCGGCTCGCTCGAGGAGCAGGGCTGGTATGGTGTGACTCAGGACAAAGAATTGAAAGCAATATTGAAAAAGCATCCTCAGACCATCATGTTTAACGGACATACCCATTGGGAGCTGGAAGCGGGACATACCTGCTTTGAAGGAAAAGGT
Source organism: Paenibacillus sp. 01T424 (assembly GCF_056398745.1). Taxonomy (NCBI): domain Bacteria; kingdom Bacillati; phylum Bacillota; class Bacilli; order Caryophanales; family Paenibacillaceae; genus Paenibacillus; species Paenibacillus sp. 01T424. Next base: position 311,896 of record NZ_JBFTPZ010000001.1, on the reverse strand, counting down.
GAAACGGCGACCATATTTAATACGGCATCGGTCGCTTATTTATGGACGAATGAGGACGAGTACAAAGAGGGCAGCCAAGGTTATCAGGTTGACGTGTACGCAAATAAGATTATTGTGCGCGGCAGAGACTATACGACTTCCTCATGGATCGAAAACGAGCAGTATGAATTGAATTGGTAAGGAATCATTTCTCATATGAGCCCCAATTGGGGCTTTTTTTATGTGATTGTATGTGGGCTAGTGTAGGAAATAGGGAGAGGTTTCAATATATTCCATTAATAGATTCATATAAAGCGATTAAAGTTTTTTATTGAGAGGATGTAAAAAAGACCTGTGGATAACTCTATCCACATTATCCACCTTGATAATGCTTAAAATTCGACGTATATACACATGCTATTCACATCGTATCCACAACATCTTGTGTATAACCGGGACTGTTGTCCTTCTAATAGTGCCATGCTACTATGAAAAAGTAGTAACCAAAGTATGGAAGAAAGGGTGTGTAGTATGGAGCTACTGTCTGACGAAATGTTAGTAGACACTTATTATGCAGCTGTGCAGTTTGAATTGGAACCCGAGTTTATTCGAATGTTAGCCATCGAAATGACACGCAGACGACTCAAACCAGAAAACATCAAAATTACAGCATAAAAAGTCGCGATTCTTCAAGATAGCAGAGCGACTACATTTCCTTCACCCAAACCTCGGCAGTAAGCTTGCAGGCCTGACAATATACAAGATGCTTGCAAGATAAAGAGTTTTGCACATGCACACTATTTATGAGCGGCTCGTCTTCGATCTGTTCATAGGGAGCGTAAGGGCTCGTCAGATCAGATGCACGACCGCAATCGATAACTGCGCTATCGCAAGAGGAGCAGCGAACATGCAAATATTGAAAGCCATTACAAACAGGACAAAACATAAGGGTATCCTCCTAGGCTCACCGTGCATATGAATGCAATAGGTGTATGATTGAGCTAAGCCAAGGTTAGGATACCCTTATGTTTATTTTTTTACCGTTATGATCAATATAAATGCGCTAAAGCTTCATGTTGCTGCTATGTCCTGGGGAGAGCTTTGCTCCGGGATCAACATAAACCTTAGCGTTATTAATAGCAGTAGGGGCTTCTCCGAAACCAACAGCGATCAGCTTGAGCTTACCGGGATAAGTAGTCACATCGCCGGCTGCAAAGATTCCAGCAATATTCGTTTCCATACGGGTATCAACGATAATCGACCCGCCTTGAATTTGAATACCCCAATCAGCAATCGGACCGAGTGAAGAAATAAAACCAAAGTTGACGATGACGGCATCGACTTCAAGTTCAATTGTCTCTAATGTTTTGACGTCGGACAACGTGACTTTCGTAATGCTCTCCTCACCATGTAGCGCTGTAATTTCTTTTGGTGTAAGGATGTTAACTTTCGAATTCATTAAATTCTCAACGCTATGCTCATGCGCTCTGAATTTGTCACGACGATGAATTAGCGTAACGCTCTCAGCAATGGGCTCCAGCATGAGCGACCAGTCAACAGCTGAGTCGCCGCCGCCGCTTATCAACACCTTTTTCCCCTGAAAACGCTGCAAATCACCCACAAAATAATGAAGGTTTTTCTTCTCAAATCCAGCGGCCTCAGGCAATTCAAGCCTCCGCGGCTCAAATGCACCAACACCGGCAGTAATAATGACCGCTTTAGCATAATGTTTTGTTTTGTCTGTTATAATTTCAAAGAGACGTTCATCAAGCTTGTTTACGTTTAATACCTTTTCCTCAAGGCAGATTTCCTGCTGAAAATGAGTAAGCTGCTCTCGTAGACGGTCAACTAGTTCTTGTGCCGTTACCTTAGGAAATCCAGCAACATCATAAATGTATTTTTCAGGATAAAGCGCTGCAAGCTGACCGCCTAGCTGGGGCATGCTTTCGATGAGCTTAACTGAAGCTTGGCGCATACCGCCATAGAAAGCAGCAAACATTCCTGCAGGCCCGCCTCCGATGATTAAAATATCGACGGGATCTACTGCTGATTCAGGGTTTGACATTGTAGCCACCTCCACGTTATAAGCTTTACGACTTCAATTATAAACTTTCCAGATATAAGAAGGAAATATTTAATTTGTATAGAGTTCTAAACAATTTCGTATATTTTGCCCTTGAACTTTGCCCGAAAACTCTGTAGAATTTCTGATGTATGTTATGCATGGGAGTGGTTGCATAAAACGTCGAAAGTTGTCGGTTTAATGCCATAGGCTCATTGATAAAAGCACTTTAATTAGAACACACTGAACTCATCATTATAAATATTCGGTTTAGCATGTGTAATTTTTCACAAAGTATAAATACAAAGATAAATAAGGAATGGATGGGATTAAACGATGAGTAACATACCTAAAATCGTTATTCTTGGCGCAGGGTACGGCGGCATTTTGACCGCACTTCGACTGCAAAAAGAATTAAATTACAATGAAGCTGACGTTACGTTAGTTAATAAACATGATTACCACTATATTACAACACATCTTCATATGCCAGCGGCAGGCACGGATAATCCGGAAAATGCACGGGTGAGCATTTCGAAATTGATCGATGAATTTAAAATCGACTTCGTGAAATCAACAGTCGTTCAAATTCGTCCGCAAGATAAAAAAGTGATTCTTGAAGACGGTACTTTGTCTTATGATTATTTGGTCATTGGTCTTGGAGGCGAGCCTGAGACTTTCGGAATTCCAGGCTTAGGCGAACATGCAATGAATATTCGCAGCATCAACTCTGTTCGTTTGATTCGCGAGCATATCGAGTACCAATTCGCGCGCTTCAAACGTGAACCGCATCGTACGGATTATTTGACGTTTGTTGTTGGCGGTGCAGGCTTTACGGGAATCGAGTTTGTTGGAGAACTCTCCGACCGTATTCCTGAGCTGTGCAAGCAATTTGACGTAGATCCTGCGCTTGTAAAAATCTACAACATCGAAGCAGCACCAACGGCGCTGCCAGGCTTTGATCCTGAGCTCGTAGAGTATGGGATGGATGTGTTGACCAAGAAGGGTGTAACGTTCCGTATTGGCACAGCCATTAAGGAATGCTCGCCAGAGGGTGTAATCGTTGGCGAAGGCGAAGAAATTAAGTCGGCAACCGTGATCTGGACTGGCGGTATTCGCGGCAATCGCCTCATTGAGGAAGCTGGCTTCGAAACGATGCGCGGACGCGTGAAGGTGGATGAATTCCTTCGTTCCCCGAGCAATGAGAACATTTATATCATTGGCGACAACTCGCTGATGTTTAATCCAGAAGGCCGTCCTTATCCGCCGACTGCTCAAATTGCAATGCAGCAAGGTGTCGTATGCGCACATAACCTTGTCGCTTCCATTCGCAATCAACCACCGAAGAGCTTCACGTTCAGCAACAAAGGAACGGTAGCATCACTTGGCAAAGGCGAAGCAATCGGAGTAGCTTTTGGCAAAAAATATAAAGGCCGCGTAGCCGCATGGCTGAAAAAAGCGATCGACCTTCGTTACCTGTTCATCATCGGCGGCATTTCGCTTGTACTTCGCAAAGGGAAGTTTCTATAATGAGACATTGCAGCGTACAAGTCCGCGGATTGCTGACCAGAGATGAGCTGGATCGTTACAATGCATTGATGGAAGTCGGCTCCTTCTTAGAATCGCAAACACGATACGACTTGGCCTATACGGTGCAAAAGGAAGTTGACCTCCTTATTCAGCCGGCGATCGAACGGTTGAAGGACAAAGGCCGCGCTCGTGACCGAGCTACGCAAGAGTATTTGGAAGCGAAGCGGCTTGGTCTTGAAAATAATGACGAAGATGACGACGACGATAATTAAAATAATGGCTTTCGCTCATTGGAGCAGCAACGAAACTGCTCCAAGGCGGAAGCCTTTTTCATTCAGTTGATTCTCTCGGAAAAAAAGAAGCCCAAGCCATTTGAAGAAAAGGCTTGGGCTTTCTTTCTATTATATTTTCAGCAAAGCTTGGAATTTTTCTGCATTCAAGAAATTGCCGACATAAAAATCACCGAAGTCAGCGTAACGAGCGCTCACTTCATCAAAGCGCATTTCATAAATCAGCTTCTTGAATTGCAACGCATCATCGGCGAACAGTGTAACGCCCCATTCCCAGTTGTCGAAGCCGACAGAGCCGGTAATGATTTGTTTAACTTTGCCAGCGTATTGACGACCGATCATCCCGTGGCTGCGCATCAACGTTTTACGCTCGTCCATTGCGAGCATATACCAGTTGTCTTGTCCATCCCGGCGCTTGTTCATCGGATAGAAGCAGATGTGGTTTGCTTTTGGCAGTGTCGGCTTCAATCGAGCTATAATATCCGGGTTTTGCATCGGATCAGAGCCCGGTTGTGCCATGTAGTTGCTCAGCTCTACAATGCTGACATATGAAAATACCGGATATGTAAAGCTTGCGAATGTTGTTTTGTTAAACGCCGTTTCAAGTTCGTTAAGCTCCTCTAGTGTTTCACGCAAATGCATGAATACGAAGTCTGCTTTTTGACCAACGATTGAATAAACGGCTGTACTGCCTTCTTTATTTTCCTCCACTGTGGTCCATTGCTGCAAAAACGTTTGCAGCTCGTCCAGCGCGCGGCTGCGTTCACTTTCATCGGCTAAGCGCCAAGCGGTCCAATCCACACTGCGGAAATCATGCAGCGCGTACCAGCCTTCTAATGTTTGTGCTGCTTCACTCATCGTATAAATGCTCCCTTCAAGCTCCATAATGATGCTCTAATCATTGTATCGTAAGGAGGGCGGAGTGAGCAAATGGCGGTCTTGTGACATTTGTCCTCATATAATTGACTTCCATCTAACCATTAATTAAACTAATAAACGAGAGTGTGAAAGGGGAAGTTTGGATGCTTCAATTAATTATTGCAACCGTGCTGTTTTTAGTTATGATGTTCGGCATTGGCTTTATTTTGAATATGTTGTTAAAAACAACGTGGTTCCCGATATATTTATTTGTTATCGCATTAATTGTATTAGGCATTTGGGCTCCGTGGGATCAGTCGGCGTCAACGACGATTGAAAACTTTGCTCACTACACGGTTTTTGATTACATACCGGTAATTGGAGCGCTAATCGGCGCATACGTAAGCGGATGGGCGATTCAGGCGCTGCGCAAGGGCGGCTACAAAATGTTTTAAGCCAAGTAAAAACGCCTTCAGCGTCCACTGGATGCTGAAGGCGCTTTGACGGAGAAATATAAGATAAGCAGAAGGAACGAATGATATGCCTTCTTATATTTGAAAAAAAAATCCCTCCTTCGGGGGATTTTTCTATTTTCCGACTCGTCCTGAACATCGGTTTTTATGTTAAAATGATAGAATGTTAGTGAAGGATGGAGCTGATGCTATGCGCATCAATAATATATTGCAGTACACGGAACACCACCGATATTACATTTTTCGCGATTTTTCGCTAAGCAGCCTCGACTACAAAATGCTGTCGCTAATCTATCAGCCGATGATTGGCGCATTTGCCGTCGCATTTTACCAGCAGCTGTATCATGGCATTGCCGAAGGCACCTCGGGCTACTCTTCGATTGAGCCGCAGCGCAAGCTATTTCTTGGCTTAGGGCTGGAGATGAACGAGCGCGGACGCAAGCATCTTATCGAACAGGCTTCGAAGCTGGAGGCTGTTGGATTGCTGCAAACGTCACGTTTAGGCGTTCCTGATAATGCAGATGTTATTTATGAATACGAGATGTCGCAGCCGTTGTCGCCAGTCGAATTTTTTCGCAACATGCATTTAACGATGCTCTTGCGCGATAAGGTTGGCAAGTATGCGGTAATCTCGCTTCGAGAATCATTTGGCGCTAATGAACCGGATGAGCTGGCAGGAGCGAAGTTAACGAAAGAAAATATATCCGTGCCTTTCTATGAGCTGTTTAAGCTTAATATGCAGTCCGTAGACAATGAGCTTGAGCAAGCGTTGACAGAGGTTGCGCCATCGCGGCAATCAGCCGCTAGGCCGGCACAAGCAACAGCAGGCATACCTTATGGAGAAATTATTTTGCGTTTTCCTCGTAATTCCGCCAATCGGCGGTTCGTGGAGCGGCTGCGAAGTGATGAAGAACAACTCTCACAGGTGAACTATGTAGCTTACAAATATAATTTGGCTGTAGTGGATATATGTCGTTTGCTTGATGAGGATGGCATTTTTGGAGAGAGCGGCACACTGAATGTTGACGAGCTTCAACTGCGGGCTAATCAATTTTATAGGCAGGACAAGAAGCGGGAAGGCGAACGGCAGCGAGCGCTGTCACGCACGCAAGTTGTTGCGGACGAGGAGACGGTTGATCCTGATGAATTGACCGAGGAATACGAAGTGCAAGAGCAGCATTATTTGCAAGTTCCAAATCAGCTTAGCGGCCGCTGTGATGTTCAGCAATATAATATGCTGATGCGAAATGAACCACATACACGGTTTCTTCAGCGCTTTTTCCCCGGAGCAGTACCGGATTGGATTGAACGAGTGTTTGAACGCATCGACCTCAATTATAAATTAGCTGCCCCTGTTATAAACGTACTTATACATTATGTTATCGGAGCTAACGATGCGCAGCGGGTGACAAAAACATTTTTAGATGCCGTAGCATCGAACATGCTTGTGAAACAAATCGATACATTCGAGAAAGCTGTGCTTTATGTGCGAGAGCAAGCGCAGGTGGAGCAGGATAAGGAGCGCCGCAAGGAAGCTGCGACCAGTTACGCTGGCGGAGGCTATAACGGCTCGAAAGGCGGCTCCAGAAGCGGAGGCAGCAGGGGCACATCCCGTAAGCCTTCTATTCCAATCGTACAGGAAGATCAATCGGCTTCGGCAGTTTCGGCCGATGAGCTTGAAGAGCTGTTGAAGCTGGCTCGGAAATTAGACGGTAAATGATAAAGGCGGTGTAAGCAGATGATGGAGTCGATGGGCGAATTGCTGAAGGCTTGGCCTTCCGGCAAAGCCTTTACGGAAAAGGCGGAGCATAAGCTGACTGAGCTGCTTGCAGAACCGCTTGTTGAGAAGCTTCGCGTTAAATATCCGGATTTGGATGAGCAGACAATCCGTCTTAATTTGAATCGGGTTTATCAATATGTGACGGAATACAGGAACTGTACCAATTGTCCGGGCTTAGACAATTGCCCGAATGATTTTGAAGGCCACTATACGCTGCTTAGTTCTGATACGGTGAATGGACTAACGCAGTTATATGACCGTAAGGTAGCATGCAAGAAATTTAACGCTCGTCAGAATGAGGATCAGATTAGAAGCCGGATCAGAAGCTTCTACATAGACGAGAAGGCGCTGCAGCGCGGCTATTCGTCAGCTGAGATTATTACGAGAGATCTTGAGCGTGCAAAGGCGGTTGGGCAGGTTCAGAAATATATCGATCGCACGAAAGAGCATGGCTTGCAGGAGGAAGGCTTGTATTTGGCAGGCCGCTTTGGTACAGGCAAAACATTTTTAATGTGTTATTTGCTTCATGAGCTTGCGAAGGCTGGATATTCTGGAGTGATCGTCTACATGCCTGACTTTGTAGAAGATCTGAAGACGCTCATGCATGAGCCTGGCAAGCTGAAGGAAACGGTCGAGATGATGAAGGAAACCGACCTGCTTATCTTTGATGATATGGGCGCGGAAAATTTAAATCCATGGGTTCGCGATCATGTACTAGGCGCGATCTTGAATTATCGGATGCAGCGCAAGCCAACGTTCTACACCTCCAACTACGAGCTGGAGGCGCTGGAGAGGCATTTTAGCTTTACGAGCAAGGATGGCGATGAGTTGCATAAGGGACAGCGTATAATGGACCGTATACGGCCTTACGTTGAAGTCGTCATGGTTACCGGTGAAAACAAGCGCGGACAAAAGTAATTGATTAAAGCTTTGGTTAACGGATTCCTATTCGAGGAATTTGTTGACCAAAGCTTTTATTTTTGTTTAAGGCTGGCAGCGGCATCAAGCTTTATCTCAGTATGGTTGAAAGCGTATTCAGAATGAGCGCTGTTTTTATACTGTGTCGTTCGTTCTGCTAGCATATAAAGCTTTCTTATAGGACTTATCAATTATTTGAAATTAAGTATTGACAGAAAGTGGGGCTCGCTGGTAAGATTCTTCCATAACCAACTAAGCAGGTAGGAATAATGTTTTCCGACCGGACGAACCGGAGCAAACACCTATCCAGGAGAAACATCCTCACAGGAAGTAAACTTCATAAATGTTTCTGAAAGCCTGTTAATTTAAAAAAGGGGTGTATGGAAAGATGAAGAAAATTACTCATGTTCGTTCCGTTGTTATTCTATTGGCATTAGTGCTTGTATTGGCTGCTTGCGGTCAAGGCGGCAACAACAAAACAAACAAAGAAACGAATAAGCCTACTAACGAGGCAACTAATACAGCTGCAACAGACGCACCTACGGATAAACCAAAACCGCCAGTTGAGTTTTTGAATGTATCCTACGATCCTACTCGTGAGCTTTATGTAGCATTTAACGCGGCATTCTCGAAACATTGGAAAGCGGAAACAGGTCAAGACGTGACGATAAAACAATCGCATGGCGGGTCTGGTAAACAAGGCCGCGCAGTTATTGATGGCCTGAAGGCGGATGTTGTAACACTTGCACTTGGTTATGACATCGATGCAATCGTTGAGCCAGGGCTAATTAATGCGGATTGGCAATCAAAGTTTGAGCACAACAGCGCTCCTTATACATCAACAATCGTATTTCTAGTTCGTAAAGGAAATCCAAAGGGCATTAAGGATTGGAACGATCTAATCAAGGACAAAGTTGAAGTTATTACGCCAAATCCTAAAACATCTGGCGGAGCTCGCTGGAACTATCTTGCTGCATGGGGTTATGCGCTCAAGCAAAATGGAAATGACGAAGCAAAAGCACAGGAGTTTGTTACACAATTATTTAAGCATGTACCTGTACTGGATTCCGGTGCACGCGGATCAACAACAACGTTTGTAGAACGCGGCATTGGCGATGTACTGCTTGCTTGGGAGAATGAAGCTTTCCTATCGATCAATGAACTTGGTCCAGACAAATTCGAAATCGTATATCCTTCTTTAAGTATTCTTGCTGAACCTCCAGTTGCTGTAGTGGATAAAGTGGTAGACGAGCGCGGAACTCGTGAAGTAGCGGAAGCTTACTTGAAATACCTTTACACAGAAGAAGGCCAAGAAATTGCAGCTAAAAACTACTACCGTCCAATTTCGGAGACAGTTGCTGCAAAGTATGCAGATCAATTCAAAACTCTAGAATTGCTCACGATTGATAAAGATTTTGGCGGCTGGAAAGAAGCGCAAACCAAACACTTTGCAGACGGCGGCATTTTCGACAAAATTTACACACCAGGCTCATAATGCAAAGCATAAACAAGATTGGAGCTGACTTCACATGAAAGGTTCCAAGCCCCGTAAGGTACTGCCGGGTTTTGGTTTGTCGCTTGGATTCACATTGTTTTACCTTAGCATTATTGTATTGATTCCGCTGACTGCCGTTTTTTTCAAAACGGCAGAGCTCAGCTGGTCGGAATTCTGGAGCACGGTTACGAATGCTCGTGTCGTTGCATCTTATCGAGTCAGCTTTCTAACCGCATTTTTTGCCGGACTTGTTAATGCGGTATTTGGCCTATTAATCGCTTGGGTGCTCGTTCGTTATCAGTTTCCAGGCAAAAAAATCGTCGACAGTTTAGTGGATCTGCCATTTGCACTGCCAACTGCAGTGGCTGGCATTGCTTTAACTGCGATCTATGCACCGAATGGTTGGATTGGCTCATTGCTCGCACCGCTCGGTGTCAAGGTTGCTTACTCCCCGCTCGGTATTACCATCGCATTAATATTTATTGGACTTCCATTTGTTGTTCGTACGGTACAGCCGGTGCTGCAGGATATGGAGAAAGAAACGGAAGAAGCGGCAGTTATGCTCGGAGCCTATCGTTTAAGAACCTTTTGGAAGGTCATCTTGCCTGAGCTGTTGCCAGCACTACTAACTGGTTTTGCTCTAGCATTTGCACGAGGTATCGGAGAATATGGCTCGGTCGTGTTCATATCGGGCAATATGCCGCTGAAAACAGAAATTACTCCACTGCTCATCATGACGAAGCTGGAGCAATACGATTACGCTGGCGCTACTGCCATTGCACTCGTAATGCTCGTTGTATCCTTCCTGATGCTGCTAGTCATTAATTTACTGCAGTGGCGAATGAATCGCCGCACAGTATCAGACTAAGAAGGGAGCTCATACAAATGGCTGGAGCAATTACAGTACACACGAATGCAGAAGCTTCCAAACGTCCGAGGCATATTACAGAATCAGGTCCCGTAAAATGGCTGCTTATTATCATTGCGATGCTGTTTCTTGGATTAGTTGTCCTGCTGCCGCTGGCATCGGTATTTGTTGAAGCTTTAAAAAAAGGTGTAGGCGTATACATTGATTCGATTACAGAGCCGGATGCTTTGTCGGCGCTTAAGCTCACGCTTATCGTTGCATTAATCGCAGTTCCTGTGAATACGGTCTTTGGTATTGCTGCGGCCTGGGCGATCAGTAAATTTCGCTTTCGCGGTAAAAATATTTTAATTACGTTAATCGATTTGCCGTTTGCTGTGTCGCCAGTCATTTCTGGATTGATCTATGTGCTGTTATTTGGCGCACAGGGCTTTTTTGGTCCTTGGCTCGATGAGCGTGGCATCCAAATTATATTTGCAGTTCCTGGAATCGTACTTGCAACCGTGTTTGTTACGGTCCCCTTTGTTGCTCGCGAGCTTATTCCGTTGATGCAAGCGCAGGGCGTCCAAGAAGAGGAAGCAGCTGCAAGCTTAGGCGCTAAAGGCTGGCAAATCTTTTGGAAGGTTACTTTGCCAAACATCAAGTGGGGGCTATTGTATGGCGTTATTTTGTGTAATGCACGAGCAATGGGCGAGTTCGGCGCTGTATCTGTCGTATCCGGCCATATCCGCGGAGAAACGAATACGCTGCCGCTGCATATTGAGATTTTGTACAACGAATATCAATTTTCGGCCTCATTCGCCGTTGCTTCTTTGCTCGTCATGCTAGCGGTCGTAACGATGATCGTGAAGAGCATTGTAGAGTGGAAGTCTGGCACGCAGAAGCCAGCGGAGAAAGCTGAATAAATGACAATAATGGAGGGGTTTGAAATGGCAAAACCGCTAGAGTTAGATGCGCAATGGCTGGAGCGTATTTCTGAACAAGTAACGGGTCTTAATTATGGGCATGTAACGATCACTGTTCATGATGGAAGAATTGTACAGATCGACCGGACGGAAAGAACACGTTATGATGGTCCCTCTCAGAAGCAGCAGGTTCCGTCCGAATCTTCACAGCAATCGAAGCAGCGGGACAATTCATCAACGGGTGAAGCGCTTAGAATTGTGCAGTAGCTCCCTAATAGATTCGATAAAAATACAACAAACCCAATGCCGCGCAGGCATTGGGTTTGTTGTATACTGGAAGAAAAGTATCCATAAGGAGAATATTAATGCCGGATTGGTCCTATCAGTCCTTGTTTCGACCTCTTTTATTCAGGCTTCCTTCTAGGCTCAGCAGAACACTGACTCTAAAAGCAATGGGAACGCTGAGCAGCATCCCAGGCGGTACTTTTGTCATTCGTACACTTGGGCATATGGAGCCATCACCTTACTTGGAGCAGAAGCTAGCAGGCATTTCCTTAACTACAAGTGTGGGATTGTCAGGCGGTCTAGACCCGCAAGGAGTGGCGCATAAAGCGCTGGCTCAGTTTGGAATCGGTTTTATCGAGCATGGTCCAATCACCGTCAAGCAAATTATGAGTGATAAGCCTATAACGAATGACATCCTAAATGAAACCATTCGATATCCAGATTATTATGAAAACGACGGTGTAGAGCAATATGCTGAGCGTATGGGAAAGCCCGGACATTCGTTGCCGCAGCTGGCAAGAATTGCTCCAATGCCGCATGCTTCTTGCGAGCAGGCTCTAATCGAACTTAAAAGCATGCTGGTGCAGCTAAATGCAGCGGGTGCGGCTGGTTTTTATGTTGATGTCCTGCATTCATCAAGGAGCCTCGAAGAAGCCCTCACTATTTTGAAAGGCATAGCCGGATACGCTTCTGCACAACCGCATGCTAATAAACCTTTGTTTATTTATGTTTCGCCTGACTTTTCTAATGACAGCTTGGTCTCCCTGCTCCAGGCAGCAGAAGGTGTATGGAGAGGCGTAGTCATTGGAGAAGCAATTTGCGAAGATAACAACGAGGGCTATGGCGCCTGCGTGGGTAAAGAGGCCAAGGCGCTTACTTTGGCCAAAATAAAGCTGCTGCGAAAGGAATGCTGTTCCCACTTGCTAATCAAAGCGGGCGGGGGCGTGCATGAGCCGCAGGATGCGTTAGATTTGCTGAAAGCAGGCGCTAACGCCGTTCTACTTCACAGCGGGCTGATTTATGCAGGGCCTGGTCTGCCAAAACGGATTAATGAAGCTGTCATTTATGAGCAGGTCCGAGATCTTCCTGCGCAAGTGACTCCATCATTCTGGAAGCATTGGGGCTGGATGCTCCTGCTTGGAATCGGCATGATTATTGGCGGGATATTGTCTTGGATTATTGCTGCGACTACGGTGCTGCTGTCCTATGACTTGAATTTTATAGACATGACGTTGGACGAGCTGAAGCAAGTCAACCATCATTTGCTGCATTTTATGTCTCATGACCGAATTACGCTTTCCGGTACGATGATTACAATCGGCATATTGTATGTTCAGCTGGCTAGACATGGATTAAAGCATAGTCTGCACTGGGCTCGAACGGCTCTGATGACGTCGGGTATTGTTGGGTTTTTAAGCTTTTTCTTATTTCTTGGATACGGTTATTTCGACCCGCTGCATGCGCTTGCTGCTGCTGTTTTGTTCCCGATGTTTCTGCTATCCATGCGCAGAAATCCGGATCGGCCCTATCGCTTGCCAGTTAATGTTCGTAATGATCGATTATGGCGTTTGGCGATGTATGGACAATTTTGTTTTGTTGTTTTGGGCTTTGCGCTGGCTGTAGGCGGTTTAACGATCGCAGGCGTTGGGATTACAGAGGTGTTCGTACAGTCGGATTTGGTTTATTTGAATACGACGCATAACGAGCTGAATGGGGCGAACTTGAAACTCATCCCGTTAATAGCCCATGATAGAGCAGGATTTGGCGGAGCGTTGTTCTGTGCTGCGCTGGCCATTCTTATTATTGCGCTATGGGGAATCCAGCAGGGATCGCGCTGGATATGGTGGACGCTGCTGCTTGGCGGAGCACCGGGCTTCTATGCGGGCTTAAGTGTTCATCTATCCATCGGTTATATCGATTTTTTGCATCTTTCACCTGCGTTGTTTGCGTTATTGCTTTATATACTCGGACTTATTTTCTTGTATCCTTATTTAATGATAAAGCAACAAGCATAGCGGAATTATATCTGATTTATCAGCTGCGTATCGTTGATAGGCAACAAAAAAAAGGAGCAGCTCGCTGCTCCTTTTTCTTATGAAATGATGAATTTCACGATTACAGCAACAGCGAAAATGACGGTCATTAAACCGAGCATGCCGCCAAAGCCGAACACGACGTCCATCAAGTCATGGCGAGGCTCTTCGTTAAAATGCTCGCGCGGGTCTCTTACGTTTTCCATCGTTGACGTCCTCCTTGAAAAAGACCGATTGCGTAAGTAACAACCAATTTACGGTCGTCTTTATGTAGTATCGGTTTATTCAACTTATATTAGTATACTCAAACAGATAAACAGTTGTAAAGCCAGAACCGGTGACAATTGTAAAACAAAGTATAGCCGAGTTATGATAAAATATGAACAGAATCATTTGGCAGTCGGAGGCGAGAGCATGGATCATCAGCAAACGGATCGGGAGCAGGCAGAGCAGCAGCTTGCAGAGGCAAAAGAGACGATACGGAACAAACTAGCTTTGCTCCCGGATCAATCAGGCTGTTACCTCATGAAAAACAGCGAAGGCGTCATCATTTATGTAGGCAAGGCAAAAGTGCTCAAAAATCGCGTGCGTTCTTATTTTAACGGCAGCCACAACGGCAAGACGCAGCGGCTTGTATCTGAAATTCGTGATTTTGAATTCATTGTAACCTCTAGCAATATGGAAGCACTCATTTTAGAATGCAACTTAATTAAACAATACCATCCAAGATATAACGTCCTGTTAAAGGATGATAAAACGTTCCCCTATATCAAAATTACGAACGAGAAACATCCGAAGCTCGAGGTCACAAGACGTATCATTAAAGACAAGGGCAAGTACTTTGGCCCTTACCCGAATGCTTATGCCGCTCAGCAGACAAAGAAGCTTCTGGACCGGCTATATCCACTTCGCAAGTGCAAGACACTTCCAGATAAGGTGTGCTTGTATTATCATCTAGGACAATGTATTGCACCGTGTGAATTTGATGTACAGCAGAGCGAATATGATCGGATGATTCAAGAAATTTCAAAGTTTTTGAACGGCGGTCAAGATGTCGTGAAAAATGAGCTGCAGCGCAAGATGGAGGAAGCAGCCGAGAAGCTCGAATTTGAACGGGCGAAGGAGCTTCGGGATCAGCTTATTGCAATCGATGCGGTCATGGAGAAGCAGAAGATTACGATGTCCGATGCGCTTGACCGTGATATTTTTGGTTTTGCAGTAGATAAGGGCTGGATGTGCGTTCAAATATTGTACATGCGCCAAGGGAAGCTCATTGAGCGGCACGGCACAACTTTTCCTTATTACGGGGAAGAGTATGATGATTTCATGACATTCGTTACGCAGTATTATAGCGATAATCCGGCATTGCCTAAGCAAATCCTGCTGCCAATACCGCCTGAGCTGGAAGCGGTGGAATCAGCGGGCGGAGTGGCAGCAGTTGATGAGGCAGCCGCTACGCACGCTGACGATGTCATTGCATCCTTGCACAGCTGGCTGAAGGTTAAGGTGCTTATGCCGCAGCGCGGACGCAAGAGCGAGGTCGTAACGATGGCTATCGATAATGCAAGGGTGATGCTGGACGAGAAATTCAGACTCATCGAACGAGATGAGGAACGAAGCGTTAAAGCGTCAGAGTCGCTTGCAGGATGGCTAGGACTGGATGAAGTACGCCGAATCGAGGCATTTGATAACTCCAATATTCAAGGTACGAATCCAGTTTCGGCTATGGTTGTCTTTACGGACGGCAAGCCAGACCGCAAGGAGTACCGTAAATACAAGGTTAAGACAGTACAAGGTCCAGATGACTACGAAACGATGCGCGAGGTCATACGGCGCCGCTACGAGCGTGTGGTGAAAGAGGAATTAGCTCCGCCGGATCTGATTGTAGTCGATGGAGGCAAAGGGCAAATATCAGCGGCGCTCGACGTGCTTGAGAATGAGCTTGGGTTATACATCCCGGTTTGCGGTCTTGTGAAGGATGCAAAGCATAAGACAGCGCAGCTTATGACTGGAGATCCTGCGGAGATTGTTCCTTTGCCAAGGGACAGCCAGGAGTTTTATTTGCTGCAGCGCATTCAAGATGAGGTGCATCGCTTTGCGATTACATTCCACCGCGAGCAGCGCGCCAAATCCATGGTGGAGTCGAAGCTTGATTCGATTCCGGGCATTGGCGAGAAACGACGCAAGCTGCTGCTCAAGCATTTTGGCTCGATCAAAAAAATAAAAGAGGCCTCAGTCGAAGACTTCCGGCCTCTATCTATTGGTGATAAATTAGCTTCGCAAATTATAGCTGCCCTAGGGGAGGAGTCGTCGTCATAGACGGCTTCTTCTCTTTTTTGTGACTTAAATATTTTAGAACAAATGCAATCAGTACCGGCAGCACGGAGAAGAAAATAGCCGAGATTATGTTCGGTGCTGTTCCAATAGTGAGCAAGGATAGGCCAACTGCAACGCTGTTGAAGATGGCATGGGTGAACATGGCTGTAATGAAGCCGTATCTGACGAAGATAAAGCTGAACAACAGCCCGATAATCATCAGCTCAAACAATCTCGTCGTAGACGGATAAAAAGGATACATCACATGGCCGAGCGCCCAGAAGAAGGTAGGCAGCAGTGCTGCGGCAAACGTGTTTTTAAACCACCTGCGAAATAGTCCAATACCGAAGAAGCGGAATACGGCTTCTTCGCCAATTGCGGCAGCCCAAGCAAGCACGGGCATCAGCCAAAGAATGCCCATATTGTATGGGGATTGTGAGGCATCTGATGTTTCCCAAGTGCCAATGGACAGCTTCAAGGCGATAAAGATAACCGATTGAATTGCGAATAAGATGATCGCGAATAAATAGGACAAGCCGACGCTGCGCCAAACATAATCGCCATACCCTCTTTGACCAAAACGCGGCCATAAAGCGCGGCCCTGCGCCTTCCAGAGGCCGTCTCCGGCAACAATGGATACATAAATGGAACCTGCCATTGGAATCGCTAGCAGAACACTTACGATGGCAGTGATCGAAACGGTAGCGCCTGCCATATCCGTCTCGCCGAGCGTAGCCCGGATACCATCCAGAACGTTTAAATTCATGATCGTATAAGTAATTAAATAAATGATCGTTAATACGATTCCGTATTTAAAGGATGTATGTTTTCGATACAAAACGGAGTAAATAATAGCTAAGACGAATAAAACGAAGCTCATGAACAGATAACCGATAGAGGTAAGGTATCCAGCTATTTTATCTTGTTTCTCTACATAGTTTATGTAATCGGATGGTGCTTTAAATGTAGGTTTATATCTCGTAATGACCGTCTTTTCATTAATGTTAAGAGCATCTAAAGTGATCATAAACTGTGCATTTTTCATTTCATATCCAGAGAGAGGCATTGCGACCAAATCACCATTTGCATTCAATGATCCAGCTGGTTTCATTTGTTTGTTAATTAAAAATTGTTCACTGTTGAATGATTGATTGTTCAAAAATGTTTTAACCACTTTTTGCATTTCATCTTCTGTTAGTCTTTGACCGTCGAGTTCATCAAGCTTCAAGTTCCAAGCTACGACTTTCCCGCTGTGCATATGCAGATAAACATATCCGCTGCCGCCGCCTACGAATTTAAGATCAACCTGAAACGTATCTGTAGGAAACCTAGGGTCATATTTATCCGTATATGTTTTGACTAGCTCATATTTAGATAAGTAGCCATTCATAATTTTATCGGTTTGATGTACAGCTTTAGCTGATTTCACCTTCAAGCCTGTTTCTTTTTCAACAAATGCAGACGCCTTATCCTCCGCCGCTGATTTCGTAATGACCTTGGTATTCATTTCGCCAGATGAGATAGCTGTAATCATTGGAACGATTTGTACGGCTCCATAAATAATAAAGCAAGCAACTGCTGCCCATATAAATCGTTTCCATTCATTGGGTTTAATAGAATCAATCATAGTTTCACCTCAACTGTCTTCATAATAAATAGCTCATTTTATTACCTTAACATATGAATCCCTAAATTATCCAATGAAAATGACCGTTTGTTTTCAAAAAAATGCGAAATAACGATGTCCAGCAAGCTAGCTATGTGCTGGTTCGTCCCATTGCCCTAATTTGAGCTAATATCGTCCTGTTTGTCATAAACGTCACCTTTATATCAGGAGTGCTTAGGGATTATAATCGTTATCGTCATACTAATTGCATAGCATAGCCGAATTTCCTAAGGAAATCGGGGGAACCATAAAGTTGTCTAAATGGATGAGCCTGCTGAAAGCAAAGCAGTTCAACATTAGATAGCATGGGGTGAATTTTAGCGGTGAAGCATCGTCTTCTTCCGCTGAATAGGGCTGCCTGTCCAGGCCCGAATCCGTCAGCTAACCTCGAAGGCGTATTGGAACAGGACTCATCGCACGAGCACTTGAGTTTCCAGTGCTTTTTTTTATGCTTAAAAACAATAAATGACAATATGACATAATCAAAAAGAAGGGAAATGAATGAAGGTTAGTTGGAATGTTTTGAAGTGGTCACCCCCGCGTATTTTGGTAAGTGGATTCGCTCTTATTATATTGCTGGGTGCCTTATTATTATCCATGCCTTTTGCATCGGTAAGCGGTGAGAGATTGCCTTTTATAGATGCGCTGTTTACGGCAACCTCGGCAACCTGTGTAACAGGGTTAGTTGTCGTTGATACCGGAACTTATTTCTCTATATGGGGTCAAATCATATTAATGTGCCTGTTCCAGCTTGGCGGACTCGGATTTATGACGATGGCAACGCTGGTAGCGCTCGTACTTCGCAAGAGGATTTCGCTGCGTGAGCGGCTTTTGCTGCAGGAATCCATGAACCAGTCGAGCATGGAAGGCATCGTGCGTTTGATTAGACGCGTTATTGTGTATTCATTGACAATAGAGCTTATTGGCGCTGCGTTGTTTGCTTCGAGGTTTGCATTTGATATGCCGCTGGGCAAAGCGATTTATTTTGGAGCCTTTCATGCGGTTTCATTGTTTAACAATGCTGGTTTTGATATTTTTGGGAACTATCGCAGCTTGACCTTATACGTTTCTGATCCAGTCGTCAATATTGCAGCTATGATGCTGATTATTTCGGGTGGACTCGGCTTTGTCGTTATGTCGGACCTGATGGAGTTCCGCAAAAACCGCAAGCTGTCGCTGCACAGCAAGGTCGTGCTATCTATGACAGGAACGCTTATTGCAGTAGGGACACTCGTCATATTTATTTTTGAATTCTCGAATTCGAAGACACTGGGCTCTCTGGACTGGGGCGGGAAAATTTTGTCCTCGTTCTTCCAGTCGGTAACGCCGCGGACGGCAGGAGCCAATACGCTTGATTATACGGCTATCCGGCAAGCAACGATGTTTTTCACCATTATATTAATGTTTATTGGCGCCTCGCCCGGCTCGACGGGCGGCGGTATCAAAACAACAACTTTTGCAACGCTGGTCGGCGCTGTATTTGCAATGATTAGAGGACGAGAGGACATCGTTCTTTTCCGTTACAGATTAGGCAAAGACAGAATTTTTAAAGCACTCACGATTACTTTGATCTCTTTATCGCTTGTCATTATTGTAACGATGATCTTGTCGATGACGGAGGATCAAGCTTTTATAAAGCTATTGTTTGAAGCGACATCAGCATTTGGAACAGTAGGATTATCCGTTGGTGTTACGCCAGAGCTGAGCCTTGTTGGGAAAATAGTCATTGCATTAACCATGTTTGCCGGAAGACTTGGACCCCTGACGCTCGCATACGCGCTTGGGCCTCGTACAGAGAAAGAGCTTTATCGGCATCCAGAAGGCAAAATTACGATTGGATAGGAGACTTTGCAAGTGGGAATTAAAAAGAAACAATTTGTCATCATCGGCTTAGGGAGATTTGGTTCGAGCTTAGGGCGCGAACTCGTCCAGCTTGGCCATGAGGTGCTTGGAATAGATAAGGATGAAGAAGCCGTTCAGGACATGAGCGGTATTCTAACCTATGCTGTATCAGCTGATTGTACGGATGAAGAAGCGCTGCGCTCCTTGGGTGTAAGAAACTTTGATTGCGGAGTTGTCGCGATTGGCGATGACATTCAATCCAGCATTTTAACAACCATACTGCTTAAGGATTTGGAAGTGAAGCAAGTTGTAGCGAAAGCTTTGACTGAACTGCATGGCCGGGTGCTTGAGAAAATCGGTGTAGACCGCGTGGTCTATCCTGAGCGCGATATGGGTATTCGAGTTGCGCATCAGCTTGTATCCCCAAATCTATTAGATTATATCGAGCTTTCCAAAGAGTATACGATCGCCGAGCTTGCCGTACCGCAATGCTTGGATGGCAAGTCATTGCATGATCTTAATCCGCGAGCTAGATTTGGATGCAGCATCGTAGCCATAAATAAGCCTAATGGCATCATTATTGCACCGACAGCAACGGATGTCCTTTCACTTCGTGATGTCATGGTTATTATAGGAACAAATGAGCAAATAGAAGACTTCGAAGCATCCGTTATCCGTTAATTTTTTTATGTAGTGGAAGAGGCTTATCATTAGAAAAGGCAGATTAGGCTGAAATGGATTTGGAAGTGTAATATTGGAAATGCTGAAGGACAGCAGCTATTTTAAAAGCTGCTGTCCTTTTTGCTGGGGAAGCCTGCTGCAAGCTCATTGATCCAAAGACGAACGGACGGGCTGAGGGCGGCCGAATCCGCATGAATGAGCGAGGTGGTGCGCTTTGTATCCTCAAGTTCTCGAATGGGAATGACGGTAAGATCATTGTCTTCAAGCAGTTGATTGCGCATATACGATTGAGGCAGGAGCGTCGCAGCACGGCAAGTATGCAGCAAACGAAGGATAGCTTCAAACGAATCAATTTCCATTCGCACATCCKGCTGAAGATGATATTTGTCAAACAGCTCGTCGGTCAACAACCTGTACCAAGTGCCTTTGGAGAACAAGATCATCGGCATGCCGGTCACATCCTGTATACCCAGCGTGCCTTTATCGGTAATGACCTGATTACGAGGCACCACGAGCGATAGATGATCCTCAAACAGCGGAATACACCGCAGCGTTGAATCCTCAATACTAGAGGCGACAATGCCGATATCGGCTTTGTGATCTCGTACGAGCGATACGATTTCATGCGTCTTGCCGGTAATCGCTTTAATGTCGATCTCCGGATGAGTTGAAGTTAAGCTTTGAATGAGATCGGGCAAAGTCGTTTGAAGCGTCGTCAAGCTTGCGCCAATAGTAAGGGTCGTATGTCCAGCTGAGGTGAACTCAGAGACGGTTTGCAGATATTTGCGATGAAGCTGGCGAAGCTCCAAAGCATATTCATAGGTCAATTGCCCAATTCGAGTAAGCTCCAGCCGCTTTCCGATGCGATGAAACAAAGGAGAGCCCAGGTCCTGCTCAAGCTTGGCAATTTTGCGAGAAAGTGCAGGCTGAGACAGGTTTAGCAAGGCGGAAGCCTTGTTCATACTGGACTGTTCCACAATAACGGTGAAGACATGCATCTCTTCATTCATGAATGAAACCCCTTATGTCATTTTGTTATAAGAAATTATAAAAAATAAGCAATTCCATTATAAGCTTAAAAGGAGTAGGATGGGAAGTGTGGCTAATATGTGTCGAGTTTTGTTGACGGACATACATGCTGGGGTTACAATGTAGAATGATTTGCCAAGCGTAAACTGCTGATGACAACCATTGGCTGCACAGCACCTCGTTTGCGCTGGAATATAAGCAATGTATAAAGGGGAAACCGATACATTCTTATATTTTAAGAAAAAGCATGCTAGCACTCACAGTTTTGAAAGGAGAAGGAATGACATGAAAGGAAATTCGTATTTCTCGCGCAAGCTTCACTCGCTTCTCGGGATCATTCCACTCGGCGGATTTATCGTCGTGCATGGTCTGACTAACTACCAGGCGTTTGAACGCGGGCCTGAAGGCTTTGACAAAGGCGTAACTCTCATTAACAGCATGCCCGTGCTGCCGCTGCTCGAGATTTTCGGCATTTACCTCCCGCTATTGTTTCATGGTATTTACGGCTTGTATGTCGCTTACCAATCGAACACGAATACGGGACGTTTTAAGTACGGCCGGAACTGGGCGTTTACCGCTCAACGGGTAACTGGGGTAATTACTTTTGTATTCGTTTTCTGGCACGTATATCAAACTCGGATTCAAGTTTATCTCGGCCACATCACCCATGAGGAACTGGGATCAACGATGAATCAAATTGCGAGCAACCCTACTTACTTCGTACTTTATGTTATTGGTGTATTAGCAGCTGTTTTCCACTTCAGCAACGGCCTTTGGGCGTTTCTGATCAGCTGGGGCATTACGATTGGCCCGAAAGCTCAACGCATCTCTTCATATATTTGCATGGGCGTTTTTGTAGTCGTATCAGCATTGTTTATTCTTTCGCTTATCGCATTCAGCGGAGATCAATTCAAAGAAGCTGCAAGTGCTGCATTGGCACTTACGAATATCGGTTAGTTTGTAGACAAGGAGCGAAACGTTATGGCTAAAAATAAAATTATCATCGTAGGCGGCGGTCTTGCAGGCTTGATGGCTACCATCAAAGCAGCAGAAGCTGGCGTTCACGTTGATCTGTTTTCACTAGTACCGGTCAAACGTTCCCACTCAGTATGTGCACAGGGCGGCATCAATGGCGCTGTTAATACAAAAGGAGAAGGCGATTCTCCATGGGAGCATTTCGACGATACCGTATACGGCGGAGATTTCCTCGCCAACCAACCGCCAGTTAAAGCAATGTGTGATGCGGCACCAGGCATTATTCACTTGATGGACCGGATGGGCGTTATGTTCAGCCGTACATCCGAAGGCTTGCTGGATTTCCGTCGCTTCGGCGGCACGAAGCATTCCCGTACAGCATTTGCAGGCGCAACGACAGGTCAACAGCTGCTTTATGCACTGGATGAGCAAGTTCGTCGCTGGGAAGCAGCTGGACTAGTTAACAAATTCGAGCACTGGGAATTCCTTGGCGCTGTTGTTGACGATGACGGCATTTGCCGCGGTGTTTCGGCACAGGATCTTCGCTCGATGGAAGTTCACACGGTTCGTGCAGATGCAGTTATTCTTGCATCAGGCGGTCCTGGTATTATTTTCGGCAAAACAACGAACTCTGTTATCAACACCGGCACAGCTGCCAGCGCAGTTTACCAGCAGGGCGTTAACTACGCAAACGGCGAGTTCATTCAAATTCACCCAACAGCTATTCCAGGCGATGACAAGCTCCGCTTGATGTCGGAATCAGCGCGTGGTGAAGGCGGACGGATTTGGACGTACAAAGACGGTAAGCCTTGGTACTTCCTAGAAGAAAAATACCCTGCTTACGGAAACCTTGTTCCTCGTGATATTGCGACTCGTGAAATTTTCAGCGTGTGCGTAGATCAGAAGCTTGGTATCAACCAAGAAAACATGGTTTACCTTGATTTGTCTCACAAAGATCCGAAGGAGCTTGATGTTAAGCTCGGCGGTATCATTGAAATCTATGAGAAATTCATGGGCGACGATCCACGGAAAATCCCGATGAAAATCTTCCCAGCGGTTCACTATTCAATGGGCGGCATGTGGGTTGACTACAATCAAATGACAAACATTCCTGGTCTGTTTGCAGCCGGTGAGTGCGAGTATCAATATCATGGTGCGAATCGACTTGGCGCCAACTCTCTGCTATCCGCTATTTACGGCGGTATGGTAGCTGGACCAAAAGCTGTTGAGTATATCAAAGGCTTGAAGAAATCAGCTGAAGATGTAGCTTCCTCCGTATTTGACCGCGAGAACAAGCGTCAAACGGACAAGTACAACAGCATCGTTAATATGAAGGGTACTGAAAATGCATATGTCATTCACAAAGAGCTAGGCGAATGGATGACGAACAATATGACGGTTGTTCGCTTTAATGACAAGCTGGAGCAAACGATCCACAAGATCAAAGAGCTGAAGCAGCGTTATGCGAATATCAACATTAACGATACTGCGCAATGGAACAATGCAGGCGTTGCCTTTACTCGTCAGCTTTGGAACATGCTTGAGCTTTCTGAAGCAATGACGCTAGGCGCATTACTGCGCAACGAAAGCCGTGGCGCTCATTATAAACCAGACTTCCAAGAACGCGACGACGAGCATTTCATGAAATCGACGATTGCGAAATGGACGAAGGAAGGTCCACAAATTTCTTACGAGGATATCGACGTAAGCTTGATCAAGCCGCGTAAACGTGATTACTCGAGCGACAAGAAGAAAGGAGAATAATGATGGCTGAAACGACTGTAGCTACAAAATCGGTTAAGTTTATCATCACTCGCCAAGATACTCCTGAGTCCCAACCATATACGGAAGAGTTTGAAATTCCTTACCGCGCTAATATGAACGTAATTAGCGGTTTGATGGAAATTCAACGTAATCCGAAAAAGGCAGATGGAGCAAGCACGGCTCCTGTATGCTGGGATTCCAACTGCTTGGAAGAAGTATGCGGCGCATGTTCAATGGTCATCAACGGCAAGCCTCGTCAAGCGTGTAGCGCTTTGATCGATAAGCTTGAGCAGCCGATTCGTCTTGAACCAATGAAAACATTCCCAGTAGTTCGTGACCTTGTTATTAACCGTGAGCGCATGTTTGGCGCCTTGAAACGCGTTAAGGCATGGATTCCAATCGACGGAACGTATGATCTGGGTCCTGGACCGCGGATGGCAGAAACGAAGCGTCAATGGGCTTATGAGCTTTCCAAATGTATGACTTGCGGTGTTTGCCTTGAAGCGTGCCCGAACGTAAATGATCGGAACAGCTTCATCGGTCCTGCTGCAATTTCACAGGTTCGTTTGTTTAATGCTCATCCAACAGGTGAGATGAATAAGGAAGAACGTCTGGATGCACTGATGACAGATGGCGGCATCGAAGGCTGCGGCAACTCGCAAAACTGTGTTCGCGCATGTCCGAAGGGCATTCCGCTTACGACTTCAATCGCAGCAATCAATAAAGATACAACCAAACATCTATTCAAAAAATGGCTTGGCATGTAGTCCAATTGATTTATAGGAAACCCTCGATCTGATCGGGGGTTTTTTATTTGCATATTGTGATATTGATTATTATTATCAATGATAGTAGATAAATAATCCTTTGTCAATTCCAGATAAAAGAAGAGAAGGCAATAAAAAAAACCGCCTAAGCGGTTTTTTATCTTACATCCATTGTTCGCCCCAAGTTTGAATGGACTCAATGACTGGCTGAAGCTCCCTGCCCTTGTCGGTTAGCTCATATTCAATACGTACAGGCATTTCTGGATAAACTTGACGTTTGATAATCGTTAATGTTTCAAGCTCTTTCATCCGGTCCGTTAGCATTTTGTCGCTCATTTCGGGAATTTGTTCCTTAATCTCTTTGAACCTTTTTGGTCCTCCAAGCAATACCCGAATAATTCTGCCAGTCCACTTCTTGCCTAAAATGTCGGCTGCGGCTTCATACTTTGGGCACATTGTCGAATAATCCAACCGTATCACCCCGCTTTTTGTAATACTATTGTACCATACGAACAAACTAAAAGTAAGTTAATTTCAGTGGGAATGCGATTGTTTGATCGTATATTATATTTACTATATTAAAGTTAGGAAAATACAGGAAAAGCGTTCGCGAATTACAATCGAATCACAATTAACCCAAGAATGGTACAAGCAAAGGCTGTCCACTGCAGGATCGTCAACTTCTCTTTATAAAATATAATAGCGCCAGCTGCTACGACAAGACTGTTCGTAGCAAAGATAGGCGCTGCAAGATTCGCTTGTCCAGTAGCAATCGCGACTGCATAAAGCTGCAATCCTCCGTATGAGAACAGACCTGCAACAATACCGAGCCAAAGCCCAGTTCGCTCTGCGGAACGTGCAGCGGTCGTTTTGACCGGGATGAGAAACCAGCAGAGAGAGAGGGCATAAGCGATGAACAGGATCGGGGCGCTAGGAAGTTCCAATTCATCGGTGACCTTTAATCCGCCATTGCGCAGCGCAAAGAGCACGACTGCCAAAAAGACGAGAATGAACCATCTTTTTTCTATAATCGTGAGCGGTTCCTTTCGTTTATGAGCAATAAAGACGACAGCAAGCAGAAGCAGCATAATGCCTATTGCTTCCGAAGCGCTGAGCGGCTCGTTGTACCACAAGGTCGCTAAAGCGACAACTAAGATAATGTTCATATTCGTTAGGGGAGAGGTCAAGCTGGCGGGTCCAAAATGCAATGCTTTCATAAACAAAGCGTTTCCCCATGCTGAGCCTGCTCCTATTATGATGCCTGCAATCCATACCCTTGGATCAGCAAGAAAGAAAAACGTTCCTTCAAGCGCCGCATGCACCCCAAAACCTAACGTTCCAGAAGCATACAATCCGAGCAGCAGCGTTCTTGCAGAGCCGCCCCGCATTTGTGATACTTTCATCCACCAGCCTGCTAGTCCAAATAAAATAGCGCTGCTGATGGCTGTAATGAGCCACATCGTTTTCCAACCCCTCAAATTTGTTACACAAATGAAATAGTTCTGTTATCGTCTCATTACATTAGTGGGCTATTATAATAAACAAGACCCCCTTTTTAATATATCCTTTTGGGACCTGCGACGTGCAGGTCCACTTTTTTTGTCTAAAGCCCCTCATGAGCTCTTATATCGGTACAATAACTTGTTGGCGCTTGCGATAAAAAACCCACTGTGAGAAGCCAATTTCCTTCAGCCTTTTCTGTACGAGCTCCCAATCTTCGCCAACTCTGCTTGGCTTATGCGCATCCGAACCAAACGTTACATTTACGCCAAAATGAAGTGCTCGCTCTAAGATCGCATCCGATGGATACCATCCGCCTACATCTTTGGTGCTGCCTGATGTATTAATCTCTATGGAAACGCCGCATTCGGCAATCGTCTGCAAAGCATCGTCAATTTCTTTATTAGCAGGTATATCAGAGAAAGCGGGATAATACCCCTTCATCGCGTCGATATGTCCCAAAATATCAAACATGCCGCTGCGTGCAGATTGTTTGATAAGATCATAATAGCTTTGCTTCACTTCAATATGCTGCTGTTCATTTAAGTTTTTAAACCGATTGCGATTGAATATGCTGACGTCGCCAACTTGATGAACAGAACCAATGATATAATCGAAGGGCACGCCGTCATAGGCTTTTTTGTAGCTGTCCACATATTTAGGGAAGAAATCCGATTCTACTCCAAGCATAACCTCGATTTTGCCTGCGTATTTCTCCTTCAACCGCAATACTTCATTAACATAATTGGTGAATTCGCTTCTTGCCATTGCAATGCCTGGCGAAGGCTGATCATTCTCATGATAAAAGAAGGGGGAGTGATCCGAGATGCCGATAACCTGAAGCCCGGCTTCAATTCCGGCTAAAATATAATCCTCGATATTGCCGTCGGCGTGGCCACATCTAAAATGATGGGTATGTAAATCGAATTTCATTTTTTATCTCTCCTAGTTGTTTGTCTAGTGGAAGCTTCTTGTCGACTACTCGCTGCTAATGAATTGATGCTCAGGCATGCCTTTTAGATCACTTAAAAATTGCTTCAGTGCGGTATTGATGTAACGGCCTGATTTATAAACCACTCCAACGGGATGACTTATTTCAAGCTCGTTGACCTTTATCATTTTTAGTGTACCCATACGGAGTTCGTTTGCTATCGAAAGTTTGGATACGACTGCGGCGCCTAAATTAATTTCAACCATGCGCTTCACTTCTTCGCTGCTGGAAACCTCCATTACGATATTGGGTTGAATATTGTATTTACGAAAAATTTGATCGACAAATCGCCTGCCAAGCGTGTCTGGAGCAAGCATAATCATTGGAATGTCCTTAAGCGTATCAACTGTCGTATGCGTCAACCTGCTCATGGGATGGGAAGGCGGAACGACGAGCTCAAATGTATCATAATAAAGGACGGAGGAGGAAACGTTCGGATTTTTTTCAGAAAGATATGTAATCCCTATATCGACTGACCCGTTCTCGACACTGGCCATAACTTGGGATGAGGGCATGGAATGAATCGTTGTTTTAATAAAAGGAAATTGGTTTTGAAAATAGGATAGCACGCGCGGTAAAATCTGAATCGCTATTGAAGCCGTAGTTCCGAGTAATATGTGTCCTTGCGGCGTAAGGTTCATATCGGAAAGCTTCTGCTTCAGTTCTTCCACGATTGAAAGAACTTGCTCCGCATGCTCCAAAAAAACTTGTCCGTGTTCCGTTAATGTAACTGGCTGATTGCGATTAATGAGAATCGTTTTGAATTCATCCTCAAGGCTTTTGATTTGTGCCGAAACAGCAGGCTGTGTGAGATTCAGCAGCTCGCCAGCTTTCCTGAAGCTCATCGTTTTGGATATCGTAAGGAGTGTTTCAAGCTGACTAATATTCACGTCAATCCCCCTCTCATAGGTACTTAATGCTCAAACTCATATTCTACTATTATAAAGGATAGCGGCCATTACAGCAAAAAGGCTGCAGCTCGTTAGGCATAAATTGCCCGTACGAGTGCAGCTCTGTAATGAAGATGGCACAGGTCTCTAGAGCCATTCTTTTTTGCGGAAAATATAAAACATGCTTATGCCAAGCAGCAGCATGATACCAAGTAAAATGTATGATCCTAACCTAAGGTGAAGGCCTGGAATGAAATCGAAATTCATCCCATAGATGCCGGTTATAAAGGTCAGCGGCATGAATATAGTCGTAATTGCTGTAAATACGCGCATGATTTCATTGGCACGGTTGGATACGCTGGACTGATAAGCTTCGCGTAAGTTGCCCATGAGATCGCGGTACGTATCGAAGGACTCGGCAATTTTCAAGGCGTTCTCGTATATATCGCTGAAATATTTTTGCAGCTGATCATCAATGAGCTTCAGATCTTTTTTGTTAAGCGTTGCAATGACATCGCGTTGTGGACCGAGCACTTTCCTCAGCCACAATATTTCACCGCGGAGCCCGATGATTTCGTTCAAATGCGATTTCTTAGTGTGCATTAATATATCTTCTTCAAGCGCTTCAATGCGCGTATCAATGCGGTCGCCAACGAGGAAATAATTATCGACAACAATGTCGACGAGATGATACAAGAAATAATCGGGCCGGCTAACCTCTTGTTCCCACAGCACAGGCTTTAGAGAACGAAGCTCGTTAATTTTTTGCTTGGTGACCGTAATAATGAAATGGCGGCCAAGGAAAATATTGAGTGCCCTTAGGAAGATTTCTTCGTCATCAAATCGTATGCTGTTGATTACAATAAAATAATGGCTTTCGTAAATTTCAATTTTTGGACGCTGCTCCTCTTCACTGAGGCAATCCTCAACTGCCAGATCGTGCATGCTGAATAGGGGCTGTAAAATAGCAAGATCCTCCACATCAGCGTCAATCCAGTAAAATCCTTCTTTCGAGGGAATAAGTGTTTCGTTAATATCTTCAATAGTGGTGAACATGCCATTGCTAACAAGGCGGATTTTCATCCGGAGTCACTCCTTTCTTTCTTCAGAGGAAACTGCCGGCTGAATCGGACTTGGCCGGCAGTAACCGTATTCGATCGTTTTCAGGCTTCGGTCGGTCGCCTTCCATGTCCATATGCACCCCTTTATAAGTCAAATAAATGAAATAATTCTTGTCTAGTATACTCCCGCGTCAGCTTTACATTCAAGCCTAAAAACAATCGTTTTTTTCATCTAAATGTCAAGGATATGAATAGAGGATCTTGACGCAATTGTCAGAATGCATTAAAGTGAAGGTGAAATGAAACCGCGGAAAATTGAATAGACTACTTTCTTATCAAGAGCAGGCGGAGGGACTAGCCCGATGAAGCCCGGCAACCGGCGTGTAAAACGCACGGTGCTAATTCTTGCGGAAACTTTAATGTTTCTGAGAGATGAGAGAGGCGGATGGCTTATTTACTGAGCATACGACCTTTTCTCACAGCAGAAAGGGTCTTTTTCATGTTCAAGCGGTCATACTGCTTCTAGAGGAGTGATACCTATGCCAATTAAAGTGCCTGACAATTTACCAGCCAAAGAGGTATTAAACAACGAGAACATTTTCGTCATGGATGAGAGCATCGCCTACCATCAGGATATTAGGCCGCTCAGAATTGCGATTTTGAACTTAATGCCTACCAAGGAAACAACCGAAACGCAGCTGCTTAGACTTATCGGCAATACGCCGCTACAAGTTGAGGTTGTACTGCTGCATCCAAGAACACATACATCAAAAAACACATCAGCCGATCATTTGGAATCCTTCTATAAAACATTCGATGAAATTTCGGATGAATATTATGATGGTCTCATCATTACAGGCGCGCCGGTAGAGCATATGCCTTTCGAGGATGTAAACTACTGGGAAGAGCTGAAAGAAATTATGGATTGGAGCGCAAGGCGCGTAACTTCAACTTTCCATATTTGTTGGGCCGCACAAGCTGGGCTCTATCATCACTTTAATGTTCCCAAATACAGCTTGGACAGCAAAATGTTTGGTGTGTTCCCACACACGATTGAAAAACGGAATGTTAATTTGCTGAGAGGCTTTGATGAAATGTTTTTTGTGCCGCAGTCTCGTCACACAGAGGTACGCCGCGAGGACATCGAGAAGCTTGATTCCCTCGATATTTTATCGGAATCAGCGGATTCGGGCGTATACATCGTGGCTTCAAAAGACGGCAGACAAATTTTCGTCACAGGCCACTCCGAATATGATCCAACTTCACTTAAATATGAATATGATCGCGATCAAGCCAAAGGGCACCAAATAGATGTACCAAAAAATTATTTCCCAGGTGATAACCCGGCTAACCCGCCGTTATCAACATGGCGTGCGCATGCCAACCTATTATTCTCGAACTGGCTTAATTATTATGTTTACCAGCAAACACCGTATGATTTGGGTGGAGGCATTTAAAACCATATAATAAGGGAGCGCTATATAAAGATGAAGATAGAGAGCCATTTAGCACAGATTGGATCTATTAAAGAGCCTGTAACTGGAGCGGTAAGTTTTCCAGTGTACCAATCAACAGTATTTCGTCATCCTAAGCTGGGACAGAGTACAGGATTTGATTATGCGCGTACCAAAAGCCCAACCAGAGCGGTATTAGAAGAAGCGGCTGCACAATTAGAAGCTGGCGATGCGGCATTTGCCTGTAGCTCCGGCATGGCCGCGCTGCAAACGATATTCGCCTTATTTAGTCAGGGCGATCATTTGATCGTATCTCTTGATCTATATGGCGGTACTTATCGCTTGTTGGAGCGGATCATGTCGAGATTTGGTGTGACGGCATCTTATGTGGATACCAACGATATTGATGCGATGGCGGCATTATGGACGCCGAACACAAAAGCAGTACTTATCGAAACGCCAACTAACCCGCTTATGATGATTACGGATATTGAGAAAGTAACTGCGTGGGCGAAGTCAAAAGGCTTGCTTACTATTGTAGACAATACGCTGCTTACGCCTTTTTTCCAACGTCCTATAGAACTGGGTGCTGACATTATCATTCATAGCGCGACTAAATATTTAGGTGGTCACAATGACGTTCTTGCTGGTCTTATTGTAACCAAAGGCAAGGAGCTCTCGGATGAGATGGCCTTCCTGCACAATTCAATTGGAGCAGTGCTCGGGCCTCAGGATTCATGGCTTCTAATGAGGGGAATGAAGACGCTCGCGCTCCGTATGGAGCGCCACCAATTTAATGCTACCGCAATTGCTAATTATTTGCTTGAGCATTCAGCCGTTGAGGATGTTTATTATCCGGCATTGCCTCACCATCCTGGCCATGAAATTCAGAACAAACAGTCATCCGGCAATACTGGCATTTTCTCATTCCGATTAAAGGACGCTCGTTATGTGGAGCCAATTCTTCGTCACATTAAGCTCATTGCATTTGCTGAGAGCTTGGGCGGAGTTGAATCCTTGATGACCTACCCAGCGGTTCAGACGCATGCTGATATTCCGCTTGAAATTCGTCAAGCGATAGGCGTTGACGACCGTCTGCTTCGTTTCTCCGTAGGAATTGAGCATGCAGATGATTTGATCAGTGACTTGGCGCAAGCACTCGAAGCTGCCAAACGCGAAATCGAGGAGGTTAACAACTAATGGGCAACGACAAAATTCAACCTCAAGATCGCCGGTTTGCAACGAAGCTGCTGCATTTCGGAGCAGAAATTGACGAGCATACAGGAGCTTCAAGCGTACCTATTTATCAAGCTTCAACGTTCCATCATCATGATATTTTCAATCCGCCGCAATATGATTACAGCCGCTCGGGCAATCCTACACGCCAAGCGCTAGAGGATTATATCGCTTTGCTTGAGGGCGGTGCTCGCGGATTCGCCTTTGCATCAGGCATGGCTGCAATCTCAACCACGTTTTTGCTGCTTTCTGCAGGTGAGCATGTCATCGTAACAGAGGATGTCTACGGCGGAACTTACCGCTTGCTGACGACGATTTTGGATCGACTGGGCATTGAGTCTACTTTTGTTGATATGACGGATTTTGAAGCGGTTAAGGCGGCGCTTAAGCCAAATACAAAAGCTGTATTTATGGAGACGCCTTCCAACCCGACGCTCAAAATCACAGATATTGCAGAAACGACAGCTTGGGCAAAAGAGCATGGACTGCTTACACTGCTTGATAATACGTTCATGACTCCGTATCATCAGCGTCCAATTGAGCATGGCGTCGATATCGTCTTGCACAGTGCGACGAAGTTTCTAGGCGGCCACAGCGATGTGCTGGCTGGGCTTGCAGTTACCGCAGATGAAGGTCTAGGCAAACGTTTGAAACAGCTTCAAAACGGAATGGGAACGGTTCTGAGCGCCCAAGAATCATGGCTGTTGATGCGCGGCATGAAAACATTGAAAGCTCGGATGGAATATAGCGAACAAAGCGCTCGCAGACTAGCTGAATGGTTGTCGGAGCATAAGGAAGTAACAGCGGTTTATTATCCTGGTTTAGAGAATCATCCCGGCCGGGCGATACATGAGAAGCAGTCGCTTGGGTATGGAGCTGTCGTATCCTTCGATGTTGGAAGTGGAGAGCGTGCCAAATCTTTGCTGAGCAAGGTTCAAATTCCTTTAGTAGCTGTCAGCTTAGGTGCAGTAGAGAGCATTCTTTCTTACCCAGCTATGATGTCGCATGCAGCAATGCCGAAAGAAGTGCGTCATGCACGCGGCATTACGGACGGCTTGGTGCGTTACTCTGTTGGTCTAGAGGATATTGAGGATCTTATTGAAGATTTGGATAATGCGCTTCGTGCCTAATTGGGACTAAAAGAAAGGAAAGCACGGATGTTCTCACGAACATGCCGTGTTTTTCCTTATTTCAGGGCGAGATGCCATCATACGGCGGGTGACTTGCACTAGAGATCTATGTTAGGATGAAGTGATGGTTAGCATAAATAGAACGGGAATAAGGAGGTCTTGCGGAATGGGAACGTTGGACCATATTTTGGATAAAGCGTTGCGCGGCGAGCGTGTTTCGCTCGAAGAAGGCATGGAATTATTAGCTTCGAATCAGATTGAAAAGATGGGGCATGTAGCTAATCAAATCATGCTCAAGCATCATCCAGATCCAATAACAACTTTTGTTGTTGGTCGAAATGTAAACTACACGAACGTATGTGATGTTTATTGCCGTTTTTGCGCATTTTATCGCGCTCCAGGCTCTAAAGAGGGTTATGTACTGCCTGACGATACGATTTTGAGCAAAATTCAAGAAACGATCGATGTGGGTGGAACTGAAATTTTGATGCAGGGCGGTACGAATCCAGATTTGCCGTTTACGTATTATTTGGATCTGCTTCGCAAAATTAAACAGCATTACCCTGGCATAACGATGCATTCGTTCTCTCCAGCGGAAATTCAGAAGATGAAGGTTGTATCAGATGGCCTTTCTCTCGATGAAGTGATAAGACAACTGCATGATGCTGGACTTGATTCTTTGCCTGGCGGCGGCGCTGAAATTTTGGACGATCGCACTCGCCGCAAGATCAGCCGCATGAAGGGCTCTTGGACGGACTGGATGGATGTAATGAAGTCTGCACACCGTCATGGTATGAATACGACTGCAACGATGGTTTATGGTCTTGGCGAGACCGTTGAAGAGCGCGCATTACATATGCTGCGCATCCGTGATGCTCAAGATGAGTGCATCGCGAACAAATATGATTCGACGGGTTTCTTGGCGTTTATTTCGTGGCCATTCCAGCCAGACAATACAAACCTGAAGCTTGAGAAAGCAAAGCCAGAGGAATATTTGCGTATTGTTGCTGCTAGCCGAATCATGCTTGATAATATTCCGAATTTCCAATCCTCTTGGGTAACGATGGGGCCTGAAATGGGCAAGTTATCACTGTCTTATGGCTGCAATGACTTCGGAAGCACCATGATTGAGGAAAATGTCGTTTCAGCAGCTGGAACAACACATAAAGTGAACATTGAACTTATTCTTCAGCTTATTCGCGAGTGCGGCAAAATTCCGGCTCAACGGGATACAAAATATAATATTTTGAAGGTTTACAATGAATCCGATAAAGCAGATCTCGATTTTGTTATGCAAAATTAATGCTTTTTAGACCGATATAAGCAATATAAATACGTTTGTTGAGCTTCTCGCTGCATAGTGGGAAGTTCGGCAAACGTTTTTTTGTATGCTTGCTTCCCTTACATTCCAATGTCTTCATCGTATATCCCCGAACGCGTCACCATATACTGATAAGGAAAGAAAGGGGTGAGCTGATGGAGCTATTCACGGTATCGTTACCTGCAAGTCTCCAAAAGTCGGTTAATAAACTAACTCAATTGTTGAAGGAACAAGCGCTCGTCGATTTACATATTGGCTCAAAAACGGAGCAAACAGCCGTCATCGAGTTTCAGCAGGTATCGGATCAAAATATAAGCTGTCTAGCGCTGTTGCCAAATTTTCAGTTAAAAACGCATGGTCACATCGTATATAAAGCAGCATCACTAGCCATAGCTGAATTTGTAGTAAGTGAGATGGAACCAGGGATGCTTGCTGCTATTATTCGCAGAAAGTATCGCCATAACAGTTCAGCCGATACAGCTGCTATTGAGCGGTATTGTCATGATTTGCTGCATGGGAAAGAATGGGATAGCCTTGGAACGAGATTTTTGGATGCGGATCGCCTAAGAAGGAAAAGCAAAGTGGCTGCAGAGGTCGAGCTTTTTTTGCAGGATAACACGGAGCTTAATGTAAAGGGGTTTACAACCTTCAGGCTTGAGCCCTATCGTAAAGAACTAGCCGAAGTTGTGGAATACGCATTAGATGAGTATGTGCTCGATAAACAATATCAGGAGTTTATTTCCCTGTTAAAATATTTTGTGTTTCTTCAAGATACAAAGCTGCCTATGGTGCATTTGCTGCATAAGGGCGGTCATGAATTCATGCTCTATGATGAAAAGTTTCAACCGCTTGATCCGAACCCTCCAACCGATCGTATCGTAGCCGAAATGCTTGAAACGGAAATGAACATTGAAGACATGGTAATCAGCTCGCTGATTGCTGTATCTCCCAAGCATATTACGATTCATACGAGGCAGCAGGATATGCAAGTGATTCGAACGATTCAAACGATTTTTGACCAGCGTGTCACGCTTTGCACGCAATGCGCATCCTGCAGCAGCAGCCTTGATGAACTCGTTCAGCCATAGGCGAATTAACGAAATTACTGTCTATTTGAAGCTTATAGCCTTGACCAAACGCGTAAGTCGAGCTATAATGACACACATATACGATGTAATCGGCAATGAAAAAGACATGTGTCTGTTTATGATATTTGGTCCAGAGAGAGGAAACTTGGCTGTAATTTCCTTCCACAATGTCCACAGGCGTACCCCTTTGAAGCTGTATGGCCCAACCTATAGCTGGTTTCTTATGAAGCTGAGCGCTATAGCAGTATGCTGTACCGGAAATCTCCGTTACCAGATAATACGAGGACTGCTGCGATAGGAATAAAGAGCAGTCGAAGTAGGGTGGAACCACGAGCACACAAGCACTCGTCCCTTTTTTAGGGATGCGTGCTTTTTTTGTGCTCTTTTTTGCTTGAAATGATGAATGGAAGCGTAATTCGCTTACGGACAAAATGGAGGATGAACCAAAATGACAATTCAAATCACTTTGCCAGATGGCGCGGTAAGAGAATATGCGGCTGGCACAACTATTGAAGAAGTAGCAGGCTCGATCAGCTCGGGTTTGCGTAAAAATGCGATTGCCGGAAAAATCGATGGCAAAGTAGTTGATGTATACACACCTATCGAGAACAATGCTGCAATTGAAATCGTTACAGTAGATTCAGCAGACGGCCTTGAGGTATACCGCCATAGTACAGCCCACTTGCTGGCACAAGCGATCAAACGGATATACGGCAATGCTAATGTTAAGCTTGGAATTGGTCCAGTAATCGAAGATGGCTTCTACTATGATATTGATATGGAGCAATCGTTGACGCCTGAGGATCTTGTAAAGATCGAGAAGGAAATGGAAAAAATCGTTCAGCAAAACATCGACATTCGTCGTCGTGTAGTTAGCAGAGACGAGGCGCTTTCGATTTTCACTGAGCTTGATGATAACTTGAAGCTGGAGCTTATTCGTGATCTTCCAGCTGATTCGGTTATTACGATGTATGACCAAGGGGAGTTCTTCGATCTATGCCGTGGACCGCATTTGCCATCTACAGGCCGTATTAAAGCCTTTAAACTGCTTAGCGTAGCAGGTGCCTACTGGCGCGGAGATTCCAAAAACAAAATGCTGCAGCGTATTTATGGAACAGCTTTCCCTAAGAAAGCACAATTGGATGAGCATCTTCACTTCCTCGAGGAAGCTAAAAAACGCGATCACCGTAAACTAGGCCGCGAGCTAAAAATGTTTACATTCTCACGTGAGGTTGGCCAAGGCTTGCCGCTATGGCTGCCGAATGGCGCGAAGCTTCGCAGAACAATGGAGCGTTATATCGTGGATCTTGAGGAAAGACTGGGCTATGAGCATGTTTATACGCCAGTGCTTGCAAATGTGGAGCTTTATAAAACCTCCGGTCACTGGGAGCACTACAGCGAGGATATGTTCCCAAAAATGATTATGGACAACGAAGAGCTTGTTCTTCGTCCAATGAACTGTCCACACCATATGATGGTGTTCAAAAGCGACATGCGCAGCTACCGCGACCTGCCTGTTAGGATTGCTGAGCTTGGCACAATGCACCGCTATGAAATGTCAGGCGCGCTTACAGGCTTGCACCGCGTACGTGCCATGACGCTAAATGATGCGCATATCTTCTGCCGTCCGGATCAAATCAAAGAAGAATTTGCACGCGTGGTTAACTTGATCCGCAAAGTGTATGAAGATTTCGGAATTAAAGAGTATCGTTTCCGCTTATCTTATCGTGATCCTAAGGATACAGAAAAGTATTTCCAAAATGATGAGATGTGGGAAATGTCACAGCGCATGCTGCGTGAAGTGGTTGAGGAGCTGGAGCTTCCATTCTTCGAGGCTGAAGGAGAAGCTGCATTTTACGGTCCTAAGCTTGACGTTCAAATTAAAACGGCGCTTGGCAAAGAAGAAACGTTGTCGACTGCACAGCTTGATTTCTTGCTTCCTGAGCGTTTCGAGCTTGAATATGTCGGCGATGATGGCAAGAAGCACCGTCCGGTCGTTATCCACCGCGGCATTATAAGCACGATGGAAAGAATGACAGCTTTCTTGCTTGAGAACTTTGCTGGCGCGCTTCCATTGTGGTTGTCGCCAGTACAGGCGAAGGTTATTCCGGTATCGACTGCCTATGAGGAGTATGCCCGTAAAGTTGCCGAGCAGCTGCAAGAAAACGGCATTCGTGTAGAAAGTGATTTGCGCAATGAGAAGCTGGGCTACAAAATTCGTGAGGCTCAGCTGGAGAAAGCGCCTTACATGCTCGTAGTGGGCGAGAATGAAATGCAGGCTGAAGCCGTCTCCGTAAGGAAACGCGGTGAAGGCGATCTTGGCGCTATTCCAGTTGCAGAGCTGATTTCGCAGCTGCAAAAGCAGATCGCAAACAAAGAACAATAATAAATAACGCATAAAGCTTGAGCCATCGGGGCATTATTCTTCTGAGGAGGAAGTACCCAGATGGCTACAAGCTTTTTTTATATTCAAAAAGGATTAACGGCATTGCTGCTCCTAACTGTTATCGTAATCGGTTTAGATACAAAGGGCGGCGGTACGGTTCATGCTGAAGCATCAGCACCTGAGCAAAGCCCTGTTGCAAGCAAAAGCGACAACCTGGGCAAGTCAGAGGCAGCTGCGCGCACGAAGCCGAAAAAGGTTGAAGTTGTTGCTACAGGCTACACAGCTGGCGTAGAATCGACCGGTAAACGGCCTGGGCATCCACAATACGGAATCACCTATTCGGGCGTAAAGGTACGCAGGGATCAAGTCTCAACGATTGCGGCGGATACGAGGCTGTTTCCCATTGGGACGCTGCTCTATATACCTGGCTATGGCTATGGCGTCGTGGCTGATACGGGTTCAGCGATTAAGGGAAAACGCATCGACTTGTATTTTGAAACGATCAAGCAGGTGTATGAGCAGTGGGGCAAGCGCACCGTTCATGTAGAGGTGCTGCGTATGGGAACGGGCAAGCTTTCGCAGGCATGGCTGAACAAAATCAACTTGGCTATAGAGGCTGGAAAGCCTATTCCGCAGACGTATTTAGAATCGTAAATGAGTCGTATAATAAGCGGCAAGAATGCCATACTATCAATGAAACGGGGAGGTGAATACAATGGCTAAAAACAAAAACAACAAAGCCCAAAACAATCAATACAATGCAGAATTCGCAGAAGAGTTTAACCAAAATAACGCTACTAACAAACAAGCGGCAAACAATGCTCAGCAAAAAGCTGAGAAGTAATATTTTTTTGCTATGCCATGAGAAGGAAACAAAGGGGAACCGTTATCGGTTCCTCTTTTTATTTATCCTCTGCTCATCGCAACGTTATTTTGATCTAATAAAAAACAGTTTTCAAATGACCTCGGTTTGTTGTATGATTACATATGTAAGAAATAATAACATGACAAGACAGGTGAATACTCATGACAGATCCGATCATTCATTCAGGCTTTGTAATTGCTGCCCATCATCGTAAAGCGGGCGAGGTTTTACCTTTTATTGATGCTTACGTTGCTAAGAAAGAGCAGGAAATAGCTGAAATTGAACAGATGGTTGAGCGTTATGAGAAAAGAAGGCTGATGGAAGACCGCGCGTATCAATCGATGTCTACACTTCGAAGAATGCTGACTGGCAGGAAGCCAGATCATCATCTGGCCGTTGAATATATTCATTTTGTAAGAAAACCGATGGAGAAGGTTCGTGCGCTCCGTCTGGAAATCGAAAGTGCTCGCTCCATCAAAAATGTATCGGCTCCAAGCGATATTGTAACGGTATCCTATGAGCTGGCCAATGAGATGAACGATTAATGGAATGATCATTCTAAATAATAGCAAAGAACCGTCCAGGCCATTCCGGCTTGGGCGGTTCTTTATGTTTATTTGCTGTTTTTTAAGCGATCATAATCGAGGAAATCATGCTCCTGGCTGTATGCGGGAACACCGTGAATGCCAACATCGAGGCCGATGAGCTCCTCATCCTTGGATACACGGACGGGCATAATTTTGCGGATCAGCCATAGTGCGCCCCAAGTTAAAGCGAAGCCCCATAAGGAAACCGTTACGAGCCCTAATGCTTGAACGCCGAGCAAGTTGAAGCCTCCGCCATAAAATAAACCGTAGTAGCCCTTGCCTACGCCCTCGGTTAGCTCGGGAAGTGCGAATAAGCCGACTGCAATTGTTCCGATGCTGCCGCTGACGCCGTGTACGGCAAAGGCGCCGACTGGATCGTCGATCTGCCTGCGTTCCAGCCATTCAGTGACCAGCACCATCGCGATGCCGGATACTGCGCCGATCCCAATTGCAGCGATGTCAGATACGAATGCGCAGCCAGCAGTAATGCCTACGAGGCCGGCGAGTGAGCCATTGATGACCATTGGCGGATCTGCTTTCTTGTAGCGGAACATTGTAAACAGAATACATGTTGCGCCGCCTGCAGCTGCCGAGAGCATCGTTGTAATTGCAATATGTCCGATTGAGCCGTTTGTAGCGCTAAGTGTGCTGCCTGCATTAAACCCGAACCAGCCAAACCATAGAATGAACGCTCCTACAGAAGCAAGCGGCAAGTTGGAAGGCGGAACGATATTGGCTTTGCCGTCTGGACTGAACTTACCGATTCTTGGACCAATGAAAATGGCTGCGGCAAGAGCGGAGAAACCTCCTAAAGCATGAATGACAGCAGAGCCTGCAAAATCGATCATGCCAAGCTTGCCAAGAAAGCCGCTGCTTGACCATACCCAGTGTCCGGCTAGCGGATAAATGAAGCCGGTCATTGCAATAGTGAGTAAAATATAAGCTCTAAAATTTATTCTTTCTGCAACTGCGCCCGACACGATTGAAATGACGGCTATAACGAATGCGCATTGGAATAACCAAAAGGTTTCGTGCGTAATATTTAGTTTTATGTGAGACAGGTCTCCGTTGATGAGAAAGCCGGTCGTTCCGATTATTCCGCCTGCGTCCTGCCCATACATGAGTGCGAAGCCAAAAAAGTAAAAAACGAGTGCGCCGAAAGCGATGTCGACAAAAACCTTCATGATGATGCTGACGGCATTCTTTTGCCTGACAAATCCTGCTTCAAGCAATGCGAAACCGCCCTCCATGAGCAAGATCATGGCTGCTGTCAAAACGACCCAGATGGTATCCAGTCCTTTTGACAGTTCGATAACGTCCATTTCTTCATCTCCTATTCCYAATATTCATGCATAGCGGTCTCTATTTTCTTAATCCGTTCATCATTATAAATAGTAGACGTTAACAATGTCAACGCTCTGCGTTATGTTTCGTGACGCATGTTAGGTTTAAATGGATAGAATCAACAAAAGCTCAGTCTAGAGACTGACTAACAATTCAATCGGTCGTCCCTTTTTCTATTGCATGTTGTCCGTTATACTAAGAATATCAAACGACGATGGAATCGTAAGGAGCTGGTGCCGCATGAACGGAAACTTCGCAAACCGGTTATTCACCGGGTTAATCATCATTGCAGTTGGCGTCTTGTTTTTACTGAATCAAACGGGTCATGTGGCCTTTGATATTGGAGATTTATTTTCTACCTATTGGCCTGTAATCATTATGATTGTAGGTATTCGCGGATTGTTGTCCAGCAGAACGTACGGCTCGGGTTCGAGCTGGTGGGGCGCGATTGTCCTATTAATCGGATGTGTATTTTTGGGACGCAATTTAAACTTGTTCTCATGGTCTATTGGCGACATCATTCCTTACATTTGGCCAATAGTTGTGATTTTAGTCGGGATCAATATTATTTGGAGACCAAGATCAAAACGCCAAGCTCCGCCAACAGATGATTGGAAATCTTACCGCCCTTACACTGATGAAGCGTCTGTTCCGCCAGCGCCGCCTCTTCACCCTGATCCAACGAAGCAGCCTGCGGACACGCACACTAAGGAAGAGAAGCAGGAAAGCGCATCAAACAAACCATATGATGATTTTTCTGCCACCAAGAAAGAGTATAAGGAATGGAAAAATCACCATAAATCAGAATACAAAAAAAATGAAAAAGAATGGAAACGAAATCATAAGGAGCATGTGGAATGGTGGAACCATAATGATTCCAATGTGCAGAATCGTTCCGGGTTTATTGGGGATATTCATATCGGTCATGATTATTGGGATTTAAAGCCGCTTAATATTTCCCATTTCATCGGTGATACCGTGCTTGATTTAACAAAGGCACAAGTATCCATGGGCGAAACCAAAATTCATGTATCATCATTTATTGGCGATGTAAAGGTATATGTTCCGAATGATTACGAAGTAGGCGTACAGGTTGTATCAAGCGCCTTTATTGGCGATGTGAAGGTGCTTGGCCAGAAAGAAGGCGGATTGTTTACGAATATCAATATTCAATCGCCAACTTATCAGGAAGCTAACAAAAAAATTAAGCTGGTCGTCAGCACGTTTATCGGAGATGTTCGTGTTACAAAGGTAGGGTGATTCGAGTATGATGGTTCGGTTTTTGAGGAGCGGAAAGTGGGAGCTCATCGGTATGTTTGTCATCGCATCAACCGTGTCTCTAATACTTGGAGCGGTGGTCTGGAATGGACTCTTAGATGAAGTCAATAAGACGGAAGTGCGCCTAGGGGCTGCCTCCGTCTTCCTCCTTGTCAGCGTGGCGTTCGGTTACTGGGCTGCACAGCGCATTGGACGCCGAATTGATACGCTTCATTTATCGCTGAAGCAAGCATCAAACGGCAACTACGGCGTTCGGATTACTGAGGGCGGTCATAATTCATTTAATGAGGTTTATCGTGAGTTTAATGAGCTCGCTCAGCAGATGGAAGAAAAGATGAAATGGCTGCAAGTACGCGGCGAAGAGTATGTGATGACGGAGTCTGCTTCTAATGAAGCGGCAGTGCTCGAGGAGCGCAAGCGTTTGGCAAGGGATTTGCATGATACAGTAAGCCAGCAGTTATTCGCTATCCATATGTGCGCTTCATCGCTTCCAAAGCTGCAGCAGGTTGATCGCGAACGAGCGGATTCTGTGCTTGAGCAGCTCGTCAATATGTCTAATTTGGCTCAGAAACAAATGAGGAACTTCATCGCTCAGCTGCGTCCTATGGAGCTTGAAGGTCGGACTTTATATGAAGCGCTTGATAAGTGGTTCCCTGATTATTGCCGCCAAAACAATTTGCAAGGTGAGCTGGAATGGCGCTTGAAGGAGCGTTTATCCGAAGCGAAGGAGCATCAGCTTTTTCTTATCGTCCAAGAAGCGATGGCGAATATCGTAAAGCATGCAAACGCAAAGGGCTGCACGCTGACAATGGCAGATACGGAACGGCAGGTTAGCATGATTTTGCAGGATGATGGAGTTGGCTTCAAGGTAGATGAGGTAAGACGCGGCTCATATGGACTGTCTACGATGCAGGAGAGAGCACAGAAGCTTGGCGGTGCAGCCGAAATTTGGAGCAAGTCTGGGAGCGGGACGAGGGTAAAGGTTACGATACCAAAAATGTAGCGGGGAGAGTATGAATAATGAATGCATCTGAACTAATAAAAGTAATGATCGTGGATGATCATGATATG
This sequence comes from Paenibacillus sp. 01T424, assembly GCF_056398745.1. Taxonomy (NCBI): domain Bacteria; kingdom Bacillati; phylum Bacillota; class Bacilli; order Caryophanales; family Paenibacillaceae; genus Paenibacillus; species Paenibacillus sp. 01T424. The sequence goes on along the minus strand of NZ_JBFTPZ010000001.1, from coordinate 269,181 downwards.
GTAAGGACGGGCCTTCGAACTTATCTAATGCTGGAGCCAAAGCTTCATGTCATTGCAGAGGCGAGCAATGGACAATCAGCAATTGACTTGCTGAAGGCTAGCTCGGATGAAAATAGACCTCATATTATTTTGATGGATCTGATGATGCCCGGCATGGATGGCATTGAAGCCACAAGGGCGATTATCTCGCATTTTCCTGATATGAAAATCGTAATGCTGACCAGCTTCCTCGAAGATGACAAGGTTTATGGTGCGATAGAGGCTGGCGCTGTCAGCTACGTGCTCAAAACCGTTTCTGCAGAAGAGCTTATTTATGCGATCAGCGGCGCATTCAAAGGAATGCCGGTCATGACTGCTGACGTATCGCAGGCATTAACGAGAGGCTTAAGACAGAAGACTGCTCAGTCTGGTGACGAGGGGTTAACGGAACGTGAGAAGGAAGTTTTGCTGCTTATTGCAGATGGACAATCGAACAAAGAAATTGCAGAAGAGCTGCATATAAGCGTAAAAACAGTGAAAACACATGTCAGCAATTTATTGATGAAATGTGAGCTTGACGACCGTACACAGCTTGCAGTTCTGGCCCATCGCAAGGGCTGGGCTAATCGCACATAAAGGTGGAAATGGAAGGGTATACTACCTACTAGCAAAAAGAGATTAGAAATAAGCTAGTGCAAAGGAGACGCCTTCATGATACCCATTTCGTCCGTGCTGGAATCACGGGAGCAACATTTCTTAGAAACGAAAGAGCTGCTGGAGTCGCAGCAATTCACGCTTGGCGGCAACTGGGAGTATGCTGCTGGTTCCTTTGACCGCGCGCTTGATGATGCGAATAAGATTTGGCTTCGCATTCCTTTTGAAGTCATTGCTGGTCATATTGATGTTGGGGAAAAAGATAATGAAGCGAGGATTATACTCGGTACACCGTACGTGCTTAAGCATGAGTACAGAGAAGGAAATGATCCGGAAGCATCGGTACGTGTAGTCGGAGCGCTGTTTGATCAATTCCAATCACCGTCGAATCCAGATGCTGAAGTAGAACCGCAGTGGATTGATCGCGCAAAAGAAACATTAAATGAAGTAGAGCAGCTTTTTCCGCATTGATTCACATCGTAGAAGCACTCAAAAAAAACGCTGCCAAAATCATTTGGGAGCGTTTTTTTTATTTCTGTTTAAATTCCTTTTAAGTTTGTTTTAAGGTAGAATGTGCATGATAGAACTATATCAAATAACATGTTTCCGGATAGAATGCCAATTGGACGCATGATGCAATAAGATTCAAGGAGGAGAACGTACATGGACGATCAAAACAACAAAAAGGGATTTGACGACTTTTTCCGCAAAAATGAAGAGGGACATGGCTCAGCTGATAACAGCGAAAGCGTAAATGACTCCGCGCAGCCTATTTCAAATGAGTCATCGGAGCAGCCGGCAAAGCCATCTTATTATTATTCGTATGGGCCGTATAAGGCGAATTCTCAAGAAGGCGGGAATCCTTCAGCTTCTGGCTACGGATCGGAAAAGCCTAAGCTGATTCAAGATCAGCCGTACGGCAATACACATACACACGATACGCAAGCACAGGCATCCAGTGCAGAAGAAGCGAATGTACAATCGGATTCAACGATGGAATCTGAACGGGCAAGATCACAATCGCCTATGCAATCCCAAATACGAACGTTCACGCCGTCGCCGCAGTCCTCCAAAGGGCCATGGCAAGTAAGGGAACCGCGCCGGACTTCCTTTAAGGCCATTTTTTCATCGTTTCTAGCAGGTGTTCTTGTAGTAGGCAGCTTGATGTATACAGCGGACTTAAACAACTGGTTCACGAAAGAAGCCGCATTAACATCAAATACACAATCTAGCGGATCGGGTTCCACTGCTTCTGCGGGTACGACCAGCAACGGCGGTGCGGCTACAGTCGCGGATAGACCAGACAACATCGCTAAATTGTTCGAGACAGCAAGTCCAGCAGTAGTAAAAATCGAAACCTTCGTTAATACGGCAAAACGCAACAATAGCAACAACATGCTCGATGATTCGTTTTTCCGCCAATTTTTTGGCGATGATTACCCTGGAACGACACAGCCGGATGCAGGACAAAAGAATGAAGAAGGCAACATGCAGCAATCAGGCATCGGAACTGGGTTTTTCTTCGATTCAACAGGCTATATTTTAACGAATCAGCACGTAATCGGAGAATCTGACCAAATCAAAGTTATTGTTCAAGGCTATGATAAGCCATTCACGGCTGAATTACTGGGTTCTAGCTATGACTTAGACTTAGCGGTACTTAAAGTAACGGGCGACAAAGCGTTCCCAACGCTTCCGCTTGGCAACTCGGATACGATTAATATCGGCGACTGGGTTGTTGCAATCGGTAACCCATACGGCTTCGATCATACGGTTACTGTTGGCGTATTAAGTGCCAAAGAACGTCCGATTGATATCCCTGATACACAGGGAGCACGTAAATACGAGCATTTGCTGCAAACGGATGCTTCGATTAACCCAGGCAACTCTGGCGGTCCGCTTCTGAATGTGAACGGTGAGGTCGTTGGCATTAATACGGCAGTAAGCTCGCAAGCACAAGGCATCGGTTTCGCGATTCCGACGAGCACGATTCAAGATGTGCTGGAAAATCTTAAAAACAACAAGACGATTCCTAAGCCAGCCGCTCCATACATTGGTGCAGAGCTGCAGGATGTAACAGCGGATATTGCGAAGCAATTAGGCATGGATAAAGTAGAAGGCTCCATTGTACGTAATGTATACTATAATTCACCAGCTTACTTGGCTGAATTGCAGCAGTTCGACGTCATCGTCGGCATTGACGGCAAGAAGTACGCAAACACGCAAGCTCTTATTGATCAAATTAAAACCAAAAAAGTTGGCGATAAGATCGAGCTGAACATTTTGCGCAAAGGCAGTGCGATGAACTTGAAGGTTGAGATTGGTGATAAAAATACGTCAGGCGCTCAATAAAGCCTTACATGATGGATAGAAACAAAAAGCGCAGAGAGACAGCAGGCTCTGTGCTTTTTGCTGCAAATAGAGGGGGACATGCCGTTGAGACAGCATATTGTAGTTGTAGATGATGATGATAAAATTATTTCTTTGCTTCGCAGAAGCCTAGCGTTTGAAGGTTATGAGGTAACTACCGCTTCGAATGGAATGGAAGGGCTGAAGGTGCTGCTTAAGACCGAGCCGGATCTGCTCATTCTTGATGTGATGATGCCTCAAGTGGATGGCTGGGAAGTTTGCCGCCGTGTGCGCGAGGGAGGCAGTACGGTGCCGATTATGATGCTTACGGCAAAGGATGATATCAATGACCGGGTCAAAGGGCTCGATCTTGGGGCTGACGATTATTTGGTCAAGCCGTTTGCGCTGGAGGAGCTGCTTGCGCGAACACGCGCCTTGCTGCGCCGCAAAGCAGATAAAATCGAGCAGTCAAGCAATCAACTGCTTTATGAGGATTTGATTTTGGATATGGATGCCAGAGAAGCGATACGCTCGGGACGCCGTATTGAGTTGACGTCCAAGGAATACGATTTACTGCTGCTATTCATGGAAAATCCTCGGCGTGTACTTACGCGAGATGCAATTATGGAGAAGATTTGGGGTTATGACTTCAGCGGGGAGTCGAATGTGCTGGAGGTGTATATCGCGATGCTGCGCCAAAAGGTAGAGGACGGAGGCAAAAACCGACTCATTCAGACGGTTCGCGGCACCGGTTATGTGCTTCGCGGAGAGGCGGGTTAAGCATATGTCCATTAGGCTCAGGCTCACGCTTTGGTATTCGGGTTTGCTTGCGGTAACATTGATCGTTTTCGGGATATTTATATATATTTTTGTTAATTGGAACACGTATGCTGAGGTTAAAGAACAAATGTTGGTTCAAAATAGTAAAATCAATGTTATCGGTGCAACTAATTTTCTAGATGAAACTTTGGATTTAATAGTAGGTCCTCAATTTCGAATTGACAAAAAAGACATGTATATTCAATTGGTAAATTATAAGGAAGGCGCTATTAAGCAATCAAACAACTTCCCTTATGAATTTGTTATACCGTATCCTGAGGTCAATACTAAGCCTAAAAAGGGTTTTGTTAAAATCCACGTCGAAATTAACAAAAACAAATATGCTATGCTCACATATCAGCGACCTGTTTATTTAGAGAGTGATAACAGCTTAGTGGGTTTAGTCCAAGTGGGTGTATTCTCATATAATGAGGAACGATTCCTGAATGGATTACGTACTATTCTCATTTTTTCATCATTAATTGTTGTTTTTATTGCCTTTACAGTAGGGCTATTAATTGCACGTCAGGCACTTCGTCCAATTGAACGTGTCATTCGTGCTACAGAGCAAATTGAAAATGGTGCTGATCTCAGTGTACGGATTCCTGTCATGGGGCCGAAGGATGAGATAGGAAGGCTTGTGAGTACGTTAAACGTGATGCTTGCGCGTTTGGAGATGGCATACAATGAGCTTGATGAAGCTTACAAGGCGCAGCGCAGGTTCGTATCTGACGCGTCTCATGAGCTTAGGACGCCTTTGACGACAATTCGAGGCAATATTGAGCTGCTCGAGCGGATGTGGACGCGAGTTCGAGAGACGAATAGAGATATCGATACGGGCGAGTGGCTGCCGCTGGATTCGGATCGATGGGATATGTCCAAAGAAGCGATGAGCGATATATCTGCTGAGGCGATTCGTATGAGTACGCTCGTTAATGATCTGCTTGCGCTTGCGAGAGCAGATGCGGGTTATACGATGGAGAAGACGCCGCTTGACCTGCTGCCGCTTACAGAGGAGGTTGTGCGCAGAGCACAGCTGCTCCCGCGTACAGCTGAATGGAAGCTTGGCGATCTATCGGCATTGGATGGGGTGCGCGTCAATGCCAATCACAATTATTTGCAGCAGCTGTTATTTATTTTTATTGAGAATGCATTCAAATATACGTCGGAGGGTACGGTTGAGCTGAGTGCGGTCAGAAGGGATTTACAAATCGGCTTCGTTATCCAAGATACAGGGATTGGGATGAATCCAGATGAAATCCCGCATATTTTCGATCGCTTCTATCGAGCGGACGAATCACGGGGAGTTACCGTCGGTACAGGTCTTGGATTATCCATTGCAAAATGGATTATTGATGAGCATAAAGGTTCTGTAGAAGTGCTCACCAGCGAAGGAAATGGAACGAAGTTTACGATTTGGCTTCCAATTAGCTTTTCTGACACGTCTCATTCGTCTATAATAGTAGCAACGGATGAAATGAAGGATTCATAGCTGTTACGCATATCCGGTCAGAAAGCAGGTGCAATAAATGGAAATCGTTAGAATATCACCGCGTGGTTATTGCTATGGCGTCGTCGACGCGATGGTACTGGCTTTGCAAACGGTCAAAAACTTGGAGCTGCCGCGACCTATTTATATATTAGGTATGATTGTCCATAATGCCCATGTTACAGAAGCATTCGAGCAGGAAGGTGTCATTACGCTTGATGGCGCCAACCGACTCGACATTTTGGATCAAATCGAACAAGGCACCGTTATATTTACAGCGCATGGCGTCTCGCCAGAAGTGCGTCAGCGTGCTCGTGACAAGGGGCTTTCCGTTGTGGATGCGACATGCCCAGACGTTACGAGAACTCATGATCTCATTCGCGATAAATCGGCGGAAGGCTATCATATTATTTATATTGGCAAGAAGGGCCATCCTGAGCCCGAAGGAGCGATCGGCGTTGCGCCGGAGCATGTTCACCTCATCGAAAAGGAAGAAGAAATTGCTGCGCTTAATGTGCCGGAAGGGCGCATTCTTATAACGAACCAAACGACGATGTCGCAATGGGATATTCGTCATGTGATTAGCAAGCTCCTTGAGCGTTATCCTACTGCAGAGGTTCATAATGAAATCTGCATGGCAACTCAGGTTCGTCAAGAGGCGGTAGCAGAGCAAGCAGGCGAAGCGCAGCTTACAATTGTAGTTGGCGATCCGCGAAGCAACAACTCGAACCGTCTAGCACAAGTATCCGAGGAGATCGCAGGAGTGAAAGCTTACCGCGTTTCCGATGTGTCAGAGATTGAACAGGAGTGGCTGAAAGGCATCGATCGTGTCGCAGTTACATCTGGTGCGTCTACGCCGACGCCGCTTACGAAAGAGGTTATTACTTATTTAGAGCAGTACGATCATAATAATCCGGAGACATGGGAAATCCGTCGTACGGTCAATATGAATAAGCTGCTGCCTAATGTTCGAGTGAAGTCGACCCCAGCGGCAACGGCAACTGCAGAGAAACCTGAATAAATAGCTAACATGAAGAGAGAGATGAGACTAGTGATTGATGCAGAAGAAGCATCATGAATGAGTCTCTTCTCCTTTTTTTATTATGACGGGGTTGACGAAAATGAGTTTCTCTTGTATATTTACTTTAGCGGTTAAAAGCGTAGAAGCTTAAAAGCTACGAAGCATAAAAGCCATAAAGTAGATATCCAATGATTATGAGAAAATGAGGCGCGCTTCGTGCGATGCCATGCATTTATTAAGCAAAAGTTTGTACATTTTTTTTGCCCAAATCCCACAATAAATTTAGGAGTGATCCCTATGATCGTTATCACGAATTCAAATATTGCAGAAGAACGCATTACAGAAATTGTTGCTCATATTGAAAGAGCAGGAGTTCAAGCACATGTATCAAGAGGTACGGATCGCACGGTAATTGGAATTATTGGCAAAGCAGAACCTACGCTTGCTGAGCATTTGCGTCAAATGAAAGGTGTGGAAAACGTTATTAAAATTTCGAAATCATACAAGCTAGCAAGCCGTGACTTTCATCCGGATGATACAGTTATTGACATAAAAGGCGTGAAAATCGGCGGAAGCAATCTTGTTATAATGGGCGGACCTTGTGCTGTTGAAACACCGGAGCAAATCGACGAGATTGCTCGTTTAGTAAAAGCGGCTGGCGGACAGGTGCTGCGCGGAGGCGCCTTCAAGCCGCGCACAGGGCCTTACAGCTTCCAAGGCGTAGGCGTGGAAGGGCTTGTTATGATGGCGGAAGCGGGTAAGAAGCACGGCCTTCTGACGATTACAGAAGTCATGACGCCAGAATATGTGGATGTATGTGCAGAATACGCGGACATTCTTCAAGTAGGTACACGCAATATGCAAAACTTCGATTTGCTGCGCAAGCTTGGAACGATTCAAACGCCTGTACTGCTTAAACGTGGATTCAGCTCAACCTATGACGAGTTTTTGAATGCGGCGGAGTACATTTTGGCAGGCGGTAATCCAAATGTCATGTTGTGTGAACGCGGAATCCGAACATTCGAAACTTACACGCGCAATACGCTAGATTTATCTGCAATTCCAGTGCTACAATCGCTTAGCCATCTGCCAGTTATTTCTGACCCGAGCCATGGAACAGGCCGTCGTGAGCTGGTTGAGCCTATGTCGAAAGCTTCAGTAGCGGCTGGCGCGAACGGATTGATCGTTGAAATGCATACCGATCCAGATAACTCGATGACTGGCGATGGGGTACAATCCTTGTTCCCGGACCAATTTGCTAACTTATTGAAGGACCTAGAGAAGCTGGCACCGATCGTTGGCAAACAGTTTGATACGCCAAAAGCACCAGCAGAAGCTTTTGTAGAGTGGAAAATCTAACCTAACATCAAACCAAACTTTGTCATCTTAGGATGGCAAAGTTTTTTTTGTTTTTTGTGTAACCGTTCTCAAAAAGCCTTATAAATAAAAGGATCTCAGCTTTTTTTATTGAGGATTTGTGAACAAACGTACAAACTTGTAAGTATACCTAACATGAGTTCAAAAAATACCTTACATAGCTATTGACGGAGATTGAGGGCTAGTTTTATAATAACGACATGGATTTGGAGCAATAATTGAACAATACTTGTTCAACACTACGCTAATGTTCGGAAATGGAGGAAATTATAATGTCAGTTCAAAATGTTTTGGACAATATTAAAGAAAACAGCATTATGTTTGTAGATTTCCGCTTCGTGGATCTTCTAGGTAAGGCTCACCACATCACGCTTCCTGCTGCTGAGGTTGATGCTGATACTTTTGTAAACGGAGTAGCTTTTGATGGATCATCAATCCACGGTTTCCGCGGTATCGAAAATTCCGATATGGTTATGATGCCGGATACAGAATCCGTATTTATTGATCCTTTCACTGATCATCCTACACTGAATGTTATGTGTAATATTCATACACCTGAAGGCGATCGTTATGACCGTGACCCACGCAGCATCGCTCAAAAGGCTGAAGAGTATCTTCAAACTACGGGTATTGGTACGACAGCATTTTTTGCACCAGAACCTGAATTCTTTATTTTCGACGAAGTTCGCTATGAAAGCACAATGAACGCATCCTCTTATGTTGTTGAATCCGAGGAAGCTGGCTGGAACACGAACCGTAAAGAAGAGGGCGGAAACCTTGGTTCGAAAATTCCAGTTAAAGGCGGCTATGTTCCTGTAGCTCCTATCGACTCCCAACAAGACATCCGCAGCGAAATGGTTCGCCTATTGCAGGAATCGGGCCTTCGCGTAGAACGTCATCACCATGAAGTTGCAACTGCTGGTCAAGCAGAAATCAACTTCCGTTTTGACACATTGACAAAAACAGCCGACAATCTTATGAAATTCAAATATATTATTCACAACACAGCTCGCCAATATGGCAAAACGGCTACTTTCATGCCGAAGCCACTATTCGGTGACAACGGTAGCGGTATGCACGTTCATGCTTCTATCTTCAACGGCGATACTCCTTTGTTCTATGACAAAGGCGCTTACGCTAACCTAAGCGAAATGGCTATGCACTACATCGGCGGCGTACTTTACCACGCTCCGGCTTTGATCGCAATCACTAACCCAAGCACGAACTCATTCAAACGTCTTGTGCCTGGTTACGAAGCGCCGGTTAACCTTGTATTCTCAAAAGGCAACCGTTCTGCAGCCGTTCGTATTCCGATTGCAGCTGTAACACCTAAAGGCTGTCGTATTGAATTCCGTACGCCGGACAACACAGCTAACCCTTACCTTGCATTTGCAGCGATGCTGCTTGCAGGTCTGGACGGCATCAAGCGCAAGCTTGATCCAGTAGCTCTTGGTTACGGTCCTTTCGACAAAAACATCTACGAATTGCCAGAAGAAGAGAAAAAAGAAATCCGCAGCGTTCCTGGAACGCTTGACGAGGCGCTTAATGCCCTTGAAGCAGATTCCGATTTCTTGACTGAAGGCGGCGTATTCTCTAAAGACTTCATTGACAACTACGTTGCAGTAAAACGTCAAGAAGCTAAAGCTGTTGCAATCCGTATTCATCCGCATGAGTTCAGCCTTTACTACGATTGCTAATCAATCGTTCAAGAAATATAAGAAACGGGTCCCTCTAGGACCCGTTTTTTTATGGTTTGTAAAGATAAAATGAACGAAATCCGAATGTTTATTGACAGTATTGCGTCATACGTTCGACTTTTAATTTATTTAATATGCGGAATACACTTGATGCAGCCCTTCAAAATTGCTATCATATCCATATCATAAATAAAGAAACAGAGGTGGGTATCCGAAGATGACACGAGCATTTAATTTTAATGCAGGACCAGCCGCAATACCACTTGAGGTGCTGAAGCAAGCCCAGGAGCAATTTGTTGATTATCAGGGCGCGGGGATGTCCATTATGGAAATGTCTCACCGCAGCAAAATGTATGAAGAAGTGAACAATCAATCGCAAGCCCTGCTTCGTGAATTGTTCGGAATTCCAGAAAACTATGAAGTTTTATTGCTGCAAGGCGGCGCGAGCACACAGTTTGCTATGCTTCCTCTGAATCTTCTGCAGCCTGGCAAGCCAGGCGCTTACGTCATGACAGGAGCTTGGGCTGACAAAGCGCTTAAAGAAGCGAAACTTGTCGGAGAAACGGTTATTGCTGCTTCGACTGAAGCTGACAAATTTATGCGTATGCCGACTTTGTCAGAAATTGAAGTTCCGAGCAATGCTTCCTATGTACATTTAACATCAAATGAAACGATCGGCGGAACGCAGTTCCAAGAATTCCCTGACACTGGTGATGTGCCACTAATTGCGGATATGTCCAGTGATATTTTGAGCAGACCGATTGATGTGAGCAAATTTGGCGTCATTTATGCCGGCGCACAAAAAAACCTAGGTCCATCAGGCGTTACCGTTGTCATCATTCGTAAGGATCTTATCGAGAGCAGCAACAAAACGATTCCAACGATGTTCCGTTACAGCACGCATGCGAAGAGCGGCTCGTTGTACAATACACCGCCGTCTTTCTCGGTATATATGGTGAAGCTGGTTCTGGAGTGGATCAAGGCAAAAGGCGGAGTTTCTCAGCTTGAGCAGTACAACCGCGACAAAACGAAGCTGATCTATGACGCTATCGATCAAAGCAGCGGCTTCTACACGGGCTGTGCTCAGCCGCAAAGCCGTTCGCTTATGAATATTACTTTCCGTATTCAAACGGAGGAGCTTGAGGCTCTGTTCGTTAAGGAGTCGTTGAAAGAAGGTTTTGAAGGCTTGAAGGGTCATCGCGATGTTGGCGGCCTAAGAGCTTCAACATACAATGCAGTTCCGCTTGAGAGCTGCCAGGCGCTTGCACAATTCATGGCTGACTTCCAAAAACGGAACGGTTAATAAGTAGTTTTGATTTCACGCCTATTATTGCTAGAATAGAAACAGCCTGCTTCTAATATAGAAGCAGGCTGTTTTTTGGGTATAGAAGTTATAAGTTCATTAAGCTTGGGCAAGACTGCTCTCAGCAATATGAGGACCGTTTAATTTATAACCGACATTGCGGACGGTCATAATATATTCCGGCGTACGTGCGTTTTTCTCGATCTTGTCGCGCAGATGGCTAATATGAACGTCGACGATTCGTGTGTCACCGAGGAAATGGTAATCCCAAACGCCGTGAAGCAGCTGCTGGCGGCTAAGCACTTTTCCTTTGTGGCGGCATAGGAACAATAGCAGTTCAAATTCCTTTGGCGTAAGCTCAACGGATTTGCCGTCTATGAATACTTCGCGCTGTTCAACCTGAACCTTCAAGCGGCCAATGTTGAACGTTGTGTCATCAGCAGTGCCTGGAAGCGATTGAACTCTGCGGAAAATAGCTTGAATACGGGAAACAAGCTCCTGCGGGCTAAAAGGTTTAGTCATATAGTCATCGGCACCATTATCAAGACCAGCTATTTTATCGGTTACGTCTTGAAGTGCAGTCAGCATAACGATGGGTACAGCATTGCTTTGCTTGCGCAGCTCGCGGCAAACTTGGAGTCCATCCATTTTTGGCAGCATGAGATCTAGAACAATTAAGTCGGGACGGAAAGGTTTAAGCATTTCGAATACAGCTTCACCATCACCTACACAACGTACATCATAACCTGCCAGCTTTAAGTTAAATTCAATCAACATTGAAATAGATGGTTCGTCATCCACGATCAAAATTTTTTTTCGCATGATTCAGCTCTCCTCCATGTGTTTCCGCCTATTATGGTTCTATTATGAAGGTTGAAATTATGCTTGAGATTAACGGTACGTAAAGTGGGTGTAAAAATATTCGTCATTTTCGTGTATAATAGGCAAAATGAGAGGTGAGAAACAAAACTATGCCATTTCATATTGTTTTGGTAGAACCAGAAATTCCTGCAAATACAGGTAATATTTCTCGTACATGCGCTGCAACCGGCACTATTTTGCATTTGGTAAGACCACTTGGCTTCGATACGGACGATCGTACCTTGAAGAGGGCGGGACTCGATTATTGGCATTCGGTACATATCGAGTATCATGATTCCTTCGATGAGGTGCTCGCAAGTTATCCGCAAGGCCGATTCTTCTACGCAAGTACGAAAGCGAAGAAGACGTATTCACAGTTCGAGTATCAGGATGGCGATTTCTTTGTATTCGGAAAAGAAACAAAGGGCTTGCCACAGGAGCTTATAGATGCGAATATAGAAACTTGCATTAGATTGCCGATGACGGATAAAGTGCGATCACTTAATCTGTCCAATTCAGCAGCAATTATCGTGTATGAAGCGCTTAGACAAAATCATTTTCCAGGACTCGATTAAAAATGTTAATTTATTTCTCATTTTTTGGAATTTTTTTGCTCTAATAAAAAGAATTATTGCAGGATATTAAGAAATTATTAAATTAGGAAGGAAATACTGAAGTGCCATCGAAAGACTATAACGCAGAGGTTTCTCAAAAATAGCTTGCGAAACCAGACACAGAAGAGGTGAAAGTGATGAAACCAGCAGGTGTAGTAAGAAAAGTGGACCAACTCGGACGTATTGTACTTCCAAAATCATTACGTAAACGTTATTTGATGAACGAGGGCGATCCCGTTGAAATTTTCGTCCAAGGTGACCATATCATTTTGGAGCGTTACCGTCCAAAGTGTGTTTTTTGCGGTTCAATGGTTGAAGTTCGTGATTTCAAGGATCGCTATGTTTGTGGTGTATGTATGGAAGAAATGGCAGTTCTGCAACGCTAATCAGCGTTTTTGCATGCTGTATAACGAAATGAAGCTTCCCGAGAAGAGTATTAATGCTCTTCGGGAAGCTTCATTTTTTTGTTGCGCTGGCTATAAGCGGATAAAGCAGGCTTATAGTCCTTTTGTTTTGTCGTCATTGTAAGAGCTGGTAAGCATCGCAATAATGAACAATGCAAACACAGTCATAACGATAATAAAGTTCATCTGTGGGACACCTCCAAGTATGCTGTATTTATTATAACCAACGATGGCAAAAAAGAAAACTTTAAAAGTTGTGAACACATTGTTAACATAGAGAGTATAAGCATAGCAATATAGCTTGCGAGGAGGAGCAATCAATATGAATTATCGTTTTTCATCTAGAGTATCAGAGCTTAAATCTTCAGCGGTTAGGGATATACTTAAGCTGACGCAAGGAAAGGAAATGATCTCATTTGCTGGAGGACTTCCAGCTGAGGAGCTGTTCCCCGTACAAGCCGTGCGCGAAGCAGCAGATCGTGTATTTACAGCTGGAGCAAGCGCATTGCAGTATGGTTTGACAGCTGGGTATTTGCCATTGCGGGAGCAGCTTTGTGAGCGAATGGCAGTTAAGCAAATGCATGTTAATCCAGATCAGATGATTCTGACGACAGGATCGCAGCAGGCGATTGATTTGCTCGTTGGCGTACTTACAGAGCCTGGAGATGTAATCTTGGTTGAGAAGCCAACTTACTTGGCAAGTTTGCAAGTCTTTGCTCTTCATGGTTTAAAAGTAGTGGCAGCGGAGAGTGATGAGCATGGAATCATTCCTGAGGATGCAGAGCGTCTTATTCGCGAGCATCGTCCGAAGCTGCTGTATGCTGTACCGACATTCGGCAATCCTACGGGACGTGTATGGAGCGTTGAGCGAAGGAAGAAAATACTTGCTCTCTGCAAGCAAAACGAAATGCCAATTATAGAAGATGATCCTTATGGTGACATAAAATTTGATGAGAGCGAGCAATTCCCTACACTGTTCTCATTAGAAGGACAAGTAGAGGGCGGCGCTGTTTTTTATACGAGTACGTTTTCTAAAACGGTAGCACCTGCGCTGCGGTCAGGTTGGGCTATCGGAGACAGCGAAGTCATCAACATGGTAGCCAAAGCTAAGCAAGCTGCCGATCTACACTCGAGTACGATCGATCAACAAATATTAAGTCAATTGCTTAAAGGGTTTGATCTCGATGATCATATCCGTCTTATTTCAAAGTCATATGGCGAGCGAATGCTTGAGATGCATGGTCTCCTTGAGCGCCAGGCAATAGAGGGCGTCACTTGGGTAAAACCGAAAGGCGGCATGTTCCTATGGCTGGAGCTACCTGACGGGTTGGATGCAGAGGCGCTCCTGCGGTGTGCGGTTCAAAAAGGGGTTGCGTTTGTGCCAGGCAGCTCTTTCTATGCCGATCATCCACAGCGCAACACTGCAAGGTTGAATTACACGTATAATACAGGAGCGCGTACAGAACAAGGCGTATTGCGGTTTGTTGAAGCGATCGGTGAATTTACGGGGCGGAGCTAACCGTTGCTGACCATTCAGCGATAACATTGCTATATTCAGATAATGCAGCCGCGCCCTCAGGGCGCAGGCTGTATTTGCCGCGTTCAATGCGATCAAACCAGCCGTAATAATTGCTGCGCAGCGTTTCGCCGCTGCGTCTATAGCCTGTAATGGCTGCGACCTCACGCGGAGCTAGTGGTCCCGAGGTGTGAAGCGCATAAGCACAGCGCAGAGCCTTCTCGCGGTATGCTGTAACAAGCTTGCGGCCAGCACTGCCGCCGACGTTATAGTCGCCGCTGCGCTCCTTAAATTCGGTCAGCAGCTGTGCTTGCTTCTTGCGCCTTACTCCGCGAAGCGGCGGATCGCCCGGCTGACATAACCAATCGATGACCGGCGGCTTTGTTTTATAGAAGGTGACGGTCATAAATCCGAGTCCAAGCATTCGGCACAGTTCAGTCAAATCGCCAAAGCGCTGGTTGTGCGCTCCGCTTTTCGTTCGATTGCGTTCAACCGCCAGCACGACATGGCTATTTAATCGAAGACGTTCAACCCCTTGCAAAAGCAAGGCGAGATTGAATGTTTTTTTCATTTCGACAATTATCGTATCGGCTCGCTCAGGATGAATAGCGACCAAATCGCAATGAAGGATCTCGCTTTTTACTGCATAACCAAGCTGCTCATAATACTTTTTTATAGGTTTGTAGAGCTCTTCTTCGCGTGCTACTGCCACGTTTGCTAACTCCTCTCCACGTTCATTTCCATTGATGCTTATGAATCATTATAGCAAAGGATTTTGCGCACTTGTCGTTTTTTGATGGATGAAGGACAAAAATAGTGTGCAATTATCTCCTCGAATAAGCATAGGAATGTAATACCTCAATAAAAGTTGGCACCACTCGATAGAGCGTCTAGAGACAAATCCCGGGCGTAGAATGATAAGTGGAATGCGGAAGCGATGGGAGGAGGCACGGTATGGACATTTTCAAGCGAATATCGGAGTATCAGGCTGAGAGCGAGAAACTTGCTTGGACAGGAACATTCAAGGATTACGTTGATTTGTTAAGGAAGGACCCGTCCCCGGCCATGACAGCACATTCTCGCGTTTATGAAATGATTGAATCTCATGGGGTGGAAGATGTTGGCGGCAACAAGCAGTATAAATTTTTCGATCAAGAAATTTTTGGGCTGGATCGTGCGGTAGAGAAGCTGGTTGAAGAATATTTCCATTCATCAGCTCGCAGGCTGGAGGTTCGCAAACGGATTCTATTGTTAATGGGTCCGGTCAGCGGAGGAAAGTCCACAATCGTTACGATGCTCAAAAAAGGACTAGAGAAATTTTCCAGAACTGAGCGTGGAGCCGTTTATGCGATTAAAGGCTGCCCGATGCATGAGGATCCGCTTCATCTTATTCCCCATGAGCTTCGGCTTGATATTGAAAAAGAGCTCAGTGTTCGAATTGAAGGGAATCTATGCCCTTCATGCCAAATGAGGCTTACGACGGAATACAGCGGCGATATTGAAAACGTACTCGTTGAGCGGGTGTTTATTTCTGAGGATAACCGAGTTGGTATTGGCACATTCAGTCCATCCGATCCGAAGTCACAAGATATTGCCGATCTTACAGGAAGCATCGATTTCTCGACGATAACGGAGTATGGATCTGAATCCGATCCTCGCGCCTATCGTTTTGACGGTGAGCTTAATAAGGCAAATCGCGGATTGATGGAATTTCAAGAAATGCTCAAGTGTGATGAGAAGTTTTTATGGAACTTGCTCTCACTGACGCAGGAAGGCAACTTTAAAGCAGGCCGATTCGCTTTGATCAGCGCGGATGAGCTTATTATTGCTCATACGAATGAATCGGAGTACAAATCGTTCATAAGCAATAAGAAAAATGAGGCCTTGCACTCCAGGATGATCGTTATGCCGGTCCCTTACAATTTGCGAGTGTCCGACGAAGAAAAAATTTATAAGAAGCTAATCGCACAAAGCGATATGCGCCATATTCATATCGCACCGCATGCGCTGCGTGCTGCTGCCATCTTCTCTATCTTAACGAGGCTGAAGGAAACGAAGAAGCAAGGCATGGATCTTGTGAAGAAAATGCGGATGTACGACGGCGAGGAAGTCGAAGGGTTCAAGGAAGCAGATTTGAAGGAAATGCAAAACGAATACTTAGAGGAAGGCATGACAGGTATTGATCCGCGCTACGTCATTAACCGAATTTCCAGCGCKCTTATTAAGCAGGATACACAATGTATTAATGCGCTTGATGTTTTGCGTGCGCTTAAGGAAGGATTGGATCACCATCCATCCATTACGAAGGATGAGCGTGAGCGCTACTTGAATTTCATCTCGGTGGCCCGCAAGGAATACGATCTGCTCGCGAAAAAAGAAATTCAGAAGGCATTCGTATATTCCTATGAAGAATCTGCCCGCACTTTATTTGAAAATTACTTGGATAACATTGAATCGTATTGCAACTGGGCAAAAATTAAAGATCCGCTGACAGGCGAAGAGATGGATCCGGATGAGCGCCTCATGCGTTCCATCGAGGAGCAAATTGGCGTCTCCGAAAATGCGAAAAAAGCGTTCCGCGAAGAGATTTTGATTCGAATCTCGTCTTATTCGCGGAAAGGGAAAAAGTTTGATTTTACAAGTCATGAGCGGTTGCGCGAAGCCGTCGAGAAGAAGCTGTTCGCTGATCTGAAGGATATTGTGAAAATAACGACGTCTACAAAAACACCGGATGAGAGTCAATTGAAGCGAATTAATGAAGTAACGAAACGTCTTATGGATGAGCATAGCTACTGCTCGGTATGTTCAAATGAATTGCTTCGTTATGTAGGAAGCCTGCTCAATCGATAAAAAATTGCCCGGAGTATTAGAGAAGTGGGTGTCTCAAAAGTCATAAATGACTTAGGGACGCCCCTTCTTCATTTTGTAAAACCATATTTCTTTGTTTTGATGCTATTTTGATAAGTCTCCAACACCATTTTCCTCGATCTACGTCCAGCTATCCTGCACAATTGCAGGAACTTCGCCCTTTTTTAGCTGTGTTGGATACTTATGTTGTATTTATGCAATAATTTGCAATATGATCTGCCATTTTAGCATTTAAAGAGTGCTTACACTGTAGGAAATACAGTATAGCTACACGTAAGTATGAGAATGATGCCGCTATCCTGCGAATATGCAGTATAGAAAATAATTAAGGACAATGTAGAAGTGCATACTTGCCGGATTAGAAAAGGGGATATTCAAAAAGGGTAAACTTGTGTGAGAGAACCCCAAAGTATATGCAAAAGAACATTCAAAACCACTATGAAATTGAATCTGAAGGTTCTTTTTTGCTAGCATACTGCTTGAAAAGTGGAGGCTGAATGATTCGGAAATTGCTTTACGGACAGCCCCATTTCTTTTCTTCCTCTAGGTTTAAAAAGAATTTGAGATGATCATACTGTTTCTTGAATATTTTCCGATATAATAGGTAATAGTGGTCTACTATATACCGAAGGAGTCGGGCTATTTTGATTAATTTATCAGCAGAGCGCAAGAAGCAGATTGAATACACGGGCATTACGGAGCAGGATCTCAAAATTTTAGCGGAATGCAAGCCCATTTTTCAAAATATTGTCCATGAAGTGGTCGACCGGTTTTATGAAAGCATAGGCCAGCAGCCGGAGCTTGTAGCTATTATTTCTAATGTAAGCACCATTGAACGTTTGAAGGAAACGCAGATATGGTATTACATGTCGCTTACCGAGGGGATAATCGACCAAGCTTACATTGATAACCGCATAAAAATAGGCGCTGTTCATTCCCGAATTGGACTGACGACGGACTGGTATTTGGGTACATATATGACTTATCTGGACATATCGACGAACGTACTGAAAAGAGTTCTTCCTGAACGCTGGAAGGATGTTGTGCATGCTTTGACGAAATTGTTCAATCTGGACTCGCAATTCGTGCTTGAAGCTTACAATCAGCATGAACAGAAAAAAATTCAAGAGCTGGCAGACAATCGATCCATCATGCTGACGACTGTTACGAGTGCTGTGCAAGAGCTTGCTTCACTTATGTTTGAACTGGACGAGGGTGCACAATCGATTGCGGCAACTGCGATTTCGACTTCGCAATCTCAGGATAAGACGCATACACTATTAGGTGAGCTTCGTGAAGAGCTTGAAGGCATTAACGAAATGGGAACTTTGATTCGAGGCATATCGGATCAAACGCATTTGTTAGGTCTTAATGCTGCGATAGAAGCTGCGAGAGCTGGCGAGAATGGGAGAGGCTTCGAGGTTGTTGCGAATGAAGTGCGCAAGCTGGCCGCTTCATCAAGGAACGCACTTGAAGGGATACAGTCAAAGCTTGAGGAAATCGATAAGAAGCTATCCGCAGTGCGCCTTGAATCGGAGCAAACCTCGGTTGAGGCCCGTAATCAAGCAGCTCGATCCCAAGAACTGGCTTCATTCGTTAATATGGTTGATAAAGTTACAAAGGATTTGCAGCAATTAAACCAATCCGAATAGGTAATGCAGCTCAGAAAAAGCAGGAATTCTCTCATTTGAGGGTTCCTGCTTTCGTGTTATATAAGTTGACACAATATTTAGAATTTAGTATGATTATCCTAACATTCCGATACAAATATGTAATTAATGTTAAGTTTTTTAACGTTAAATCAACAAAAATGATCGATTTTTCCCCTAGCTAGTACCAAACTGGTATAGCGGCCATCATGAAGGAGGCGGTTGTCATGTCGACGGCCAAACAGTCGCAATCGCAATATTACGATGCTCAGACCTTTTACGATGAAATGTTCGATAAGGACTTTTCTGTTCGTGACCACTACGAAAGCGTTCATCGATTATTCGGAAGAATGAATCCAACTGAGCTTGCAGTCCGGCAAAACGCGATTAATCAAAGAATGATGGAGGAGGGCATTACCTTCACGCTGTACAGCGGTGCGCAAAATGAGCCGCTTGAGCGAACGATTCCGTTCGATTATATCCCTCGCGTCATACCGAAGCATGAATGGGATGGCGTTGACCGAGGAGTAAGGCAGCGAATCAAAGCTTTGAATGCATTCCTTCATGATGTATATCACGGACAAAAAATTGTAGCAGACGGTATCATTCCTCGTAGAATGATTGTTTCAAATACTTATTTTCGGCCTGAAATGGCTGGTCTACATGTTCCAGGCGGTGTATATATTACAGCATCGGGCATTGATTTGATTCGTGATGAGAAGGGCCGATATTATGTGCTGGAGGATAATTTGCGTTCTCCATCAGGCTTTTCTTATTTGTTTAAAGGCAGAACGTTAATGAATGAGCTATTTCATGATTTGTATTTATCAAGCTCAGTACAAAGTATTGACCGCAGCTTAAATTGTTTTCTAAGCTCACTTCGCGCGCTTTCTCCAAGCGGCAAACGCGACCCCTTGATCGTGCTGCTTACTCCAGGTGCTTATAATTCAGCTTATTATGAACATACCTTTTTGGCGCAGCAGATGGGCATTCACCTCGTTGAAGGCAGGGACCTCGTATACAAAGACCACAAAATTTATTTGCGTGATTTGCGCGGACTTCGCCAAGTGGATGTTATTTATCGACGCATTGATGATGATTTTCTTGATCCGCTTGCCTTTCAGCCGGATTCCTTCCTTGGTGTACCTGGACTCATGAACGCTTATCGTGCCGGAAATGTAGCGATCGCTAATGCGCCGGGAACAGGCGTGGCGGACGATAAAGCCGTTTACGCGTATGTTCCAGACATGATTCGTTACTATTTGGGAGAAGAGCCTCTTCTGCATAACGTTCCAACGTACATTTTAACGCGCAAGGAGGAACGTGATTACGTGCTGGAACACTTGGATCAGCTCGTCGTGAAGGAGACATCGCTTTCGGGGGGCTATGGCATGTTGATTGGTCCAAGCGCTTCCCTGCCTGAGATTCATGCATTTGCTGAGGCTATTAAGCGGGAACCTGAGCGATACATCGCCCAGACGACGATGAAGCTCTCGCGAGCGCCGGTTATGGTGGACGGCGGCATGACGCCTCGGCATATTGATTTGCGCGCATTTGCTTTGATGGGTGAAGAGACACATGTCATTCCGGGCGGTTTAACACGTGTTGCGATGAAGGAAGGTTCACTTGTAGTCAACTCTTCTCAGGGCGGCGGAGTCAAGGATACGTGGGTCCTAAAACGATAATTAACAGGAGGGATTGCTATGCTGAACCGGAATGCAGAAGCGTTGTTTTGGATAGGCCGCTACATGGAGCGTGCTGAGAATCATGCTAGATTAATTGATGTTCATTACCACCTGCAGGTTGATGACGACACGCCAAGCCTAAAAGGAAAGCTGGAGGGCGACGAGATGGTGTCTTATTCGAAATGGGCAAGAATCGTCGATGCTCTTGGCAGCCGAGAAGCTTATGAACAGCAATATAGCAGCTACAATGAACGTGATGTTCTGTTCTACACGACGCTTGATCGTGATAATCCGAACTCTTTAGTTTCCTGCGTCAGTCATGCTCGCGGCAATCTTCGTACATTGCGCGAGAAGGTGCCAAGTGAAATGTGGGATGCAACAAATGCTTTTTATTTGTGGCTGCGGGAGAAGCAGCCGGATGATTTGCTGCGTGAATCTCCGCATTTGTTTTTCGGAAGAATCAAGGAATGGACGGCGCTTTTTCAAGGGGTCAGCCAATCCGTCATGCCAAGGGAAAATGAATGGCATTTCATTGAATGCGGGCGATACTTGGAGCGCTCTGAGAATACGCTGCGCATCATCAAGGCAGTGGGCAACGCAGCTAGCGGCGAGGATTGGGACAATGCAAGGGCATATCCATATTTGCAGGCCGTACTGCGCTCGGTTAGCGGCTATCAAGCGTTTCGTCGTTATTATGCTGATGGCATCTCTGTGGAGTCGATCGTTGAATTTGTTGTTCTTAATGGCGTGTTTCCGCGGTCTCTTCATTTTGCATTGCATACCCTTGATGAACATATGCGGCATATTGAACTGCAGGATAAACAGCTTCGCACCGCACATGAGAAAGTAATCCGCCAAGTGAGCAAGGTGAAAGCTGATTTGGCGTGTCTTGAGCGAGAGGATATGGTCATTGATCGGAATGGAACGATCGTTGCTCATTTGCTGGATGCTTGTCAGCAGCTTGGGATGGCTTTTGCCAAAACCTTTTTTCGTATGGGGGAGGCAAGCGCATGAAGCTCAGTATTTCACATGTCACGCAGTACGAGTATGCAGAGTCAGTGACGGACAGTGTCAATGAAATTAGATTAACGCCCAGCACTAATGAAAGACAGTCCTGTTATCAGCAAGCGATTTCGATTGAACCGAATGCTTCTTTGTTCACCTATGAGGACTATTTTGGCAATCGTGTTCATGCGTTCTCGGTTAATGGTCCCCATAAGCGGCTTACCATTCGAACATCTATGACTGTTGTTACGAAGCAGGCGCCAACGTCGGAGGAACGTGAACAATACTTAAGCAAGCGGCCGCCAGAGCAGGCATGGAACTGGTTAAGAACAGATGAAGCTGCCAATCGTTTCACCGAGTTTTTGCTTACGACAGAATATACAGCTGTTACGTCTGAAGTAGATCAGTTTGCTGGTGAAATTTTGAGCGCAAGCTCAAGCAGTCAAGCCAGCGTTCTCGATTGGCTAAGTGCGCTGTCTACAAAGATTAGGAGCGAGTTCATTTATGATCCTGAAGCGACAGATGTAAAGACGAAAACATCGGATATGTTTTTGAGCAAAAGAGGCGTATGTCAGGATTTTGCGCATTTAATGATCGCAAGCTGCAGAGCTTTTGGCATTCCAGCCAGATACGTAAGCGGCTATCACTTTGTTGGTGATTTGCAGGGAGGAAGCGCTGATTTCGAGCAAGCTTCGCATGCTTGGGTTGAAGCGTTTGTACCCGGACTCGGCTGGTGCAGCTTTGATCCGACTAACGTTGACCCTGTTGGAGAGCGTTATGTTAAGCTTGGGCACGGGCGGGATTATAAAGATATTGTGCCGGTTAAAGGTGTATATAGAGGCACGGGCGAGCAAATATTGCATGTATCTGTAGATGTAAGAAATGTTGAGGATTAAACGATGGCAAATCAAATGTAGAGGGAACAGTTAACCGCTTATGTAGAATGCGGATACTGTTCCTTTTTTGCGTGCAAAAAAAACCATCCCTGCTTGGGAGAAATGGAAGCCTGTTATTTTAAGGAATGGAAGCTACTTTTACCATGTATGATTGCTGGTGCTTTGCAGACCTTATGACTATGACCCTTCAGAGGATATAGCAAAAATTTGAGAACAGCTGAGTTCATGAGAAAGGAGCAAATCGACAAAATGAACATCATTTTTCGAATGACCTTCATGCTGAGTCTGGCTTTTCTAATACTTATAAGTTCCTCCTCTGTTTCGGCAAAGAGCTCATCTGGTGTGTATAAGGATAAAGTCGCTGTTCTAATGTATCATCATGTTCACGATAAAGATTCAAGCTCTTCGACGATTTCATCGATGCTCTTTCGGGATCAGCTAATTTATTTAAGGAGCAAGGGCTACCAGTTCATTAGACTGGAGGACTTTCGTCATTTTTTGGCTGGCGGCGCCGTACCGAGCAATGCCGTATTGATCACATTTGATGACGGATATGAAAGTTTTTACAAAGTGGCTTATCCGATCCTAAAAGAATTATCCATTCCAGCAGTTAATTTTACGATTACAAGCTATTTAGAGAAGCCATCTAAGACGATACCGCATTTGTCTTACGCGCAATTAAAACAAATGATGGCCAAATCAACAAGTATCGATTTTCAATGCCATACCAATCAATTGCATCAGAAGGTTGGGGAGAAAAGCGCATTAACTTATGTAAATAAAAAAGCCGGCGGGAAAAATGCACTAGAGCTTCATAAGTCACGCGTTAAGCAGGACACTCAAACATGCGTGAATCTGCTGAAAAAAGCAGGAGTGAAAAATCCGGATTCGATCAGCTATCCTTTTGGCATCTATTCTAAGACTTTGTTTCCAACGATGCTGGGGGCAGGCGTTAGTTATGGCTATACAACAAAACCTGGCTTGGCCAAAAAAGGGATTAATAAATTGGAAATACCGCGCATTAATGCAGGCAGTCCCGATATTACGCCTGAGGTGCTATATAAACGAATAAAAAGGTTATCTTAAATGCCGTTGTTGCTTGAAATATTTTTTCCATGTATGAATGATCACATTTAGCACAACTTATTATCATTAAACAGGAGGTGTTATGTAGTGAAAAAACATTTAAAACCGGTTCTTACTTCAGTTATGGTGCTTGCTATTGGATTTTCGATATCGGCATGTGGTCAAAACCATACGGTGAACCAAAAATCAATGAGAGTTAAAAACGACATGAATCGTATTGAATCAAAAATGGTTCCTCACGGCACTAATATGACGGATAGAAGATATAACAATTTGGATAATAGAGCATATGGTGTCGATCCTTTAGTGAATAATAACAATTCATACAGCGCCAATCCTTATAGTGCTAATCGCACCTATGGTATTGACGGTGATGGAATGAATGGAATCAACAGTCTCAATGGCACAAATCGTATGAATGGCACCGATGGAACGGTACATCGCCTCGGAATGGATCATAATAAAAGCGCTGGTCAATTAGCTAACCGTGCTAAGCAAGTTAGCGGTGTGAAAAAAGCAACAGTCGTCATTCATAATAAAGATGCAATCGTAGGCCTAGATGTTGATAACATCGGCAAAAAAGCCATTATTGAGAAACAAGTGCATGCTGCCTTAAAAGGGCAATACCCTGAGTACAACATTCATGTGACATCCGATCAAGGTATGCATAAGAAAATACAAACGATGAACACGAGCATGACTAATGGTCATCCATTGAAGACGTTAGCGAATGACGTCACCATCATGATTCGCGATATTGGCAATGCAATAACCGCTCCTCTCCGTTAATAAGACTTGATATCGGCAGCTCCTTATGGAGCTGCCGAATCCATCTCGTCATACATATCGATAAGCCGCTAGGAGGAAAACCGTTGTCCATTAGTAAGCGTGGCCTGCTATTGCTGCTCATGTTCGTTTTTCTGGTAGGTTTCTCAGCACCAATTAAAAAGGACCGTTTTTTTTATGAGAAGCGGGGGGAAATTGTGTGGGAGGTTCCTACGGAGGATAAGAAAATTGCTTTAACCTTTGATGATGGGCCATATCCGAAAACAACGGAAGTTATTCTCGATTTGTTGCAGAAATACAATGCGAAAGCAACATTTTTTGTACTGGGCAACAAGGTGAAGCTTTACCCGGAAACAATTAAGCGAGAAATTGCAGAAGGACATGAGGTAGCCAATCATACGTTTAATCATGTTTACTTCTTGAAATCGATAAGCCAAGCGACTATTCGAGATGAGATTGTAAAAACTGAAAAT
This sequence comes from Paenibacillus sp. 01T424, assembly GCF_056398745.1. Classification (NCBI taxonomy): domain Bacteria; kingdom Bacillati; phylum Bacillota; class Bacilli; order Caryophanales; family Paenibacillaceae; genus Paenibacillus; species Paenibacillus sp. 01T424. The sequence goes on along the minus strand of NZ_JBFTPZ010000001.1, from coordinate 244,650 downwards.
GCGTTAGAAGCCTTGACGGGGAAAAAGCCGCTTTTATTTCGCCCGCCCGGAGGCTATTACAATGAAAATTCAATTCAGGTTGCGAAAACATTAGGTTACACAACGATTTTGTGGTCATGGCATCAAGACACAAATGATTGGCGAAGCCCTGGCGTGAACAAAATTGTAAACAAAGTTTTGAATAACGCAAGAAACGGAGACATTGTATTGCTGCATGATTACATTCCTGGTTCTCAGCAGACAGTCAAAGCCTTGGAGACAATACTGTACGAGCTGGATAAACGGGGTTTTCAATTCGTGACCGTAACGGAGTTAATGAAATCAATGACAAGCGTAGAATCAAAGGTTGACGACGGCAGTGACGGCAGCATTTTGGAGTCGCCATAAGCATGACAAAAGCTAGGTTGCCATGCAGCAGCCTAGCTTTTTATAATCCGTTGTCATCTTATTTTATAGCCGCTTCGTATCGTTTTGCTACAACATCCCATAACACGATATTCCAGAATGCTGAAATATAATCAGGGCGTTTGTTTTGGTAGTTCAGATAATAAGCATGCTCCCAAACATCGAGTCCTAAAATGGGAGTCAGATTATCCATAAGCGGACTATCTTGATTAGGCGTGCTCGAAACGAACAAATGGCCTTTATGATCTACGCTTAACCACGCCCACCCGCTGCCGAAACGAGTTGTAGCTGCTTTCGTAAACTGCTCCTTAAACGAGTCGAAGCCGCCTAATTCTTTATCGATAGCATCTGCCAAATGACCAGCAGGCAATCCTCCGCCACTCGGTCCAATCGATTCCCAAAATAAAGAGTGGTTGGCGTGTCCGCCTCCATTGTTCTGTACGGCTGTCCGAATATCTAAAGGGACGCTTTTTAAATCTTGAAGCAGCTCATTTAAGCCTTTTTGCTGAAGCTCAGGATAGTTCGCCAAAGCGGAGTTTAAGTTTGTTACATACGTATTATGATGGCGGTCATGATGAATCATCATCGTTTGCTCGTCGATATGCGGTTCCAAAGCATTGTTTGCATAAGGCAGTTCAGGTAATTGATGTGACATGGTTCATTCCTCCATAAGTTGATTTGGTAAGTTATACTTACAGCTTAATTGATATTTCATACTTAGTCAATATAAATGTATAATAAGTGTGATAAAAAAATGCCTCGTTCCGAATGGGAGGAGAGGGTTATTCATCGCATTTTTCGCGTTTGCCTTTGAAGGTCGCCGTACGAAAGCTAGCTCCGCAGCCGCAGGTTGCTTTAGCATTGGGATTATCAATCGTGAAGCCGCCAGTCATGCCTTGCTCCACATAATCAATTTTCACCCCCGCCAAATAAGGCTCGCTCTGAGTGTTCCACACCACGTTGATATGATCCGTTTGCAAGGAGCGGTCATCGTTTGTAGTGGTATCATCCAATTTGATGTTATAGGATAATCCGCTGCAGCCGCCATCTTCAACACCTACTCGCAAAAACGTACGATCATTTCCTGAATCGATAACCATCTGATTAATAATGGACTCTGCTTTTTCGCTTATTTCTATCATCATGTATGCACCTCGCTTAGAATTGGAAAAAAGGATGGAGTTGAATTATTAAATTTATTATATATAATAGTATATAAAAGATCAAATCTAATTTTGATGATCCATTCCGATAAATGAAGATGAATAGCAGGATGAATTATTGCAGAGTGGAGACATTGATTTTAGAAAATGTTATTATTGCAGTATTCATTTCAGACATGAAATATTTCATATGACAATTATCGGAAGGTGATTAGGAATGACCAACATAGATCAAGGACAGCTTTCTACAAGAGAATATATTCTTCAACTGCTGAAGACGAAGGGTAATTTAAGTACAAAGGACCTTACGGAAGAGCTGGGAATTACGGTAATGGCCGTTAGACGTCATATTCAATCGCTGGAGAGGGATAATCTTATCTCATCGAAAACCATCAGACAAGCGATGGGCAGACCAACAGCGGTTTATTGTTTAACGGAGCAAGCAGACGGATTTTTCCCGCGCAAATATCATACCTTAACGCTTGAATTATTGGATGAGCTTACCGATCAGCTTGGCCCGTCGGCGGTAGATTCGTTATTTGAAGGCCGCAAAAACAAAATGACTAAAAAATACGAATCGAGCATGCAAAGCAAAGAGCTTGAGGATAGAGTGAAGGCACTCGCAGAAATTCAGAACGAGAATGGATATATGGTGGAATGGGAAAAGATCAACAATGAACAATTTATTTTGAAAGAAAATAATTGCCCAATTGAGCAAGTAGCGACCAAATATCAGCATGCCTGCCAATGTGAATTGAAGCTGTTTGAAACGATGCTGGGCGATGTAGAGGTTTCGAGATCCGAGTGTCTTGCCAAAGGCGGACAAAGATGTACCTATTCCATAAAAAAGAGACAAAAACAAGAACAGTGAGGTAGCATTTATATCTCACTGTTCTTGTTTTTTCTGTGGTTAAAGCTTCAGATTACTGCTGTGGCCGGGCGAGAGTTTAGCGGTAGGGTCCAAATAAACCTTAGCGTTATTAATGGCAGTAGGAGCTTCTCCGAAACCAACTGCAATAAGCTTTATTTTGCCGGGATAGCTTGTAATGTCTCCAGCTGCAAAGATCCCTTTAATATTCGTTTCCATTCGAGTATCAACAACGATAGAGCCGTTCTCCACTTCTAATCCCCATTCCAAAATGGGACCAAGCGAGGAAACAAAACCAAAATTAACGATGAGCGCGTCGCATGCGAGTTCGCGTGTTTCTCCTGTTTTGCCAAACGTAATCGTTATTTTCTCGATCTGTTCATCCCCGTGCAGCTCTGTAATCTCTGCTGGTGTAATGACATTCACTTTCGATTTTAGAAGATTTTCGACGCTGTGCTCGTGAGCGCGGAACTTGTCCCGCCTATGAATGAGCGTAACCTCTTCAGCAATCGGTTCAAGCATAAGCGCCCAGTCGACCGCGGAATCGCCGCCTCCGTTAATGATTACCCTTTTGCCGCTATACTGACTTAAGTCACTTATAAAATACTGCAAGTTTGTGTTTTCGAAAGGTTTGGCTTCTGGAAGCTCTAATCGACGCGGCTCAAATGCGCCTATGCCGCCGGTAATAATGACAGATTTACTATAGTGTATTCCTTTATCGGTTACGATTTCAAAATGATGCTCGTCCTTCTTAATTACTTGCTGAACCTTTTCTTCCAGGCAAACCTGCACAGGGAAATGATTCATTTGTTCTTGTAAATTATGAATAAGCTGCTGGGCTGTCACCTTAGGGAATCCAGCAACATCATATATATATTTCTCAGGGTATAGAGCGGCCAACTGCCCGCCGAGCTGAGGCATACTGTCCAAAATTTTCACGCTTGCATGCCGCATCCCAGCATAAAACGCAGCGAACATCCCTGTTGGACCGCCGCCAATAATCGTTATATCTGTAAATAGATCTGGTTGTTCATTGCTCACGAAAGGTTCTCTCCCTTTTTATTTATATATAGTATATTAAAATATATAATAAATGTATCTTATCTGTTAGATCATGTCAACGCTGTGGATATGGTCATTGACAAAGAACAAATGACCTCAATATAATATACATTATAGTTTAAAAAGTGTCTAATCAAAAACGGAATAAAAATCAATCTAAAATTTGCGGGAGCGTGAAAAGGATGAAATTGTTGGGCATTTCAGGTACTATTTTGGGATCAAAAACAGCTGCGGCTGTAGATGCGAGCTTAGACGTTGTCCGGAACAAATATCCGGATATTGAAGTCGATTTTCTGGATATGCGGCATTACAAAAACGTACAATTTTGCGATGGAAGCAATATATCCGACTACAATGAAGATACACAAAAGGTAATTGAGATGATAACAACTGCTGATTTCTATATTATCGGCACACCGATTTTTCAGTCGTCGATTACCGGCGTATTAAAAAATCTATTTGATCTCGTTCCCGTTCCCAAAATATCGAACAAAGTAATGGGATTTATCGCTACTGGAGGAACCAGTCATCATTACCTCGTAGTTGAAAATCAGCTGAAGCCGATAGCTGGTTATTTTAGAGCTTATGTAGCACCGGGCCATGTTTATATTCATGATGAACATTTTGATGAGCAGCAGCAAATTGCAAATGAGGACATCATTGCGCGTATCGAGAAGTTAGCTGATGAAGTTGTATTTATGCAGAATAGGCTAAAAGGTTAAGCAAGAATAGCTCGTTGTTATAAAAGTATAAATTATAAATGATCTATGCATTGATCTTTGGATAAACTTCCGATATATGGTAAAATGGAAAAGAGATCTGATTCTGATCTTCGCTTGATTGGAGCGGTTCTCCTTTTTTTCATAACAGATCGGGAGGTTATCATATATGAAAAAAATATGTTTAATAGCGGGATCAACATTCCTTCTATCTGGAACTCTACTATTTGGTATTGTATATCTAGCCATTGCTAATTTTGCTGGAAAAATGACGGGATGGAGTGATCCGCCCGGTAAATTCGCAATAGCTATGGATGAGACGATGATGACAGCACCTCATGTTATCAGCATTTTGTTCATGATTATAGGAATAATATTTTATGCTGTTGCTATTTATATGGCTTTACCTGTTAAGAAGGCAGAGGATAGCAGCAATGAAATAAGTGTGCAGTGAATGCTTTTGTTCTCTTAGCAAAAGTCTATATGAATATTAAACCGTCGAGCTCAGCACTCGAACGGTTTTTTTTATGCCTAAAAACTACGCTTCATCTGGACCTATGCCAAATAACAGTTGGATAGTGCCATTTTATAATCGTTAAGGAGGAGAAAAGCCTATTTTTTATTTGTAAAATTTAACCGTAAAGAACTTATTATTGCAAAATGCTAACTGTGGGAATGACACGAATGTAAAGAATGTTTTTCATCTACTTAACGAAGTAAAACTAAGCTTTTACGTTGGGAGGTGGGGCCTCAGGTAACGGCAATTAGGAGAGGTAAAAATGGAGAAAAGCACAATTTACTATGGGAGGCTCATTTGTGAAACAAAATCTTAAATCCACGCTGCTAACATTCATAGTCGCTGTTATGCTCTGCTCAATGCCGGTTGCTGCTATGGCAGAGGAAGCTGAAGCACCAGAAGCTTTAGGTAAAACATTTATAGATTTGCTGGACCAGAAGGATACGGATCGCTGGTATGCTTCTAACGGATGGTCCAATGGCGGAACCTTTCTGAGCGGCTGGAGAGATGATCATGTCATCTTTGAAGACGGGAAATTGAAATTGTTGATTGACGACAAGCCGTGTGCACAGGATAAAGCGCAATGCTCCGATAAACCGTATGCTTCAGGGGAATATTCTACAACACAGCGTTACGGATACGGTAAGTTTGAGGTTCGAATGAAAGCGGTTAAAGGCGATGGAGTCGTAACCGGGTTTTTCACCTATGGCGCTGATTCAGACGGTAAGGCTGACGAGATCGATATTGAGATTTTAGGTAAAAACACGACGCAGTTCGAAACGAATTATTTTACAAAAGGTGTTGGCATGCATTCGACGATCATTCCTCTAGGGTTTGATGCAGCGGATGATTTCCATGATTACGCCTTTGAGTGGGCGCCGGATTCCATCAAGTGGTATGTAGACGGCAAGCTCGTTCATACGGAAACCGGCTCGAGAGGAGAGCTCCCTTCAGCACCTGGCTATATGATTGTGAACATGTGGCCGGCTACCAAAACCAATGGCTGGGCGAACGAGTATGTGTATCCAGGTAAAACCCAGATCGCTGAGGTGGATCGAATAGCTTATACGCTGCCAAAGCAGCAGCCTGAAACTAATGTAGATCCTTCAACACCTGTAAAACAAGGGAAATCAGTAGATCTGCTAGTTGAAGATGCACGAGAACTAAAAGTATTCAAAATCGGRCAAACAGAAATGGCACCGCTTCGTTTTGTTATGGAAAGTTTATATGCAACGGTGAAATGGAATACAGCTAAACAAGAAATCATCGTCAATGACAAATTGTCCAAATCCGAATTGATATTTAAGGTGAATTCGAACGTTGCTTTTATTAATGGGATAAAAACGATGATGAAAAATCCAGTCATCCTGAATAATGGCCATGCTTACGTACCGCTGCTTGTTTTAACGGATGCGATTGGTGCTGACGTCATTCGGAAGGATGGAAAAGTAAGCATTAGCAGAGGAAATGAGTAAATTGAAAGCCTGTTTACCACTTTTTTTCGCAATACCAATCTGAGAAAGAGGTGTGTAATGATGAACAAGGCAAGCAATAGCAAAAAAAGAATGATGGTATGGCTCTTATCCTGTATGCTGCTTCTCTCTTTAATGATGCCGACTGTTACTTCTGCTGCTGATATTGCGTTTGATGAACCGTTGAATGGGATTAACAATAATTTGTTCTACACGTCGGATGGCTGGGGCAACGGAGTGGACTTTGGCGTTGGCTGGCGGGCAGCGAATCAAGAGTTTAGTAATGGAATTATGGCGCTTCGTTTGGACAATACGGGTTGCCCTGCCAATTGCGCAGGCAAAAATTATGCTTCCGGCGAATATGCAACGAATGTGAAATATGGATACGGTCGTGTCGAAGCGCGCATTAAAGCGGCTAAGGGTACAGGGCTTGTGACAGCACTCTTTACGTATTCGGGCCAAGCGACAAACACGTCAAACGATGAAATTGACATTGAAATATTAGGCAAGGATACGACTAAGCTGGAAGCGAACTACTTCACAAACGGCGTAGGCCAGCATAGCACGATTATCGATCTTGGATTCGACTCTTCCTTGGCCTTCCATAACTATGCCTTCGAATGGTCTCCTACGTATATCAAGTGGTTCGTTGATGGTAATTTGGTGCATACGGAGAACGGCTCGCGTGGTACGCTTCCTACAAGTCCAGGTCATATTATGGCCAATTTATGGTCAGGCGCAGGGCCTGCTGAAGTCTGGACCGGGCCGTTCGTCTATCCAGGCACGCCGATTCGGGCGTATTACGATTGGATCAAATTTACGCCAGCAAGCGATCTTCCTCCGGGAGAAGCAGAAGGCACGGGGCTTACTGCCAATTACTTCAACAACATGGATTTCACCTCGTTAAAAGCGACTAGAACCGATGCAACCGTGAACTTCGATTGGGGTTTAGGGGCTCCTATGACCAGTATGGATGCAGATACCTTCTCCGTAAGATGGACGGGCAAAGTGAAGCCTCAATACACAGGAACCTATACTTTTTATACGAGTAGCGATGATGGGGTTCGGCTCTGGGTGAACAATCAGCTCATCATTAATAAGTGGGTGGATCAGGCTACGACGGAATGGTCTGGAACGATTCAATTAACAGCGGGGCAGAAGTACGATATTAAGCTTGAATACTACGACAATACGGAAGACGCCATCGCTAAGTTGTCTTGGTCGAGTCCGCTTCAAGCGAAACAAATCATCCCGCAAAATAGATTGTATTTGAATTAATGGCAGTATGATCCTCCGTGACGAAATCTGTTGCGGAGGATCATTTTCAAAAGGGAGCAATGACAAAAGGAGAGATTGATTATGAACATGAAAAGGCCGGTATTTGTAACACTGCTCATCATGATATTATTTATCGTTGCTGCTTGCGGTTCAAATAATGGGAGTGCTGAGGCGGAAAAGCCAGCAGCTTCTGACACGCAATCCGAAGTGGCTAATGGACTTAAAGGAGAGTTTGAAATCCAATATTTTGTCGGGGGTTATGGGGATGCGTGGTGGATTGATGTTATTGATCAATTCCAGAAGCTAARTCCTGATCTGAAAATCAAGCAATCGGCTGGCCCCAAAATTAACGATCAAATGAAACCGAGATGGATTCAAGGCAATCCCCCAGATCTTGTTTACATAGATGGAGCTGGATCAAATCCGAGGCAGATGGTAGAAGACGACCAGCTTCTGGATCTATCGGATTGGATTCAAGAAGCGAGCAACGTAGACGGAGAGAAAATTACTGATGTTATGATCGCAAGTCCTGAGCAATACGGCGGCAAAACCTATAATATTCCGCTTGTATTCGGCTCATATGGCACATTCTACGATGCAGCGTTGTTTGAGAAAAATGGATGGGCTGTTCCTACAGACTTTGATCGTTTCTTGGAGGTAAGTGAGAAAATAAAAGCTGCTGGTATTAGTCCCTATATTCATACAGGCGTATATCCGGATTACATTCTTGGCGGCTTCGTATATCCAGCGATTATATCGGCGAACGGTGATAATGGGCAAATTCTGAAAGACATGGGTGACATGAAAGAAGGTATTTTCAAAAGCGAGCCCGTTCTTAAAGCGCTTCGTCAATTAAGCGAGATTTCCGCTAAGGGTCTAATTGATAAAGGTGCTCCTGCGCTTAACCATACAGATTCGCAGATGCAATTTCTACAGCACAAGGCTGCTATGATTCCGAATGGGCTATGGCTGGAAAGCGAAATGAAAAATGATGCGCCGACAGATTTTAAGTATGGGTTCGTTCCTTCAATAACCCAAGCGAAGGGCGGGAAATTCATAGCGTTGCCGTACACAAGTACGATGGCGATTGCCAAAAAAGCGAAAAATCCTGAAGCTGCCAAAGCGTTCATCGAATTTATTTTCACCAAAAAAGCGTCGTTGAACTGGGCGGAGAAAACCGGTGCTCTCATGAACGTGAAAGTAGATTTGGAATCTTCCAATGCTGGGGATACGGCCAAAAATGCTATGAAATATTACAATAGCGACAATACGATTGTCGCACCTGTAGTTGTGTTTAATGCTGATGTATTCAAGGTGATGAGTGATGCAACGATAGCTTTGACGATCAACAAAATCACACCGGAAGAGTGGACGGAGCGGGTTGAGGCAGCAGCAGCCAAGGCTAGAAAGTAAGCCACTTGCAATCTAGTTATTTCAGGTAAAGGATGAGCGTCAATGTCGCGTCAAGCACAAAGAAAGCTATTCATTATTACATTCCTTATTCCAACGTTTCTCTTCTTCTGCCTTTTTACACTGTTTCCCATTTCCAAAGGCATATACATCTCTTTGTTTGACTGGTCTGGCAGCTCTGAGCACATGACTTATATTGGTTTGGACAACTTTAAGGCTCTGATTCAGGATCCGATCGTATGGAGAGCGATTGGCAACGATTATTTTCTAGTCATTGGGAAAGTAATTGGAATCATTCTGTTAGCTACTTTCTTCGCAGTTGCAGTTACTAGGCTCAGAGTGCGGGGGCAGCAGTTTTTTAGATTAGTCTTTTTTCTTCCGAATTTGATCTCAATTGTGGTTATAGGTGTGTTATGGCGATTTGTTTATAATCCGAGCATCGGCTTTCTGAATTCGTTTCTTGGGATATTCACGAATGCCCATAACAATAGGCCTTGGCTAGGGGAAGAAGGAACGGCATTGTGGTCGATCTTATGGCCCTCGATTTGGGCTGGGGTAGGATTTTATTTTCTCCTGCTCGTTGCCAGCATTCTTAGCATACCTGCTTCTTTGTACGAGGCGGCTGAAATGGATGGAGCCTCGCCTAATCGACAGTTTTGGAGGATTACGCTTCCCTTGATCTGGGAGCAGGTTAAGGTCAGCATTCTTCATATTGTGATGACGACTTTAAACGGCTCCTTCGTGATGGTTTTATTGATGACGGAAGGAGGACCAGATAATTCAACGCAAGTGCTAGGTTCCTATTTGTACCAAATGGGATTCCGTCAATTTCATATGGGTTACGCTGCAGCACTTGGTGTATTGATCTTGATCTTATCTCTAGCAACAACGCTAGTCTTGCAGCGAGTGCTTCGACGCGATAGCATTGAATTTTCATAGAGGAGATGCATGTATGAGCTTCAGTCAGCCTTCACGAATATTTAGGACAGCAGCCATCCTCGTTCTTCTTCTGTGGACCTCGGCTGTGCTTTATCCGCTGCTTTGGACATTGCTAAGCGCTTTAAAAAATAATACGCAATTTTTAACGAACAAACCTTGGTCACTGCCTGAATTTCCGCTTTACTGGAGCAACTTTTCTTATGTGTGGAAAACCTATCATTTTGGCGACTATTTTTTGAATTCCGTATACATTACTTTAATGAGCTCATGTTTATCCATTTTGTTATCGGCTACAACTGCCTATGTTATAGCACGTTTCAAGTTCAGCGGCAGCCAGTTGATGTATATGATCTATTTGTCCTCAATGATGATCCCTCTTATTTTGGGGCTGGTACCGTTGTTCTTTCTCCTAAACGATTTGTACTTAATTAATAAACTAAACGGATTAGTACTTGTATATACAGCGTGGTCATTGCCGTTTGGCGTTTTTGTGTTGGTCAGTTTTTTCAAATCGCTGCCGAAGGAATTGGAGGAAGCCTCCTATATTGACGGGGCGGGGTATTTTAGAACCTTTTTTCAAATTATGCTGCCGATGGCTCGATCCGGTATGATTCCCATTTTGATTATGAACGCTTTGAACAATTGGAATGAGTACATTATGGGGACGATCTTCGTGAATGAGCCTTCCAAGTACACACTGCCTGTTGGAATTGCGATCATGCAGGGGGAGATGCAGTACCGAACCGAATGGGGGCCATTGTTCGCTGGACTGTTAATTTCAATGGTGCCTGTTGTACTCGTCTATGCTTTTTTTCAAAGATATATTGTAGCTGGAATAACTGCTGGTGCGGTAAAATAATGATTATTTGCGACAAACAATCGGCTTTGGGCGAAACATTTTGCCTAGAGGCGGTTGTTTTTTTATATAAAGATGACATGTTTTTTAGGATTGAATCGTGTTCGTTATCTCATGTTTGGATAAAAAACTCGCATGAGAATGGACATTGTATCCCAAAACCATAATGATATAATTGCTCATGAACGAAATGAGAATGATAATCAATGAAAACATTTCGTTACGACAATACATATACAGGAGTGGGTAAAATATGTTTCGGCATACAGGTTCACGCAGCATTATCGTAAGGGGTCTCATTTCTCTACTGATTGTTTTCATCGCACTCACAGGATGCAGCACACCGCAAGAAGAGAAGGAAGAAGCAGCGAACAAAGGAAATGCTGTGAATACGCAAACAGACAAAGCCGCAGAGAATGATAAAGAAGTGAAAACGAATGAGAATGAAACACGCGTAGTGAAGGATTTTTTTGGTGACGTTGAAATTCCGGTTAAACCAAAGCGAATAGCTGCTATTTATTTGGAGGATTATTTAGTCACTCTTGGCGTGGAGCCTGTTGTACAGTGGTACCATCCGATGTGGGGCAAACAGGAATATTTGAATTTAGACGTTCCTCCATTTGATATAACAGGAAGCATTGAAGCACTGCTGGATGCGGAACCAGATCTTATTATTACAGATGGTTTTGTAGATGAAGCGATCTATGAAAAATACTCTAAGGTAGCACCAACCTTTCGGATGCCTGACGACATTTTGATGAGCAGCTCCTCCGATATTCTTCTTAAGATTGCTGATCTAATTGGTGAACAAGAGAAAGCCGAGAAGCTGGTGAAGGACTACGAGCAGCAAATCGCGGATACAAAAAGCAAGCTGAAAGCAGCAATTGGAGAAGAATCTGTTGCTGTGTTGCGACTTAATATCGGCGAGACTGACCTCAATCTTCTTGGAATTAAGAACAAATTTATTGGTTCTATCCTTTACAAAGAATTAGGCTTAACTCCGCCAAAGATGGTTGCGGATATGGAAGCCTTTATTGAAACGATCTCCATGGAGAAGCTTCCTGATCTTAATGCAGACCATATCATTATTTTAACTTCAAATGGATCTTGGTCATCGGCCGAAAATCAAGAATCCATTAAAAATCTATTCGATAGTCCGATTTGGCAAAGCGTCCCTGCTATAAAGAAAGGAAATGTTTATCAAGTGGATCGGACCTATTGGCAGACGGGTGCTTTCACGGCTAACCAACTCAAAATTAAAGATTTGGAAAAAGTGCTGCTGAAGTAACATTCGCGCTGCGATTACAATTTTATCGGAAGAGCATTTCAACGAACAGTTGAAGTGCTCTTCTTTATCGTTTATAGTGATTTTATTGATAATCATTCTCACGGAAAGGAGGGCTTATGAATCTATGCAAGAGACAAACGCCAATACGAATACATCTCCAAGCAAAATCTATCGCTTAACCGGAGTGAAATATAAGGAATCTGAACCTCATGAACAACAAAAAGCGAGAAAAAATGATTGCTATCGATTGTTTGTCATTATGGACGGAGGAGGGCGCCTCGTTCTTGATGGATGTGGTTATCAGCTCGAGCGCGGCAAATGTTTTATTTCCGAGCCAGGGGCAACCATTACAAATGAAGTTGGCAGCAGCGGACTCATTCATTATGAACTAAGCTTTGAGATTCTTTACATTGGAAAAGATGCTCGGGCCGCATCGGATAGCGATTGGAGTACTTCATTTCCATGTACAGGAGAAGTGGTGTGCCACCCATTTTCCCAATGCTTGGAGTGGGTTGAGAGGCTACATAGCTTTAGCTTATCAGACACTAGTGATGAGCTGGACGATTTGGATCAACAAATATGTTTTCAACAATTGCTCCGACATATTCTCAAGCACAATCTGACCATTTCTCATGCCCAGAGTAGTCGGAAAGCGGTTGAAGCTACAATTGATCGGCTATACCATGACTATCGCAACGAATGGTCGGTGGGCCAGCTGGCGAATTTGACCGATGTTGGCCGCACACACTATTCGCGTTTGTTCAAAGAGATAACGGGTCAGGTGCCGCTGCAGTACTTATCCGGCATTCGAATTAATCAAGCGAAGCACCTGCTGCAAGCAACCGATGATCGTTTGTCCGATATTGCACAGAACGCCGGATTTGGCGATGAGTTTTATTTTAACCGCCGCTTCAAGAAGACAGTCGGCATATCGCCAGGGCAATACCGAAGACATTACCGAGAGGAGATTCGTGTATTCGCACCGTTTCTTGAAGATTTTCTGGTAACGCTTGGCGTTACGCCTATCCTGCAGTGCTCCATAACGAATTGGGGAAAACAGTCGTATTTGGGGCTTGAGCATATTCCTGCAATTGAGATTTCCGATAAATATGCTGCTCAGCTGCCGATAAAGCCGGACTTTATTTTGGTAGACAACGGCTTTCCAGATAAATGGGACCATCATCTCTTGGAGGAACAGGCTCCGCTCTACAAAATGTCCAATGAGGGGGAAGATTGGCAGGAGACTTTGCGAATCATGGCAGATCTAATTGGGAGAGGAAAAAACGTAAAAGTCGTTGATATTATAGCGAAGTATGAAAAAAAAGCAGAAGCTGCTCGGAAAAAGCTTCGCCCGATTCATCATCAAACCACCGTTTTTCTGCGAATTCAAGCCAATGGAATATTGCTGTACGGCGGTCCGGATAAGGGATACACGGGGCCTGTTCTCTATAGTGACCTGGGAATGACGCCTCATCCGCTTGTAAAGCAATTGACAAAGAGCACAAGGACAGCCGTGCTAACACCAGAATTGCTCGCGCAAATCGATGCCGATAATGTGTTCGTCACTTTTGAAATTTCAGAACAAGAGAAAAGGAATCTTTACGCGACGCCACATTGGCAATCGCTTCCCGCAGTACGTCATAACCGTGTATTCGAGGTTGATTTTCTGAGCTGGATGAATTACGGCGTCCTCGCCCATAGCCTGAAAATCGATGATGTCCTTCGTGCGCTTGGCTAGATAAGGAAGAGCGTGAAGGAGCCCCTCCTCTCCGATATCTTCAAGCTGCAACTTCAGTGCTTTCATGGCTAGCCTACCCCTACTTTTAACCGTTCCGAGCGGAATGTCGCAGTTCACGGACACTTCTTTCGAATTTTTTTTTCGAATAATAAAAAGACGAACAAATGAGAAACCATTTGTCCGTCTTTTTTGTATCGATGAAGTTGTTTAGCAGCTGCTAAAATCAATCGTTATCCATAGCCTGCTGATTGCGATTGTTTGGAATGACAAACGACACGGTGGTTCCTTCCTTGGGCTTACTGATTATAGATAAGCCTTGACCATACATTTGAGTCAATCGTCGATTCGTATTGGCAATCCCTATTCCGCCTTTTCCTTTCATCGTTGGACTGAGCAGTTGAATGACCTGTTCTTCATTCATGCCTATGCCATTATCAATGACTTCAACTCGTATGAAGCTGTCTTGGCGATTGATTCGAATATGCAGCGTGCCGCCATTGTTCTGACTAAGAAGCCCATGTTTAATCGCATTTTCAACCAGCGGCTGTATAGAAAGAGGCGGGATAAGCAAGCTGATGTTGGCATCAACTTCCCATACGACAGTCAACCTGTCCTCGAAACGTTCTTTTTCAATATACAAATAGGCTTTGACAAGCTCCAGCTCGTGAGAGAGCTCAACAAGCTCCCCTGTATTTAAGAAGTCAAAGCTAATCCGTAAAAAGGATACAAAAGAATCGCCCAGATTACGCATCTTTTCAGTATCAATATCGCTTAGCGCCATTAAGGAGTTAAGTGTATTGAACAGAAAATGCGGATGGATTTGTGCCTGAAGATAAGCGGCTTCTAAACGCAAACGTTCATTAATAGACTGCTTCAGCATGGTCAACGCCCTGATTCGGTATTTGAGTTCCAGAGCATCTACAGGCTTGGTAACATAATCATTGGCTCCAGACGAGAATCCGGTATAGATGTCAGCAGGCTGACTTCGGGCAGTCAACAGCAAAATGGGGAGCTCCGATACAGAGTATTGCTCCCGTACCTTCTTCGTTAACTCGTAGCCGGACATCTGTGGCATCATAACATCGGCAACTAATAGATCCCACTGCCCACTGCCTAGCAACACTAACGCTTCACGTGCTGAATTGGCTGTTGTAATGTTATAAGGCTCGGAAGATAAAATGCCAACAAGCACATTCAGATTAACCGGGTCGTCATCCACTGCAAGAATATTCATTTTTCCATCATTCAGAAATGGCGGGTTGGTTGCAGAGGCTGCTAATTCGTCGATTGTGATGTCAGGAAAAAATAATCTACCATGGCTTTCTTCTGTTCCTTCCGTTGTATGGTGTATAGGAAGCAAGGGCTGTGCTGAAGGTAGGCTGGACATATTGGCAAGCGGTAATTGAAAGCTGAAAACAGAACCTTTGCCGAGTGTAGAGCGAACAGTTAGTGCTCCGCCATGCAATTCGACCAACTGCTTGCAAATGCTTAAACCAAGCCCGATTCCTCTTCCATCATTGATACCATAAATGCCTTGTTCGTAAGGGAGAAAGATGCGCGCCTGCGTTTCTTTATTCATGCCGACTCCGGTATCGGAGACATGAATGACGGCATTCCCATGCTGAATTTCGGTAGAGATGGAAATTGTTCCTTCTTCCGTGTATTTTAGAGCGTTGTGCAATAAGTTGTACAAAATTTGTACAAGCCTTTTCTCATCTGCCATGACCCAAGGCATCGATTCAGCTATATTCACATGCAGTTGAATCGGTTTGCCTTCGATCATAAATTTCAGCATGCTAACGATGCCAGGCACGATGGATTGAATTTGTAAAGGCTCCTGCTGCAGCACGATTCGGTGTTCCTTCAGCCTTGCTACATCTAGAAGATCACCGAGCATATGCGACATACGGCGGCTTATTCTTATAAGCAGCTCCATATCGTTAACGCTTTTTGTATTCATTTGCCCTTTCTCTTTCGTTACAACGGTTTGAGCAATATTCATAATACCGTGCAGCGGCGTTCGCAGTTCATGTGAAGTATTGGCAAGAAATTGGTCTTTCAGCTTGTCAGCCTTTTTTAACTGTTCGTTCAGCTCTTTGTTTTCCTTCGAGTTACGGAAAAATTGCTTTAACCAGTACGTAGAAAAACCAATGATAGCTGCTATGATATCTATTGGATAATATACAACCGAAACCTGGCTATTTGAGTTGATTAAGCTCCACAGAAAGCTGGACATAACGCCTGCAGCAGATAACAACAGGAAGACGACGTCGTTGTTGTCTGTTTGCTTCCTTAAGACCATCGTTCCTGTTATATAAACGAACCAAGCAAAGGGCAATAGATAAAAAAAAGAAAATATTTTTAATGCTACCGATTCATTTACAAGCGGTGCGTTTGCGACAATTAGAAACACAGAATAAAAAATGAGCGCTGCAGTGAATGCTCCCAGCCAGCGGTTCTTCGGAGGAGCCGAAGACAATCTTCTAAATAGTAGAAAAATAAAAAAGGAATGCCAAAGCAGAGAGAGCAGCCTGAGCTTCAGCGCCCATGTATAGTTGAGTGGCAGCCATAACAAGAGCAGGTTGTCATGGCCGACGACGATCGTAATACCGGTAGCGAGCGTTAATAAACCAACGATAAGCAAACTTTTTTCTTTAGGATTGAATAAGAAAAGGATAGTAGCATACAAGCCGTGAAGCAGCAAAACAACAAATATGACGAGCTGAAAGCCGATAGAGTACCATCGCACATAATCAATCGCTGCTTGTGAACCAAATTGAATGGAGTGTAAAATTCCCCCGTTGTAAGCATCGTCATAGTTAGCAACACGAATGAGCAGTTCAAGCTCTTTGGTGCCTTTTACAGAGTAAGAAGCGGTGTAGGAGATTTTCTTGGGCTTGTACTCCTCAGCATTTTCGGCAGGTTTTCCGAAGTCGTTCTCAACAAGTCCATTTAATTCTACGCCTGATGAGGCTTGTATTTTTTGCAGCCAAAATGCAACAGGCTGCTCTAGCGGATCGATCAGAATACGCAATCGGTACGTTCCGTACCCGATAGAGGTGTCTGCCTCTTTGGTCAGCACACTGCCCCAGTCACCTGGAACCTGAATATAGCGGAACTGGTTTTGCAGCGGCTGAACATCCTGATGATGGATTAATTTTGCAGGGTAAAACTCCCATTGGCCATCCAATGGAATGGTAGCTGAGTTGTTAAAGTCCCAGCCGCGCATGTCGAGTACGCCATTTACAGCACGAGGGTGCTCCGCTGTAGAAAATAGTTCAGACCATGTCCATCGCAGGGCAAGAAGAATGCTAAGAAACAATAGAATAATAGCTACATATTTGAAGGTGATTTTATTTTTCAGCTGTATCATCATACATTGAAATTCGACATAATACGCGTTTTTCCTTTAACATATTTTGGCTATTTTTATGATTGAAGCGAGTAATGTATACGATTGGCAGCTTGGGAAAATATCAAAAAAACAGCGGCAAAGGTGCTTCTAGTTATGTTCATTAAGCTAACTTAGTAGAATATGTTCTCATAGGTAGTTAGTTTTGATATACTGTATAAGTAAATGAGAATCATTATCGATTATTTTATTTTCTAACATATATGGTTTGTCTTTAGGGCCAGCAGGCTACTTGTCTTCACAGGGCCGAACGATTTATGACGCAAGGTTTCGATGGTATTTCAGGATGTGTATTTGTTTCAGGATACGATAGCTAACAATATCCGATTCGGAAAGAGCGATGCGTCGCAGGAGGAAATTTAGTAGATATGTCTGAGTCATGATTGATTGAAGAAGAAAGGAAGACCTCGAGCCTAGTAGGCCGAGGTCTTCCTTTCTTTACATCAGGGGGAAATGTATCTGATTACATTCGATTTTCTTTACCATGTTTATCGCATCAATAAATATAGGAAATAAGGGACGCTTAGGATCGTAACGATAATACCTGCTGGAATATCAGCTCCAAAACTAACGGTGCGGGCAATCGTATCGGCCGCAACCATAATAATGCCGCCAATGAGCGCTGAAGCAGGAAGCAATAGCTTATGGTCTGGACCAACAAGTTTGCGTGCAATATGAGGACTGATCAGCCCGAGGAAGACGATTGAGCCTCCGAGTGCGACGCATCCCGATGCAATGGCGACCGCGGCTAGGACGAGCCCTAGAAATTCTTTTTTAACGTGAGCGCCTACGCCAGTAGCAATCTCAGTGCCAAGATTCAATGTATTGAGCACTAATGATTTGTACCAGATATACGACACAAGTATTAGCACCCATGGGGCAAGAAGCGCAATATATTGCCATTCCGTCCCCCATAAATAACCAGCCTGCCATTTCTGAGCGAAGACATACTGCTCGTCATCCAGCTTGAGCGTCAGAAACAGGGTTAAGGCGCTGAGGCCGACATTTATTGCAGCTCCTGTCAGTACGAGACGAGTGGAAGAAGGATCGCTTCGTGACCTATAGGCAAGAATATAAATCAACAGTGCAGCCAGCAATCCCCCAACAAACGCCATGACGGGTAGCAGGAAGGCAGATGATAATCCAGAAAGGCCGAATAGCGTAATGAACAGTAGAACCATGAGCCCTGAACCGGCGTTGATACCGAGCATCCCTGGATCAGCGAGATCGTTGCGCAGAAGTCCTTGGAGAACAGCTCCAGAGATCGCCATTCCCATGCCTACAAGCGCAGCCAATACGATGCGCGGCAGCCGAAACTTGAACACGACAAGATTTTGTCTCTCCGTGCCTTGTCCAAATAAAGTGTTCAGCACCTCTCCGGGGTGAAGCGCCATCTTCCCTGTATTCATGCTGATAAGAATACCAGCAATTAGCATCACCAGCAGCCCTGCTAGCAGCAGACTTCTTCTTCCGTGTAATAGTTGCTGCCTCATTCAAACGCTCTCCTTTCCCTGCGAGAAATCAACAAGAAGAAAGGAACGCCGACAATGGCGAAAATAATGCCAAGCGCC
This sequence comes from Paenibacillus sp. 01T424, assembly GCF_056398745.1. Classification (NCBI taxonomy): domain Bacteria; kingdom Bacillati; phylum Bacillota; class Bacilli; order Caryophanales; family Paenibacillaceae; genus Paenibacillus; species Paenibacillus sp. 01T424. Next base: position 225,952 of record NZ_JBFTPZ010000001.1, on the reverse strand, counting down.
ATTTCGTTCGGACGGTTGACCAAACGGCCGATTAGATCGGCGATTAGCATAAACAGTCCGCCATATACAGCCGAGGCAGGAATGATATACCGATAATCGACCCCAACCATGAACCGCATCATATGCGGAACAATGAGTCCTACGAATCCGACCGGGCCTACGAGCACAACTGATACACCGGCCAATAGAAGAACCGCAAGGGAAGAGAGGAGCTTGACGACTACAGTTCGCTGTCCCACGCCCCGCGCAATTTCCTCGCCTAGGTTCAGGATAGTAATAGAGCGCGCGAGTCCTATCGATAGTGCTAAACCTATCACAAACCAAGGGGCAGTCAGTGCGAGCTCCGCCCAAGTAGCCCCAGCAACGCTACCTGACGTCCAGTAGGAGAGAGCTTGACCGATATTAAAATTAATAGAGATAAATGTACCAATTGCTCCAAAAAGCAGTGTGATTGACATGCCCGCAAGCACTAGCCGCTGAGGTGACATGCCCTTGCGGCTCAGAGAAGCGGTTAAATACGTTAACCCTGCGCCAAGGCCGGCTCCGATGAAGCATACCAATAGCAGCACGCTATATTGGCTCCCCGGCATAAATGCTAATGCAATCGCCATAGCTAAGGCGGCTCCTGCGTTTATTCCCATCAACCCTGAATCAGCCAGCGGATTGCGTGTGCTTCCTTGCATAATCGCTCCTGCGACCGCAAGGCTGGAACCAACGATGATATCTGCAATGGTTCGGGGGAACCGCAGGAAACGAATAATTTGGTGTTCAGTTAGCTTTTGATCAAAAGAAAAGACAGCGCTCCATGCCGTTGATAGGTCCATTCGAGCAGCTCCGAACGAAATGGACGCAGCAGCAGCCAACAGCACTAACAGGCATCCAACGAGCATAATGGTAGCAAAATAAGTGTTTGTAGGCTGGCTTTTTGAAGCCAGCTGCTCTTTTACGTAGACCATGCCGGTTTAGTTTTTTGTTGCTGTGGCCAGCAACTGTTCGACGATAAAGTCAAGCTGTTCATCAAGGGAATAGATATCACTGTAATATGAGAGGTTAAAGCTCAGCTCGATCATTCTGCCTTCTTTGACAGCTGGAATGCTATTCCAAATTGGATTGCCAGTCAAATCATCCATTCCTTCATAGGAAGAACGGACAACATAATCGCCAATATACTCTGGAAGGACTTCCATAGAAACGGTATCACCTTCTTCATCCGTTGATCCATCAATTTTTTTCTGAATGATCTCTGGCGCTTTCATGCCTAAATATTCATAAATAATTTGAGAGCCGCGTCCAAATTGCTTGCCGGTTACGACCGACATTTCCTTTTTTCCGCCTTCAATAATCGTTACCGTTTTGTCCAGTACGCCAGCTGCTGCGAGCTTCTCTTTGCTTTCTTTTACCTTCGTATTAAAGTTGTCAAGGAGGGTTTGCGTTTCCTGCTCCTTACCGAAGGTTTGGCCCAGCAAAGCAAGTCTTTCATCCGTAGTCATTTTTTCATTTGGAACAAGAATGGTTGGTGCAATTTGGCTTAATTTCTTATACGTATCCTCAGAAGGGACAATAATGAGATCTGGCTCAAGCGCCATAATGGCTTCTGGGTTCGGCTCAAACCAACTGCCCAGCATTTTCACCCCTGCAAGATCCTTTTCAAAAGCAGCCCCTTCGAATACATCGGACACACCAACTGGCTTAATTCCCATAGCAACGACGTCACCTAGCAAATAAAGCACGACTACACGTTTAGGTTCAGCTGGAACCTCAACATCACCCATTACAGTAGACACGATACGTGTTGATTTACTTGCTTGATTGTTATCGCCAGCGGTACCATTCGTATTTTGAGCGGCATTGGATGCAGCTGCGGTATTTGTAGTAGTCGAAGAAGAATTGCCGGTATTCGTTCCGCCTGCTGAGCAAGCTCCTAGCAGTAGCATTAAACTGAGCAATATGCTCACAGCTAATCCAGGTTTTGTGTGTCTTTTCATTTGTATAGACCCTCCACGTTTATATTGATAATGATTATCATCATCGTTACCAATATAACGCCTCATCCCGCCTGATCCAATGGATAATCTGGTTAAATTAAATGGATAATCATCTATTTTTCGTCGCTGCCGCTCTGATGTCCGAAAGTGAAGCGGTGACAATCCCGTATATTTTTTGAAAATTCGGCTGAAATAATAGACATCTGAATAGCCGATTTCCCTTGCGATTTCCTGCATATCAGCATCTGTACCAAGCAGTAATTCGATGGCGTGAGCTACCCGAACCTGAATTAAATAATGGATCGGACCGGCCCCTTTTTCTTCCTTAAACCGCATGGATAGATGACGTGGGCTGTAATTCAGCGTATCAGCAATTGATTCCAGTGTTAGGCTCTTTTGATAATGTTCATCTATGTACCTTATGGCTTGTGATACAAGATCCGGTTTGCGCGCATCAATCCCTTGAGTATCCATTTGACGAAGAAGCTCATGCAGAAACTGATAAAAGAGTCCCTTAATATGAAGCTGATCCAAACTATGCGCACCTTGCCATATATTTCTCATAAGGGTGAGGCAGCGGAGCAGAGCGAGCGGCTCCTCTGGCCGAAAGGCATATTGGAGCGAAAAAGGATTATAGCGCTCCATTAATTGTGTAAGCTCTTTCCGGCCCGTGAATGCATACCCGGTTTTGTAAAACAGTTGATAATATTCAAATTCTTCCTTTGCCTCTATATCTAGGCGCATCCCTTTACCGCCATGCAGCATATGAAAGCGCCTTGCTTCATGCTTATTGCCGTCGAGCTGTAGAGTTGCTGAACCTCGAACACCATAAATAAAGCTGCTTGCCGGCAGCAGATAAGACTCAAGCAGCTCGCCTGGTTCCATAATAACGTGACGTATGTCCAATATTTTTACAGCTGCATGATTCCATAACAAAATATGTTCTTCCAGTTTCATAATGCTTTCATCTCCAATCCTTCTCCCTGTAAGATTGGATTCGTATAAACGGGGAGAAGTACGTTAGAGCTATACGATCTCACCATTATAATTGATAACCATTATCACTTACAATTTAAATATGCTGATTTGCTGTCGAATTGGCATTTAAGTGATGACTGTGTGCTTGCGATTCTAACGAACAGTATGACGCTTATTATGAAGAAAACTAATATTCTTACGTTTTAGCGAATCGTATTAGCGTTATTGCATGCTGTTTGGGGTGTTTTGCGTTGTTTTTCAACAAATAATGATTCTGGAGTTCGTTAAACTTCTAATCGTTAATAAATTGGCGAAATAAGAGCTGCTAGGTTCGTAAGCGAGGTACCTGGCACATAGAAAAACACAATGCACAACGAAAAGTGCAGAACATGCCTAGGACTAACTTTTCCACGAGACATTATGTTAATTGTAGAACACTGACAATGAGCTTTTTGCATAGTCGTATTATCATCAAATTTCATATCTTGTTTTCGAGTATTCGAATGAAAAAGCAACTTTTTCAGCATGTTGTAGAAAGATATGGTTATGAAACCCGGATGGAAGAGGTGGGGAGTGCCTCGGGGGTTGGTGGTTCTACTGAACTGAAAATCTAAAATTACTGCACCAAAAGGTAGAAACAAAGTGTACTCTTGGCAATTGTATAATGAGCTTGGGTCACTATTGAAAGCGATTGCAAAAAAATGAGAGAAGAGAGGGAGCGAAAAAATGAACTACAAAACCCAGCATAGAAGGGGTAAGAAAATGCTGTCTTTGGTGCTTGCAGGGGTTCTTGCCACAAGCATAACTGCAAACGCCGTCCAGCCAGTTCAAGCAGCAGCAAATGTTGTATTTAAAACGCAGAACGGAGGAGTCTTTGACGGGATGCCGTTATTTGATGGCAATCCGGAGCATTTGGATGCGTATGTGGATACGTATTTTGATTATACGGGGCTCGAGGGACCCGCTGTTTATGTAACAGGCTCACGCAATCATTATACGCTGACACAAGGGCGAAATGCCGGGAAAATCATTCCTGGCGCACTTGCGGCCGCGGATAATGTGCAAGGGGTGTCAACGGATTTCCCAGCGCTGGTAGGCATGGGACAATCCTGGAACAAGGAGCTGCTCTCCAATATAGGGAAGGTAGTGGGCAGTGAAAAAATCAGTTTACTTAAAGTAAAACAAGGAGAGTCCAATATTCATGGCGGTACGAATGCATCGGCTACTGTTGCTTTTACAGTGGTCAGCGACATGCGTATCAACCCTTTAAGCGGAAGATTCGACGAGGGCTATTCTGAAGATCCTTACATGGCAGGGACATTAATAGATAAGATGGCTTCGGGACTTAGCGGCATAGACCAAGCGGCAAGCGATGACGGATTCTGGATGCGTGCAGCTGTCGGTACCAAGCATTATTCTGTTTATAACGCGCAATGGTTCCGTGAGACTTCAAACAATAGCGCCGGGGCAAGAGCGATGTTCGAGTACCAGACACGCAGCCCACTTAAGGGTCTGGAATCGGGCTCAATTGCAGGTGTTATGACTTCATATGGCCGTACGAATGGGATACCGAATATTTTATCTCCCCTGCAGCTGCATGCGAATGATTTCTCGAAGTACGGCGTTTACAGCTCGCCAGACTTTAACGCGGATGCCCATGTATCGAGTTCAGGCAATTTAAGCAACGGCTATGATACTAATTATGCTGTCGACCGTACGCATGCAACGGTACTGATGGCGCTGGCTGAAGCGAATGCCGGAAGGCCGTCAGGTACGACGCCTGCCGATGTGCCGGATTTGGTTGCACTGGTAAATAAAGGGGAGTATGGCATTACCGCAGAGGATTTAATTAAGGCAGCAAGGCCTCATGTGAATCAAATGGTACGCGTTGGCATTTTTAATGAAGTCAATGAAAACGGAATACCGAAATTTTATCCGTTTGCACAGGATGCTAAGGATGTGCGTACGACAGCGGCAGCAACTTACAGCTTGCCGGAGCATCAGCTAATTGCACTTCAAGCAGCGCAAGAGAGCATTGTTTTATTGAAAAATGACGGTATTCTGCCGCTGGCCAAAAATAAAAATGCAGCGGTATCCGGTATCTACGCAGATGCGAGATTTAAAACGACTTATTCAGTAGGAACAACTCCTGCGCTTCCTGAATCGGGCGTATCTCCGCTGCTCGCGATTATTAATGCGAATGGATCTAACCATGTTACTTACGATTCAGCGAGCAAGGTTATCGCACTTACTGCAATGAATAATAATCAGACCGTTACCGCTAATGTGTATGATCCTGCAGCTAATACGGGAGGAGCTCAGCTAGTAACGACAGCGGACCAGCTTAATGTTTCCGATCCTGCCCAGCTATTCCGGGTCTTCGATTGGGGACAAGAAGGGTACAGCTTGCTATCGCTCAAAAACAACCGCTGGGTGACATCTCCGGCCAGTAATAATGCAGCGGTAGGCAATACGGATGGAACAACGCTCAATTTAACCAACAATGATTGGGATCTTGCAGCGATGCTTGGGAATACGAGTGCGATCCCGCCAAGAATTCGCATCGAGCAAAACGCTGACCAAACCATATCGCTTGTAGCGAATGGCTATAGAAGCGGCTTCTCCGGTGATTTTACAAATTGGTATTATTCAAATGGACGTTTTATTACAGCAGGTGCAGATGCCAAGCTGAAAACAGCAGCTGCGGTACTCGGAAATGAATCGAATGCAGCTATTCGCAGTGCAGATGTGAAATTTAAAGAAACGGTTGTGAAGGAAGTCGGACAGGATGCTGTTGCTAGGGCGGCGACTGCTGATTATGCCGTAGTATTCGTGGGAGCAGTCCCGCGCCATAGCGCAGGGGAAGGCAATGACCGCTCCAGCCTGTACATGGGCGATGCCGATTACGAGCTTGTAGACAAGGTGTCTGCTGCTTTCGCGGCGAAAGGCAAGAAGACGATCGTTGTTGTCAAAAGTAGCTTTCCAGTTGGGCTTGAGGAAATTCAGAACAATCCGAATGTCTCTGCTATCGTGTATCAGCCATATGGGGGGCAATACGATTCACGGGCACTGGCTCAGGTGCTTTATGGCGATTATGCGCCAACGGGCCGCCTGACGTCCACTTGGTATTCAGATATGTCCGCTTTCCCGGCAATAAATAAATATGTTATTCCAGAGGGTAACAAGACTGCATCAATGGCTACCATTGATCCGCGTTTTACATTGGACATGACGAATGCCGATCCTATGGAGTCAAAGCTTACTTATATGTACACGGATGCACCAATTACGTATCCGTTCGGATACGGCCTCTCTTACAGCAGCTTTATATACAGCGATTTGGCAGTGCCAATGAGTGCTAGCGGGAATGAGCCGTTTACCGTTTCTGTAAAAGTGAAAAATGCTGGCGTTGTCGATACTTCAGAAGTCGTTCAGCTTTATATTAAAAACAATCAATCAGGCTATGGCGGCTCTGCTCCGAAGAAGCAGCTCGTCGCGTTTGAGAAAATCGCTTTGGCAGCAGGCGAGAGTAAAGTGGTTACTCTGTCTGTTGACCCTGGTGACTTCGGCATCTGGGACGTGAATAAAAATAGCTTCATTGTAGAAAATGGTGCATACACGTTAATGGTTGGCGCATCCTCCAAGGACATTCGCGGTGAGAAGGTCCTTGCAATTAATGGAGATGCGATTGCACCGCTGCAGGTCTATAAACCGTTTAATGTGTTCGACCATGCTTATGCCTCCCATGAAGTCATCTATCATGARGTTTCTAAAGAACGCACTGCGCAAAATCTGAAAGCGAAAAAGGTAGTCGGAGGTTATTATGCCGTCCGCTCAAAACAAAACGGTTCCTACGTAGCGCTGCCGAATGTGGATCTGACAAATGCAAAAAGCGTTAAAGCCTCGGTAGCTTCTGACGCAGCGGGAGGAATAATTACATTACACGCGGATTCCCCAAGCAGCGCCCCGCTCGCGATGATTGAGGTTCCGGCAACAAAGCCTAGATCCTATACGATTGCGAATGCATCTGTTCCGGTAACGGAGCTGGCTTATGTCGACGTAAAAGCAGAATTGAGCAACACGAGCTTGAAGGGCAAGCACAATCTCTACGTTGTGTTCAAAGCCGCCGATCTTCGTATTGACAGCTTGGCGTTTGAGAGTGAACCCGTAATCAGCAGCTCTAGTCAGCTTACTGCTGCCCAAATAAACCCTGCCGTTGTTGTGAAGAGCGACGGTGCTCCTTTTGGTGCAGATGCCTCCAATTTGGACAATTGGAATATTGTTTCTGCTGCCAGCGGCTTAACGTTAGCTTCGGTCACTCCAGCGGCATCTGGCTTAGAAGCCACGCTGCAGTTCAGCGGAACTGCGAAAGCTGCAACAATCGCCATCCAATCGAAGGCAGCTTCCTTCGACGGCAATTTGACAAACAGCAATACGTTGACACTAACGATTGCAAATTCTTCATCAGGAGGCGGTAACACATCTGGCACTGGTACGCCTAGCATAGAGCAGACGGTTACGATTACAGCAGCAACCGCGTCCGATACTGCTAAGGTGAAGAATATCAAGGCTGAGGGCGTTACTGTAGTTGGGGCGCCAGTAGGCATTAAAGTAAAGGATTTGAAAGGCTCTTATGTAACAGCAACGATTTCGATTCAGTCTGAAGCAGGCAAAAAGGTGACCGCACTGGCGATGGTTGCCGATGACGGCACGTTAACACCGGTGCCGAGCCGAATTACAACAGATACGAGCGGTAAGTCGATCATCAAAGCGCTTGTATCCTTAAGCGGCACTTATGTGACTGTATCATCGGAGCGTGTGTTTACTGACGTTCCAGTTAAAGCGTGGTACGCAGCAGAGATTGCCAAAGCAAGCAGTCAGCTTTTAATCAATGGTGTGACATCATCTACGATGCAACCGGGAGCTTCAACAACCAAGGCACAGACGCTGATGGCAGCACTTAACGTGCTTGGCATAACGCCGGTAAAAAACGCAGCGGATGTGAAATGGTATGATGAAGTGGTCAGAACTGCAAGTCAGCATAGATTAGTTAGCTACACAACACTAGCGATAGATACGCCAATGTCTCGTGAAGGCATGGCTGACGTACTCGTCAATGCCCTTCGGTATGCTGGTCTCGACATCACGCTGAGCGAAGGGGAAGTGAGCAAGCTGCTGCAAGGCTTCTCGGATACTGCGAGCATATCCAAGGAAAACCGAACAGCAATGGCGGTCGCTGTTAAATACGGTATTTTCAAAGGGAATTCGGCGCAGCAACTGCTGCCTTCAAGCACGATTACGCGTGCTGAGTTGGCTGCTGTCGCGATCCGTACCTACAGCGTAATTATCGATCTCATTTCCTAATATTAAGAGATAGGAGAATAGCCTGCACCTCGTGAGAGGGCAGGCTATTCTTACTTAGCTTTAGCTTTTGCGAAATTCTTCTGGCGTCTGGCCTGTCATTTTTTTAAATACCCGAAAAAAGTATTTGGGATTATCATAACCTAGCTGCTTCGCAACCTTGTATATTTTGTCATCGGTGCTTTTTAATAGTGTTTTGGCTTGCTCAATGCGCAGTTGGTTAATATAGTCGGTAAAATTTTGCGCAGTTTTTTCTTTGAACAGGAAACTTAAATAGCTTGGATTAAGATAAAAAAGAGATGATATTTTTTCCAGTGTTAAATCCTTGGTGTAATTTTTGTGTATATACGTTTTAATATTATCGATCATGTTTTCGGAGGAGTAAGCTGAGTTTTCCTTCAATAAATCGGCGGTACTCATTAAGACAGTGAGCAGGTACTCCTGAATGGAAATCAGATCAAAAGAAATATTAAGCACGGACTCCAGGCTTGAGGACGGCGAGCCGTCTTCATGCGTTTGGAGGTAGGCCGAAAGTATTTTTTTGACCTCTTGAATCATATCTCTGCTTTGCTCCTTTAGCTGAGCAAGGGAGACGGCAGGCTGTCGTATATAAAAGGCGAAAAAATCAAGTACCAGCTCTTTCACCTTCGCGGTTTGACCTGATTCAATCAGGAACAGCAGCTCATGAGTCCGTTCCCACAGCATAACATCCGGTAAAAGTCTTTGTTTGTTGTAAAGATAGCAGCGCCCAAAATCGGTAATCGACCGCTGATCCAATGCGGCAATCGTTTCATGGTGTGCTTGGCGCAGCATACTTAAATGGTGGACAACAGTACTTATGCCTACGCAGCCTTCGCTGCCCTTCCTTACACTAACGGTGTGGATAAGCTCCGCTGCCGTTCTTTCGGCATGCTTAAGCATCGTCGTGACTGATCGCTCCTCCGTAAACGATAGAAGGATGAATGCGAGCTTATCGCTTTGGGAATGCGGGATATAAATATAATCCTGCTGAAGCCCGATCATAGGCTGTTGAATCGAAGCTGGCGCATAGAGCGTCAGTAAAATATGTGCCGAAGCAGCAGACACTTCCTTTAGCCGCGCCGATTGGAAGATGGGCAGCTTATCTTTCTGCTGAATCCCAATTAGGAGATGCAGCAGCGATTGGATATCGGAATGATAACTGATGTGCTCCTTTTCAGCTGCTTTTAGTACTACCTCCTGCTTGACGTTCCGCTCCTTCTCAATAGCATCGATCGCTTGCTCCAGCGTGCGATGAATCTCTTCCCTGCTAAATGGTTTCAGCAAATAACTAACAACTTTAGCGGATATCGCTTCTTTCATATATTCAAAGTCCGAATGTCCGCTAATAACGATCATTTTTTTGTCGGGATATTGCTGATGCACGATTTTCATTAATGATTTTCCATCCATTTCAGGCATGCGCATATCCGTAAAGATAATATCCGGGTCTAGGTGCTGAATTAATTCCAGCCCATCGGCACCATTGTCGGCCTCTCCGGCGAATGTGAGCTTATGCTCGAAGGATTGAATTTTTTTGAGTAGTCCCTTTCGTATTAAGGGCTCATCATCTACGATAATGAATGAATACATCTGGCGTTCACCTCTTCTCCCAATTCGAAGGAATTTTGATTTGAATGGTTGTGCCTATGTTTTTTTCGCTTTCAATGGTAACGCCATCTTCGATTCCGTAATAAAGAGTGAGCCGAGAATGGACGTTCTTTATACCAATACTTTGCTTGGTACGCTGCCCAATAGACGAAAACTCAGGCGGCTGGGCGAGCAGATTCCGTAGCTCCGTGACCTGCTCTTGCGACATGCCTGCACCGTCATCGCAAATTTCGAAGATTATGAGTTCATTGTGCTGATAACCCTTGATCGTGATTCGACCTTTGCCACGCTTGTTCTCAAGGCCGTGATAAATCGCGTTTTCCACGAGTGGCTGCAGAATCAGCTTCAACATTTTGGTTTGCAGTACTTGTTCTTCAATTTCTTTTGTAAATGCAATTTTTTCGCTATAACGGATTTGCTGAATTGCCATATAATTGTCCACGTGCTGGATTTCCTCGGCAGCGGCAACCAGCTCGCTATCGGTTTTAATACTGTACCTAAACATATCACCTAAAGCTTTGGTCATAACAACGATGCTTTCGACTTCTTCGATTTCTGCAATGCTATTGATTGATTCAAGCGTGTTGTACAAGAAATGTGAGTTGATTTGAGCTTCCAGCGCCTTCATTTGCGAATCCATGGTCAAAATGCGATTTTGGTAGCTCTCGCGAATATGGGTATCAATATCCTTCATCATCTTGCCGTACTCATAATACAGAATCCCAATTTCATCGACTCTTTTTTTGTCGGCTTCAATCATGACGAAGCGCTGCGATTTGTTTTTGCGCATCAGCTTTGTTAATTGAATGATCGGCTTTGTAATTAAATTAGAGAGGAAGAAGGAAAGAAGTAGAAAGATAATGGCGCAGGAGGCCGATACATAAATGATCAGCTTTTGCGATATGCCGTATTGTTCATACACTTTGGCGACCGAAATATTGGCAATGACCTTCCAATTATTGCTTGGTACAGCTTGAATGACTGTTAAGCTTTTGGAATCTGTGAATTGCTGCTTAGAGCCCGTCATCGCCATAGACTTGCGGAGCAGTCCATCCGGCAAATATTGACCAATGTCACGATTAGTGCCGTCATATAATATTTTCCCCTGCTCATTTGCTAAATAAATATTTGATATGCTTGGGGCTGGATTCCTGTTTAAGCCTGCAAAAATGTCCATGCTGCAATCCAGCATAAAAACGCCTAAAAATTCATTGGAATTGGGATCAAAAAGCGACCTTGAAAAACCGATTGAAGATTTGGCATTAATGATATAGGGCTTTACACCAACATCGCCGATGTAAAGCTCTCCTTTGCTTGCAACGGTCTGCTTGTACCATTCGTCGTTGAAGGGAATGTAATCAACCATTAAGTCTGTTCCATTTCCGTAGCTAATGAATTTTCCGTCGGGCGTGAATAGGTAAATTCCATTAATGTAATTATAACCCAGTAAAATATTTTCGAAAATCAGCTTCAGCTTGGCTCTCGTAATGAAAATCTCGTATTGGTTGTTCGTATTTTGCAGCTTCCTCAGCTCATCGCTGACTGTACTGTAAGCGGTTGCAGTGGATGACTGCTGCTGCACAGTAATTGAGATCCGGTCAATATTTTTCAAGATTTCCTCAATGCTTTTTACCGAGTTGTTGATCGTTGTGGATGCAACAAGGGAGGTCTGTTCATTGACAAGCCGGGTATAGCTGCGATAAGAACTGACAGTAACGACAATAATAGGCACGATGGATACGAGAACAAGAACAAGAAACAGCTTAGTTTTAATATTAAAAAAGAGCATACACGTATCCTCCTTGTTTGTCTAATCTAAAAATAGTGCACCAAATGAGCTAAAGCATTTATACTGTTTCTCACATTATTATAAAAGTGTGCTTAAGGCAATAGCGTCTCATGAAATGGCAGGAGAGAGTAAGTCATTACCACAAACAATAAAAACAGGGGGAAATGCAAAATGAAATCAGTAAAAACAATGGGGCTCGCTATTTTAGTATTTTGCTTCGTTCTGCTCAGTGCTTGCAGCTCCAACAATGGTACTTTGAACGCGACGAATACGCCGGCAACTAATGCAGGCACCAACGACGCAGGTGGTAAAAATGCAGGAACTGATTCTTCAGAGCCGATTACGTTAACGATGATGATGTCTGGCAACAAAGCGTCGGAAGGGGAAGATTTCGAGCTCGAGACGTTGCCGCGTCTCGTGAAGGAGAAATTCCCGAACATCACGCTTGAAGTACAGAAGCTTCCCGATGATCAATACAATACTTCGGTGCGTACAAAGCTTGCAGCGGGACAAGGGCCGGATATTTTCTGGATCTTCCCTAAAAATGCAGCAGGCGGAGTCATCGATTTCGCTAAAGCGGGTTTTGCTGCTGATCTGTCCGATTTAAAATTCTGGGACAATATCGGTGCTGGCGCTAAGGAGGATATGTCCTATGACGGCAAGCCTTACGGCGTCGCTGAAGGTCTTGATTACCTAGGCGTTTACTACAACAAGGAAATGCTGGAGCAAGTGGGTGTGACCGAATTCCCGAAAGACTGGACATCCTTCCTTGAAGCTTGCCAAAAGCTGAAGGATGCAGGCATTACGCCGATCGTGCTTGGCGATAAAGACCCTTGGGTCATTCAATTCGGTATGTACCCGATTGCAGCAAACGTGGTTTAYCCGGATGAAATGGATTTTGATGTAAAAGTGCAAAATGGTGAAAAATCGCTGAACGACCCTAAATGGGTGAAAACTATTTCGATGTACAAAGAGCTGTATGACAAAGGTTATGTCGTGAAAAATTCACTTGGAGTAGGCAGCGCGCAGGCTTCCCAGTTGTTCATCGATGGCAAAGCGGCTATGACGTTTACAGGCACATGGGACTACGCTTCTATGACGTCGAAGGGCGCGGCGGAGTTTAATCGCGGATTTGCTTCTCTTCCAGGCAATGACGCTGGCAAACCAACGTTTGTATCAGCGGCAACCGCTGCTGGCTATGGGTTAAATGCAAAGTCCAAAAATCTTGATGCAGCTAAAGAAATTCTTAATTATCTGTTCGACGGTGAATCGGAATTGTTTAAAGCTTATGTTGCTTCCAACAGCTCCATCAGTGTATACAAGGATGTTCCTTTGACAAACGAGTTGTTCAAGGACGTCAACGATAACTATCAAACAAACGGCAATTCGGTATACTTTAGCAACCAAATGTGGCCTGCAGGTGTTTCTGATGTGATGCAAGCCAAATTCGCAGAAATCATTGGCGGACAAAAAACGACGCCGGAGGATGTTGCGAAGGCGATGGATGAGAAGTTCCAGGAGCTATGGAAAAATAAATAATCTTTAGAGTGAATGGGTAAGTAGTAGCGGAGGGAAGACGACTGTCTTCCCTGCCGTTATGAGGTTAGCTGGAGAGGATGGAGCAACATGAATTCGACCGTAATGAAAAAAACAATGTACTTTTTTGCAATACCGGCCCTCATTTTTTATTTAATTTTTTGGATATTTCCGATATTGAGATTGTTTCAATATAGTATCACTGATTACAACGGTTTCGCTCAAGCGTACAATTACATCGGACTAGATAACTACAAAGCACTATTTAAAGGAGATACACTAGGTATTTCCGTCAAGAATACGTTGATTTATACGCTAGTTACAGTGGTGCTCGGCAATATCATTGGTCTTGCACTTGCACTTCTCTTAAACATGAAAATTAGAGGGAAAGGGATTTATCGCTCCTTGTCTTACATTCCGACGTTATTCAGCGCAATCGTTGTCGGATTCATTTGGAGCTACGTATACATGCCGGATTACGGTATGATCTCAACCTTCCTGGATAAATTCGGCATAAATGACGACAATCTAAATTTCCTAGGCAGCTACTCCTCAGCACTATATGCCATCATTTTTGTTGAGATATGGAAAAATATTGGAACAACAATGATTATTTTCCTTGCTGGCTTGCAAACCGTCCCTAATGATTTGCTCGAAGCAGGGAAAATGGACGGTTGTGGCCCTTGGCGGCTGTTGCAGCATGTGAAGCTGCCGCTGCTTGCGACTGCGATAACGATTAATGTAACGCTTAGTCTAATCAATGGATTGAAGGCCTTCGACTTCCCGTTTATTATGACAAACGGTGGTCCGGGCACTTCTACCAATACGTTGATTTATTCCATCTACAAGATGGCTTTTACGGAGCAGCTGTTCGGTAAGGCATCAGCGCTTGGCGTTATTTCCTTTGCCCTGATTATTGTGCTTACTGCAGCATTTGTTATCCGCATGAACAAACGGGAGGTGTCGGCATGACTATCGGTTCTTTGACGAAAAAGACACTGGTTCAACTGGGCGTCATCGTTGTGATGGCTGTTAATTTGATCCCGCTCATTATTGCATTGTCGACTTCGCTTCGTGATCCAAAAAATAATGCCAATCCGCTAAACTTGTTTAGTGAAATTTCTTTTGCAAGCTATCGTACTGCCTTTGAACGGATGCATTTTCCGCAAGCACTTATGAACAGCATTATACTTACAGGACTTTCTGTTATCTTCGTCGTACTGCTGGCAGCGATGGCGGCTTACCCAATGGCGAGGCTTAAAACCAAATGGAGCAAATTTTTATATTTGTTTTTTCTCTCGGGACTGGTTGTGCCCTCACAGATGGTGCTCATCCCGATCGTGCAGATGATCAATTCGCTTCATATACCGACTTCACAGTATACACCGATACTGATGTTTATTACATGCAGTCTTCCTTTTTCCACATTTTTGTATACAGGCTTCATTAGAAGCGGCGTACCGGAAGAGGTGGAGGAAGCGGCTCATATTGATGGAGCGGGGTTGTTCCGCAGGTTTTGGCTGGTGGTATTCCCTCTGCTTATCCCGGTTACGGTGTCGGTCATTATTACACAGGGTGTATGGATATGGAATGACTACTTCTTTAATATGATCTTCATCTCCCGAGCGGCTGAATCCCCATTGCCCCTAGCTATGCTGGGCTTTCTCGGTGATCAGCAAAACCCTACGCAGTGGAATGTGCTGTTTGCTGCCTGTTTCCTGTGCGCGCTGCCGCTCCTAGTTGCTTTTCTGTTTTTGCAAAAATACTTTGTGGGCGGGATGACGGTTGGAGCAGTCAAAGGCTGAGTAGCAAACCAAGTGGAGAGAAAAACTCCCCCCGATCTATTTTGACCGCAGGCCTTACGATTATTAGCCTTCAGGCAGAAGTGGAGATAAGGCAATGAAAACGAAACAAACGAACCAACCATTCGTGGACTTGGCGGAGACGCTGATTCCACATTTATATGAAGAAAAGGTTTTTCCTACAAGCCTGATTGACATTGTGAAAGACACAGACGCCTTTCAGGGCTGGCGGACAGTGCGTATCGATTCGATTGATGAGCTAGCCAATCGAGTATTATCCAAAGGAGACAGCGTAACGCTCGATTTTGGGGTTCATCAGGTTGGGTACCTTACGCTCTCAATTAACAATGTACACAGTAATGCGGATGCGCCGCTTCGGTTAAAGCTCATATTCGGTGAGATGCCTTGTGAGATCGGAGAGGACTTCGACAATTATGAAGGCTGGCTCAGCCGGTCTTGGCTGCAGGATGAGACGATCAATATCGACGTGCTGCCAGGGATGGTAACGCTGCCAAGGCGCTATACTTTCCGGTATTTGAAAATAATCGTACTGGCCACATCACAGCGGTACAGCGTTTCATTTTCTGAGATTTATTGCAAGACCGTAACCTCAGGTGATGTCTCGCAGGTCAAGCCGCTTCCGGACGGTATATCCAATGAGCTAAAGGTGATGGATCGCATCGGTATTAAGACACTTCAGGACTGTATGCATACTGTCTTTGAGGACGGTCCGAAGCGGGATCGAAGGCTTTGGATCGGCGATCTGCGACTTCAAGCGCTAGTAAACTATGAAACGTTTAACAGCAATGACCTTGTCAAAAGATGTTTGTATCTCTTTGGCGGAATGCTGCTTGAGGACGGACAGGTAGGTGCTTGTTTATATGAGAAGCCTGCACCTTTTGTAGATGACATCTATTTATATGATTACTCGCTCTTTTTCGTTGCCACTTTATATGATTATTATGAAGCAACCAAGGATCGTATTACGCTAAATGAGCTGTGGCCGATTGCAGTGGAGCAGCTTCGAATTGGGTTGAAGCGACTGGATGAACGGGGAATCGTAACGGATGATGATACATGGTACTGCTTTCTTGATTGGCATGATGAGCTGAACAAGCAGGCAGGCGCGCAGGCCGTTCTAATTTATTGTCTTAAAAGAGGACTTGCACTAGCTGAGAAGCTGGGTGAAGGTGAAGCGCATGCTTTTATTTCGTCGGCAATCCAGCAAGCGACGGACGCGGCTATGACGTTTCTTTGGGATCAAGATCAAGGGTATTTCACAAGCGGGCCTGGTAGTCAGATATCTTGGGCCTCACAAATTTGGATGGTGCTGGCAGAGGTGATGGATGCGGAACAAAATGGCATGCTGCTTGATCGTTTATTCGATCGGCCTCCGGCAATTGCGATGTCGACGCCATACCTTTATCATCATCTGATTGAGGCACTGCTGTTGAGTGGAAGAAAAGAGAAGGCAATGTCCGAAATGCGCGCCTATTGGGGCGAGATGATCAAGGATGGAGCGGATACCTTCTGGGAGCTGTATAATCCTAGCGATAAGAAGCTGTCGCCGTACGGCAGCAATTTAATCAACAGCTACTGTCATGCATGGAGCTGTACTCCGACTTATTTTATACGGAAATACTTTGTAAATGACTACAGCTAGAAAGCTATTCTCTAGGAGGAGAGCCTCTCAACTCGATTATAAAAAAGAGAGGATATTGGAACTAATTTAAAGTGCATCCCTAAAAATGGACATTGAAACAAACCTCAGGTTTATTCGATGGAATTTTAGGGACGCATTTTTTTGTGCTGCTATCAAAGGGGCAAAAGCTAAGGACATATCTTCTATTTCGAAAGGGACGGATTAACTCAGCATATTGGAGTTGGCATCTATAAGCGCGGGGATAAGAAATTTATGATCGATAGGCGATGACATGACAATTAGAATTGTATAGGTTCCGTATTTGTCACATTGATTTCCGAACTCTTCAAGAGCTTGTGTGGAGTCGGTTATTACTTTCAATAAGTAATTGTGTTCTCCGCTGATGCGGTAACATTCTACGACTTCAGGAGCAGAGCGGCAGAACGCAAGGAATGCATGACAATCTCTTGAATGAAACAACATGTAGGCTGATGCATGTTTACCAATTTTATCAGGAGAAATAACGGTGCGATACTCACTAATAATTCCTTTTTCCTCCATGCGCTTAACTCTTTCTGTTACTGCGGGCTGCGATAAACCGACGCTTTTTCCAAGTTCAGTCATAGAAATTCTCGCTTGGCTTTGGAGATGATAAAGTATTTGCTTATCTACATGGTCCATACAAATCTACTCCTTTAAATTTAAGGTATCCGTTATAAACTAGCTTGGCTTTAACCGTAAAAAGGCGAATCTAACTTCGTTCCCTTATGTAAGCTCGATAACTTATTTTATATAATATACTTACAATAGTAAAGTGTATAAGGCTTTAACTATTTCGAAAGGATGAACATCTAAGTATGTTGCATACAAACAAGTTTAGTACAGAACGATTAGCAGGTAGGATCGATGAGGTCATCGATCGAACGCTTGCTGATAAGCGGTTGGTCGGTGCTGTCATTAAAGTGGCGATAGACGGGGATGTGGTTTATAGCCGCGCTGCGGGTTATGCCGATCGTGAAATGAATCGGCTCATGCGTGAAGATGCATTATTCCGGCTAGCTTCTGTTACCAAACCTATCGTTACAACAGCTGCCTTAGCATTAGTTGGGCAAGGCCTACTCAAGCTGAATGACCGTGTTGATCACTGGCTGCCAAACTTTCAGCCACGTCTCCAAAATGGTGAGCTTGCCCTATTAACGGTTCGTCATTTGATGACGCACACTGCTGGGCTGACCTATCGGTTCTTTCAAGAAGAAAATGGTTCTTATCATCAAGCTGGCGTATCGGATGGTATGGATCAACCTGGCATCAGTTTGGAAGAGAACCTGATTCGTTTAGCTTCTGTACCGCTCCTTTATACGCCAGGCACCAAGTGGAAATATTCGATCGCGACAGATGTGCTGGGCGCAGTAATTGAGAAGGTTACAGGAACACCGTTAAGCGAAGCAGTGCATTCACTTGTGACAAAGCCAATTGGTATGAGCGATACTAGCTTTATTGCAATCGCCCCAGAACGTCTTACTACTGCTTATACTAATGAAGTTCCAGAACCACGGCCTTTGCTTGAGCACGATAGCATTCCCTTCTTAGAAGGAACAGCGGGCTTCCGTCTTTCCCCGCGCCGGGCACTTGATGATACGGCTTATCCTTCTGGGGGTGCTGGCATGATTGGAAGTGCAGACGATTTTTTGGTGCTGCTGGAAACATTACGGAATGGCGGAGCTCCTCTGCTGCCACAGTCTCTTGTTCAGGAGATGTCCACAAACCAGATTGGTGATCTGCCAATGGATTTCTGGCCGGGGAGAGGCTTTGGCCTAGGCATTACGGTGCTTAAGGATCCAGTGTTAGCAAACACTTCTGAATCAACTGGTACATGGCGCATGGGTGGCACCTATGGTCATTCGTGGTTCGTTGATCCTGATCAGCGTCTAAGTGTGGTGGCGTTCACCAATACTGCACTCGAAGGCATGTCAGGTCAGTTTACCGTTGACCTTTGCGATGCTGTTTATGACGGGCTTAATAAATAGAGATCGAACATAAATAAAAGAGAGGTACTTTTATAATGAATTCAAACCCAGCTTCTGTTACACAGAGTGCTTCCAGCGCAGTTCCTTCAGAACGTCTCCCGTGGGCTGGATTACTCGCCCTTGCGATGACGGGGTTTATTTGTATCCTAACTGAAACGATTCCAGCAGGCTTGCTGCTGCAAATAGGTCATGGACTTGGAGTATCGGAAGCCTTTGCTGGTCAGCTTGTCACCTTGTACGCCCTTGGTTCACTGCTGGCTGCGATTCCCCTAACGACCATGACGCGCGGCTGGCGGAGAAGGCCGTTGCTGCTTATGTGCATTCTTGGTTTTCTCGTCTTTAACACAGTTACCACTTTTTCTTCCAACTATACACTGACGCTGATCGCTCGGTTTTTCGCGGGCGTTTCTGCGGGTGTCTTATGGGGCATGATAGCAGGTTATGCCCGCCGTATGGTGCCGGAATCACTCAAGGGAAGAGCTATGGCAGTGGCCATGGTGGGTACACCTCTAGCGCTGGCGCTTGGTGTCCCCGCAGGAACTTGGCTTGGTTCGCTCGTAGGCTGGCGCTTTGTCTTTGGGATTATGTCACTTATGGCTCTGATATTAGTCGTCTGGGTGGTTTGGAAATTACCGGACTATCCAGGAGAATCGCCAGGTAAAAGACTCTCGTTATATAAGGTATTTGGTATGTCAGGAGTACGTCCGGTACTGTTTGTTGTTCTTGCTTGGGTGCTTGCACATAACATCTTGTATACCTATATTGCACCGTATCTTGCTCATGCTCGACTCTCTCATCGTGTAGACTTGGTACTGCTTATTTTCGGCATAACAGCGCTTGTTGGAATTTGGATCATCGGTGTTTTGATCGACCGGAAACTGCGGCCACTCGTTTTGATTAGCCTGCTTGCTTTCGCCATCGCATCCATCGTATTAACCTTTAGTAATAACCAACCGATCGTGATCTACCTAGTGGTTGCTGTATGGGGGCTGACGTTCGGAGGCGCGGCGACATTGCTGCAGACAACCATGGCTGAAGCTGCTGGCGAAAGCGCAGATGTGGCCCAGTCTATGCTGGTGACGGCATGGAACCTAGCCATCGGCGTTGGTGGCGTGTTGGGCGCTATTCTTATAGAAACTGTAGGTGTCGGTTCTTTCCCGCTGTCATTGCTTATTCTTATCGTTCTTGCACTACTAGTCGCGTGGCGTGCTAAAGAATACGGATTCCCTTCAAAGAGGCATTAGGTGTTTATTATGAATTTAATCAGCTGAATGATTTATGCGAGTTTAAGTTGTTACTTGCTTCAGAGAAGAAAGCCGTCAGACATGAGCTGGCGGCTTCTGTTTTTTTATGGTGATTAAGGATGGGGGGATTGCTGTTTATCGCAAACGCATATTCTAGTCTGCATTTTTTAATCTATAGTGATTTATTAGTAACGTATTAGACAAGATGTTTAAGATGAAGTGCAGCATCATACGGTGTTATGCTGGTTCCGGCCTTCAAACGCTGAACAAAATCAGGATTGGCGAGGAGCGGCCGCCCGAAAGCCGCTAAGTCTATGGTTCCCGCTTTTATAGCAGCGGCAGCAGATTCATAATCTAAATTTCCTACTCCGATTATTTTACCATTCCAATGTTCACGCACAGCTTGATGAAATGTCATTCCTTTGGTGAATATCTTAGTAAACTGGTTGGTTGAGGGGTGAAGAATCTTAAGGCCTAATGCCTTGAAAATTTGTATATAAGCAGCCATTGTTTGTTCGGGATTATCCCAACTATAATTCGGAATATCATCTTTTATTTCTGAAAAACGAACGATAGTCCTTGGCGCTCCTATTTCTGTAACGACGGCAGTTAGCAGCTCTTTCATGAATGTTAGACGCTGTGATATGTCCCCGCCATAGTTGTCCGTCCGAGTGTTTGTAACCTCTGAATTAAACTGATCGATTAAATACCCATGGGCTGCATGGATTTCAACCCCGTCAAAACCGGCAATTATCGCATTTCTCGCAGCAGCAGCATGCTGTTCAATCACTTCGGAAATTTCGTCCTGAGACATCGCCTCAGGTATCTCATAAGGTTTGCGTAACCGATGTACGAGTCCATTTGCTGCAATGCTAGATGGCGCTTGAGGAGGAAAACCTCCTGTTAATTCATGATGGGTCAGCCTGCCAACATGCCAAAGCTGCGCCACGATCGTTCCACCTTCCAAATGAACAGCATCAGTCACCTTTTTCCATGCTTGGATCTGCTCGTTGGTGTATAGCCCTGATATACCATAGGTTCCTTTGGCTCTTGGGCTAGGGTTTATCCCCTCCGTAATGATCAGACCAACACCGTCAGCTGCCCGTTTACGGTAATATTCTACGACATCTGGACCAACCACTCCTGACTTATTGTCGGCAAAGGAACGAGTCATAGGCGCCATGACTACACGTGATTGAAGCGTCCAATTTTCAATCGTAACTTGTTCAAGCAATTTATTAGATTCCATCTTTATGCCTCCTCAGTGCTTAACAGTTGATTATGCATTAATGTTATAATGGAATCGTTCTATTTTACATAATAAATTCAAGGTATTGCATCATGATTTCCTTTAAAATTGTTTTATTAATGTTATTTGACATTGAAAATAAAGGAGTGACTAGTTTGGTCGATGAACTGGATAAAAACATTATTATGATTCTTCAAGATCAGGCAAGAATTTCAATGACGGAGTTAGGGAAAGCCGTTGCATTGTCGCAGCCAGCAGTAACAGAAAGAGTGCGGAGGTTGGAGGAAAAAGGCATTATTGATCATTACCGTGCTGTTGTTTCTCTTGAAAAATTGAACAAATCGATTGTTGCCTACTTATTATTTCATACGAAGAGCTGCGAAAGTTTTGTTGATCATTGCAAAAATTCGCTTGATGTACTTGAGATGCATCGTATAAGTGGTCAGTACAATTTTTTGGTTAAGGTGATTAGCGAATCATTGCATTCCATGGAAAATGTGATTAATGAAATGGGAAAGTTTGGAGACTCGACAACTTTAATCGTCCTCTCCTCACCTATTGAGCATAGTAAGGTCGTACCTAATATTCAGGATAAATAGATAGAAACCCATATATTCATTTTGAATACATTCCTGACACTAGCTTTAAATATGCCAATATAAATTTGCGTTCCCACTAAACATCAGGTACGATTTTATTATTAATTATTAATGACGAGTAAGAGAGGGACGAATCTAATGCATTCAAACGAAACCATAAAGCTGACATCTTTATCTAGCAAGGGAGGATGCGGTTGCAAAATCGGTCCGGCTGATTTAAAAGAAGTCATAGGAAACCTCCCGCTAGCGGAACGTAATCCTAATTTGCTTGTGGGCATCGAAACAAGCGATGATGCAGGTGTATTTCGAATAAGCGACGATTTGGCATTGGTTCAAACAGTGGATTTTTTTACTCCAATCGTAGATGACCCTTATTCTTTCGGACAGATTGCAGCGGCTAACGCAATAAGCGATATTTATGCAATGGGCGGTAAGCCATTAACGGTATTAAACATTGTTGCTTTTCCCATCGCAACACTAGATAAGCACATTTTAACAGACATCTTACGTGGAGCAGCAGATAAGGTGAAAGAGGCTGGAGCTACCCTTGTAGGCGGACACTCCATTGACGATAAGGAACCCAAGTTTGGACTAGCAGTAACCGGTTTAATTCATCCCGATCAAATTAAAACCAATGCAGGTGCTAGACCTGGAGACAAGCTGATTTTGACGAAGCCAATTGGTGTGGGCATTATGACAACTTCGATTAAGAAGGAACAATTAAGTGTGGAAGAAATCGAGCGTGTTACTCGCGTCATGGCTACATTGAATAAGACAGCAGCAGAAATAATGAATAAATATGAAACGCATGCTTGTACTGATGTAACGGGTTTTGGCTTAATCGGACATGCACTGGAAATGGCTAAAGGAAGCGAAGTAGGAATAACGATTGTAAACGAAGCGGTACCCAAATTGCCTCGTGTCAGAGAACTTGCAGAAAATGGATTTGTTCCTGGCGGCACGAAGAACAATTTTAAGCATGTTGAAAATGATGTTATTTTCCCACAAGCGATGGACCAAGTTGATCGATGGATTCTATGTGATGCGGTGACTTCAGGCGGTTTATTCATTGCGGTTGCGGCAGACCAGTCTGAGCAAATGCTGAATGAGCTTAAGCAAGCAGGTGTGGAAGCAAGTATAGTTGGAGAAGCAACAGAAAGTAATGCTGGCCAAATTGTTGTGCTGTAAGATAAACCATTAAGGAGTCATTAAACTATGTTTCAAGACATCACGATCGAGGAATGTTCTAAGCTTCGGCAACAGGGAGAACTTGTTCTTATTGATGTAAGATCCCCGTCCGAATACAATGAAGCATCAATTCCCGGAAGTCTTAATATCCCTCTATTTAACGATCAAGAACGGGCTGAAATAGGAACACTCTACAAGCAAGTAAGTGTGCAAGCTGCAAAAGAAAGAGGCTTGGAAATCGTATCTGCGAAGCTTCCAACCTTCATCAAAACATTTGCTGGCCTATCCGAAAATAAGGCTGTCTTTTGTTGGCGCGGTGGTATGAGAAGTAAAACAACGGCGACTGTACTATCTCTTATGGGAATTAGGGTCTATCGAATAACGGGAGGATATCGCGCATATCGTCAATATGTTGTTGAACGATTAAACGATATTAGTTACGATCCGCAGTCATTCATCTTACATGGAAACACAGGCAGTGGAAAAACCGCTATCCTGCATAAAATGAAACAAAATGGCCATCCTGTTTTGGATTTAGAAGGGCTGGCTGGTCATAGAGGGTCGATTTTTGGTGGAATAGGTTTAAAAGCGCATAACCAAAAAACGTTTGATTCGTTACTGCTTGATAATATACATGAAAATGAGAAATTTTCCTATGTATTGTTTGAAGCGGAAAGCCGCCGAATTGGCAATATTACGGTTCCGGACCTCATGATGGAGTTGAGAGCAAAAGGGCATCACATTAGCTTGGAGATRCCACTTGAAGCCCGTGTTAATCAAATCATCGAAGACTACAAACCTTGGGAAAATATAGATGAGTGTATGGGGGCATTCCGAAAGATTAAATCCCGTATTCATACCCCTGTTGCAGCGGAAATAGAAGCATGCTTGATGAGTGAAAAATATAATACTGCTGTGGAGCTGCTTCTCACTTATTACTATGACCCAAGGTATTCGCATTCGACGAGCGAACATGATGAACAAATCTCTTCTATTGTGAAGGCAGCAAATACGGCTGAGGCAACGATCAAGATTGAACAGATAGTAAATTCGTTAATGGAACGAAAATCGATGGAGCAATAGCAAATGAAAGGTTGCCGCAAATGATTGCAGGCGAGGGTGCAAAGGAGAAAGCTATGAACCAGATTTATTTGGACTACAACGCAAGTACGCCAATCGCTCCAGAAGTTCTTGCAGAAATGTATCCATACCTGCAAGGAAGCTACGGCAATCCATCATCTAGTCATTGGGCGTCCGTTTCGACAAAGGAAGCTATTTTGGAGGCGCGCATAAAAGTTGCTGCTTTACTCCGTTGTTCTCCAGACGAGGTGATCTTTACTAGCGGGGGAAGCGAATCCAATAATCATGCCTTAAAGGGCGTATTTTTTGCACTTAAAGAAAAGGGTAATCATATCATTACGACAACAGTTGAGCATCCAGCCATTTTGAATCCTTGTTCATTTCTAGAGCGCTTGGGAGCAGATGTTACCTATATAAACGTAGATGAAACTGGCCGCATATTGCCGGAAACTATCGAATCAGCCATTAACAAGCGTACTATTTTAATCTCGGTTATGCATGCGAATAATGAAGTTGGGACGATTCAGCCCCTCGGTGAAATAGCCGAAATAGCAAAAAAACATGGCGTATTGTTCCATACGGATGCTGCTCAATCCGTTGGCAAAATCCCGGTACATGTTGATCAATTAGGTGTCGACTTGGTAACGATAGCGGGACATAAACTATATGCTCCGAAAGGGATCGGGGCATTGTATGTGCGTAGGGGATCCAAGATAGAACCCTATAGTCATGGAGCCGGTCATGAACATGGCATGCGCGCAGGAACAGAAAATGTTCCTTACATCGTTGCATTGGGAAAGGCCGCAGAAATGGCAATGCTCATGCAAGATAACAATGAAATGAGTAGATTAAGCGAGTACTTCTTAGAGCGATTGGTTGCGAAATTTGGTAATCTTATCAAGCTGAATGGTCATCCGACTAACCGATTGCCTAACACCTTGAATATAAGCTTTATAGGTTTGGATGCTAATGAAATTCTGAACAAGATTCCCGAAATCGCAGCGTCCACTGGATCAGCCTGTCATGCCGGTATGACGACAATCTCCCCAGTATTAAAAGCAATGCAGATCGATGAAACTGCGGCCCGAGGCGCTATTAGATTTAGTCTAGGAAAGTATACGAATAAGAATGATATTGATCAAGCAATTATGTTATTGGAAGAAGCCATTATCGTCTAAGCTGATGCAAGAAATACTCTAAACACTTACTACTTTCGCACAATCGCTTGACTTGGAGTTAACTCCAAGGAGTACACTACAGCTGAAGGAAACAATATCTATTTGAAAGTGAGGAACGATTAAATGGAATATGTGAAACTCGGTAATACAGGCTTGGATGTATCTCGGCTATGTCTTGGCTGTATGAGCTTTGGTGTAGCGGAGCGGTGGGTGCATCCTTGGGTACTTGATGAAGCGAGCAGCCGTCCAATCATAAAAAAAGCATTGGATTTAGGCATCAACTTTTTTGATACTGCGAACGTATACTCAGACGGAACAAGCGAAGAAATTGTGGGTCAAGCTTTAAAGGATTATGCCAATCGAGATGAAATTGTTCTGGCGACAAAGGTTCATTTTCGGATGCAAAAAGGCCCAAACGGTGCTGGTCTTTCTCGAAAGGCAATCATGAGTGAAATAGATAAGAGCCTTAAGCGACTCGGAACGGATTATGTAGACCTTTATCAAATTCATCGCTGGGATTACAATACGCCCATAGAAGAAACGATGGAAGCATTACATGATGTTGTGAAGGCTGGAAAGGCAAGATACATTGGCGCTTCAGCCATGTACGCATGGCAGTTCCTAAAGGCATTGCATGTAGCTGAAAAAAATGGATGGACTCGGTTCGTATCGATGCAAAATCATTTAAACCTCATCTACCGTGAAGAAGAGAGAGAAATGCTGCCGCTTTGTAAGGAAGAAAAAATTGGCGTCATTCCTTATAGCCCGCTCGCATCAGGAAGATTGACACGTGATTGGTCAGAAACAACGCATCGTTTCGAAACCGATCAAGTTCAAAAATCTAAATACGATGCGACTGCAAATACTGACCGATTAATTGTAGAGCGGGTTGCAGCCATTGCCGAAAGACATGGCGTTCCTCGTGCTCAGATCGCGTTAGCCTGGGTACTACATAAAGAACCAGTAACCGCACCAATTATTGGCGCTACAAAAATATCGCATCTCGAAGATGCAGCAGCTGCAGTTTCCATTAAGCTAACACCAGAAGAAATTGCATCGCTGGAAGAGCCGTATGTTCCACATCCAGTCGTTGGGCCTATTACGATGTAATGAGTGTTTAATATAAGGAACAACAAGAACGCCCGATTGATTTTTTCGGGCGTTCTTGATCTTAAATTAGGGAGTGAAATCTGCATGTTGATAGCTGAAGCAAGCGCGAAATTTGATTTATCACCGGACACGCTCCGCTATTATGAACGGGTCGGGCTTATTCCACGGGTGAACCGCAATAAAAGCGGAATCAGGGATTATACGGAGGAAGACTGCAGATGGGTTGAATATATTAAATGTATGCGTGGTGTAGGTCTTCCTATTGAGATTTTGATTGAATATGTTGCGTTGTATCAACAGGGTGATGAAACCATCGGGGCTAGGAAAGAGCTTTTAATCGAGCAGCATAAACTGCTAGCCAAAAAAATGGAAGAGATGAAAAAAGGATTAGAACGCATGGATGATAAAATTGCAAGATATGAACAGACAATATTAAAAAAAGAAAAAATGCTAAGTAGATCTAAGACTCAATAGTCTATCGAACCCCTTCGTTTTATTGGCATTGATTCATTTAGGTCTTAACATAAATATTTGGTTAATAGAAAAATTCAGATGAATGTGATAATTTATTAATTATGACTTGCATTTGAAAAGGTGGTTTGTAAACGTTATGGAGCTCGTTTTTCCAAAAGTAGAGACTGTGGAAGAAGTCTCGGTTTTAGCGCAATTGGCATCGGAAATTTGGAATGAATATTTTATAAGCATTATAACAAAAGAACAAATTGATTATATGGTGGATAAATTCCAATCGGATCATGCGATTACGAATCAAATTGAAAATCAAGGTTATGAATATTTTTTCATGAATATACATGGCCATAATATCGGCTACTTGGGGATAAAACAAGAAGAAGACAAGTTGTTTTTAAGCAAGTTTTATATACGCAAAGAGCATCGCGGAAAAGGTTATGCAAGTCAGGCTATGGCGTTCTTGGAAGAGATATGCAAAGATCGAAGGTTAGGTATGATATGGCTCACGGTAAATCGTTATAATGATACAACGATTGCTGTGTATGAGAAAAAAGGGTTTAAATCAGTTCGTACTCAGGTGGCTGATATAGGAAATGGTTTTGTGATGGATGATTTTATAATGGAAAAAGAAGTTGCAATAGAAGAAGTCGAGTAACAAGGGGGTTTTGGTGAATGGAGAAGTTTGAGTTAATGTTGAACAAATATGCTGAATTAGTCGTTAAGGTTGGTGTGAACGTTCAAGTGGGGCAAGTGCTTATCGTACATGCCCCGATTGAAACGGCTGAACTAACGCGATTAATTGTAGCAAAAGCTTATGAGGCAGGAGCCAAATATGTCATTGTAGAGTGGGATGACGATGCCATTACTCGCGTTCGGTATGAGAAGGCATCAGATGATTCCTTCGATTATTATCCACAGTGGCTTGCCGATAGCATGGTGCATTTTGCTGAAGAGGGCGGAGCTATACTGCATATTAAAGTGCCTAATCCAGAGCTGTTTCGCGGCATCGATTCTGCAAAAGTATCGGCTGCGGTCAAGTCCGCTGCTGTCGCGCGAGAAGAATATTCAAAGTATACGCGGAATAGCAAAATTAGCTGGTCGCTGATCAAGGCACCAACTCGTGCATGGGCGGATAAAGTGTATGCCGATCTTCCGGAGGAGCAGCGCGTGGATGCGATGTGGGAAGCTATTTTCCACATGGTGCGAGTAAATACAGATGATCCTATTGCCGCTTGGCGTGAGCACATTAATCATTTGAAAACAAGCCAGGATCTTCTTAATGCGAAACGCTATAAGAGTCTGCATTATCGCGCGCCGGGAACGGATCTGCGAGTACAACTGCCTGAAGGACATATTTGGCGTGGCGGCGGCGGGGAAAATGAGAAAGGTGTTTATTTTGTTGCGRATATGCCAACTGAAGAAGTGTACACCATGCCTCATCGTACCGGTGTGAACGGCACGGTAAAAAGCACATTGCCACTCAATTTGAACGGCAGGTTAGTTGAAGGAATCACGTTTACGTTTAAGGACGGCAAAGTGGTTGCTTATGATGCCGAATCGGGACTTGAACATTTAACTTCATTGCTCGAAACGGATGAAGGTGCATCCTATCTCGGAGAGATGGCATTAGTGCCACATGATTCCCCAATATCGAACTTGAATAGAGTATTTTATAATACAGGCATTGACGAGAATGCTTCCTGTCATTTTGCACTGGGAAGTGCTTATCCTGTCAACCTGGAAGGTGGAACGAAGCTCTCCAAAGAGGAACTACTGGAGCGAGGCGCTAACGTAAGTCTTACACATGTTGACTTCATGATTGGTTGCGCCGATCTCGCTATTGATGGAGAACTGCCTGACGGCACAATCGAGCCTGTCTTTCGTCAAGGGAATTGGGCTTACTAGAAATAAAATGTGGGAAGTGACTGGTTCGTGCGCTCTTGAAGCACTATAGAGAAAGGTTAGCATATCAATTGATGTGCTAACCTTTTTTTGTTAATTACAGTGTTACCTTAGAATAAGAGGAACCAGAAGCCCGCGCCTCTACCATGGAAAAACCCGACCATTAAAAGGTCGGGTTTTTATTTGTTTTACGCCAAAAATTGGCGTGAACTCTAGGCTTTAAATTCAAAAGGTGGCTGGCATGGTTGAACTATCTATTGCGTCTAAATAAAATCTTGGTATGATTCCTTTATGAATGTTAACGGCAAAAGCCCTCCGTTAAGAAGTTGAACAATCTGTACCAAGTCTTTGTTATTCTGGTTATATTAATTAGCATCGAGAAGTTTTCCTAGATGGTGAAGAAGGGGATATCCTATGAAATTGCAGGCTGCCGGCAAAGCGAAGTGGTTCGTCTATCAGAAAATTGTCATCGTATTTATCGTGTTTCTTGTTCCCCTCATTTCGATGAATATTTGGGTCAATTACAAGGGCATGTCGTTTTCGAAAAATACAATGCTGGATT
The DNA here is from genome assembly GCF_056398745.1 of Paenibacillus sp. 01T424. Lineage (NCBI taxonomy): Bacteria > Bacillati > Bacillota > Bacilli > Caryophanales > Paenibacillaceae > Paenibacillus > Paenibacillus sp. 01T424. The sequence continues at coordinate 196,620 of NZ_JBFTPZ010000001.1, read as the reverse complement.
CCGCCGAAGCGGGAGCTTCTTTTTATGCGAAGCAGCTGGACAAGGAAATGTATTTTATTCGCAATCAGCAATTAGGCTTTATTAACGGTGAAGATTTGCAAAAGCTTAGCTTCAGGGGAGGAAGCCTTGGGAAATATGATGAGGTTAGACTCATTGAGCAAGTGAAGGATCGATTGAGCTTTCTTATGAATTCGAGTGAATACGTACTTAATGCAGGCGTTTATATTGCTTCAGAGGGTAAAACCATCTCGATTTCGAATGGGGTTACCAATACGCCAAATGATGAATACGAGCTTATTTCTAAGCTTATAGGCGTTGCAATTAAGCCCTCTTTTTACCTAGATGGTGATCGGATCTTCTTTATTGAAACGGCAAATAATGATGGCATATGGTCGTATATCGAAATTTCTAAAGTGAAGCTGCTCGAAGAGCTGCATACCATTACTACCCTCTATCAGGAGTCAGAGGTTTTGCTTGGGAGCGAGGGTCTGGGGAGTGTATTTGCGACGACGCAAGATGCGCAAGCTATTATTGTACAGCAACAGCTGGTTAAATTACCTAATGAGCAAGATGACAATATGTCCAAAATGGAGAAGGTAAACGGCATCCGTTATTTTGTTATCCATAATTTTGTAAGCTCTTTAAATCTGTCATTAATTATGTATGTGAATCAGAACGAGATCACTAGATCATTAAGCCAGTTTTATACGCTGTATTATTTGCTGTTCAGCATTACCATTATCATTCTTTTGCTTTATTCATTCTCCGTTAACGTCATGATCCATCGCCCATTGTCCAATCTAGGCAAGGCGTTTCGTATGATAGAAACAGATAATCTGAACTTAGTGATCGAATCCAAGACAAAGGATGAATTTCATTATTTATTTCAAAGCTTTAATCGGATGGCACATCGCTTGAAAGTTTCCATAAAGGAAAACTATGAACAAAAGATAGCGCTGCAGCACTCGGAATTAAAGCAGCTGCAATCTCAAATTAACCCTCATTTTTTATACAACAGCTTTTTTAACATTTATATGATGTGTAAGGTAGGCGACTCGGATAGTGCGGCGGAGCTCTCCCAAAAGCTGGGAAGCTATTATCAATACATTACAAGAAGCGGTTCTGATGAAGTGCTGCTTAATAAGGAATTTCAGCATGCGCTCGATTATTGTGAGATTCAATGTATTCGCTTTTCCAACCGCATTTCGTATGAATACACGGAGATTTCAGATCAATTGCATACCGTTTACGTTCCAAGACTTATCATTCAGCCGATCGTAGAGAATGTATTTGATCATGCCTTTGAAGATGGTACGATGAACGGAGTTGTCTATATTGGAGCCAGCTATCAGGATGATATCGTACGCATCACCGTAGAGGACAACGGCAGTTTATTAACAGATGATAAAATTGAGCAGTTGCAGGAGCAGCTTGCAGTCAAAACGAAGCAGATTGAGAAAACGGGATTAATTAACGTCAGCAATCGCCTAAAATTAATTTATGGAGCGGACAGCGGCTTATTTGTCTCCCGAAGCCAATACGGCGGATTAAAAGTGGAGCTTATCATACATCTTGAGAATAAGGGGGCACAATAATGTACCGATTGTTAATAGTAGATGACGAGCCTGTCATTGTGAATGGCCTAGTGCAGCTTTTTCAGGGAAACAAAGACTTTGAGCTGTATATATGCAAAGCCTATTCCTCTGGTGAAGCGCTTGAAATAGCAAAAAAGACGAAACTGGATATTTTGATCAGCGATATTCGTATGCCTCAGAAGAATGGCCTGCAATTGGTGGATGAGATGGTATACTATTGGCCCGCATGCCGAGTCATTTTTCTTACAGGGTATAGCGAATTTGATTACGTATACGAAGCGTTAAAGAAAAACGTAGAAAACTATATTTTGAAAACAGAAGGCATTGAGCCTATTTTCCAAGCGGTAAAAGAGGTAATAGGTAAGCTGGAAGAAGAGAAAAGCGTTAAGCTGCAGCAGGAGAAGGCGCAAAGACATATTCAAATCGCCGAGCCTTATCTAAAAAAAGAAATGATGGAAGCTATGCTTGACGGAGAGCCGCTTCCTTCTTTATTGACTGAGTCCATTTATGCAGAAGTGGAATTTGGCATTGCTGCTGAGCGCCCCGCTTTCTTCCTGGTAGGACAAGTGGATCGGCTTGAGGTTGAAAATTTAAAGGTGCTGGAATCGGTGCAGCGGATTTTTGACAATCATTTGCCGGCTTCCATAGCTAGAGAGAAAGCTATCTACAATGGCAGCTCACTTCTATGGATTCTTCAAGCGGATGAGGAATTATTGGGACGTTTTCGAGGGAATCAACCAGATGAGAATACGAAGGAGCAAGGCATCGCATCCTATATGAAAGGAATTCTTGAGCTTGTACAGAATGAATGCGTTGAGGTTCTCTCGGCTTCAGTTTCATTCGGCATTTCTGGAAATTTGTTAGGAAAGTGGGATACGCTCCATCTCCAAGTGGAAGCTGTTCGTGCAATGATTCAGAAAAGAGCGGCATTTGGCCAAAAAATGGTTATTGTTGATTACGAAAAATCGAATGCTTCTGAATCCGATATGAGCGGAGAGATGAAGCAAGAAGAATTTAAACAATTGCTTATCGAACAAATTCATCAATATGTTCATAACAATCTTTCTAAGGATGTGTCTCTAACGGCTATTGCGGACGAGGTGCATTTTAATCCATCCTATTTGTCTCGCTATTATAAGCAGATCACAGGGCATAATCTATTAGAGTACATTCAATCTACAAAAATGACCGTTGCCATCGATCTGATGATGAATACTTCCTTGAAATTAAATGAAATTGCGAGTAAGGCGGGTTTTGACTCGGCTTCGTATTTTACGACTTTTTTCAAAAAAATGACGGGTCTATCACCTCAAGAGTATCGAAATTCGCAATAAGTAAAAAATTCAAAAGCGATGTAAAAAAAGTGAAATTGAAACCGCTTTCCCTCTCGAAATATAATAAACACAGGGATCAGGGCTACTAACATTATCAAAAGGGGGAAGTGTTCCATATGAAAAATTATAAGACAATGAAGATGATTTTGTTGTTATCGCTGTCTGCTTCAGCCATTACAGCATGCTCCAGCCAAGGAAATGACAAAGGAAACACATCCACTTCTAAACCGTCAACAGAGAACAACCAGACTGAAGTCACTCCGCCAGATCCATTCGGTAAATACGCTGAACCGGTTACGGTTACAGAAGTGCTTGGATTTAATCCACCTGAGGATTCAAGAACGCCAAAAGGAATTACACCAGATCAAAATGCTTACTTTAAAGATTTAAAAGAGATGATGAACATCGAAGTGAAATATAAATGGACCGTGCCTTCCAGCCAATTTGAACAAAAGTTCTCACTTGCGATGGCATCGGGCGACCTGCCTGATATTTTGGAGCTGGACCCGAAAAACTTCGAAAAGCTGAAAAAGCAAGATATGCTCGCTGATCTGACAGAAGCATATGAGCAATATGCATCTCCTACACTTAAGAAATATATGGAGTCTGATGGCGGCTTTGCAATGAAGACTTATAACGCAGACGGCAAACAGCTGGCCATTCCAGCTTTTGAAGATCCATTCCTATCCACGCAGCTGCTTTGGATTCGGAAGGATTGGCTGGATAATTTGAACTTGCAAGCGCCTACGACAATCGATGAGCTGGAGAAGGTTGCAGAAGCATTTGTGAAAAACGATCCAGATCAAAACAAGCAAAATGATACTTATGGTATTTCATTGCAGAAAACGTTGTTTTTCTGGGGCTTTGATGTAAGAGGATTGTTTAACGGATTCGGAGCTTACCCATCCATTGGTGATGCTCAAACGGCTTGGATCAAAAATGGTGAAGATAAACTAATACCGGGCCTTATTCAACCTGAGGTGAAGACGGCACTTAGCAAGCTGCAGTCTTGGTACCAAAATGGCATTCTCAATAAGGAGTTTGCGCTGAAGGATGAGAACAAAGCAGTAGAAGATCTTACTTCGGGCAAGGTAGGTATTTCCTACGGAGAATGGTGGTACCCGAACTGGCCGCTTAATTTAAATATTGACAAAGATCCGAAGGCTGAATGGATTGCTGTTCAAATTCCAGGGCTGGACGGTCCAGCAAAATCACTCGTTCCGAAAATTCGCGCTGGCAAGGTTTTCGCTGTAAACAAAAAAGCGAAAAATCCAGAAGCTGCTATTAAAATGATCAACTTCTATATCGAAATGGGTAACAAACAATATTTAGAGAAAAACAAAGCCGAGAATGGTTATGTATACAACTGGTTTAATCCACGTATCTACAACCCGGCTCAAATTGAAACCATCTATACAGAAGTAAACAAAGCACTCGACGCTAAACAAACTGAAATTACGCTGGATGATGAGAACTACAAGAACGTGGCGGACGTATTCAAAGCAGGAACCGATTTCCTCGCAGGCAATACAAAAGATGCTTCCAAAGGCGTCAATTGGGGTCAATATTACAGCCGTGCAGCAAAAGATGGCGGCTGGGGAACGACGCGTAAAATTAAAGAAAGCGGAGCGTTTGTAAACAATGAATTCTATGGCCTTCCTACAAAAACACAAGTAGAAAAAGGTGCTCAGCTTGATAAGCTTATGCAGGAATCCTTTACAAAGATCATTATGGGCGCTTCCATTGATGAATTTGATAAGTTCGTTGCAAGCTGGAAATCGCTAGGCGGCGATGATATTACAGCAGAAGTTAATGCATGGTACGGCGAGCAAGCGAAAAATTAAATCTTAAATCAATCAAAAGCGGGAGAGACGAGTCGAGGAGTCGACAACTCCTCCCGCTTTAAAATTAGCAGCTGGTTAGGAGGGTCATCTATGAGAACGCTGAAAAAAGAATATGTACTACATTTGATGTTACTGCCCGGTGTTATCGCTACTTTGATCTATGCATACGGTCCTATGGCTGGCCTTGTGATGGCTTTTCAACAATTTGAACCATTATCCGGTTTTTTTAAATCTGAATTCGTAGGCTTTGACAATTTCCGTTACGTATTTGCGTTGCCGGATTTTGGTCAAGTGCTTTGGAATACGATCATTATTGCGATTTTCAAAATGATCCTGTTTTTGCTTGTTCCTCTTATTCTTGCGTTATTGCTAAATGAAGTAACAAGAAAATGGTTCTCAGGTTTCATTCAATCTGCCATCTTCCTTCCGTTCTTTCTGTCATGGACCGTGCTTGGCGGAGTCGTCATTGAATTGTTCTCGCTGAGCGGACCTGTTAATGGCTTGTTAACCGAAATGGGATTTCAGCCGATTATGTTTATGCTCGACAATGACTGGTTCAGAGGCATTGTCATTGGATCAGATGTGTGGAAAGGCATGGGCTACAATATGATTGTTATGCTCGCTGCCATTGTAGGCATCAATGCAACGCTTTATGAAGCAGCAGAGGTTGACGGAGCAGGCAAATGGAAGCAAGTGATGCACATTACGCTTCCAGGCATTTCCCCCATACTCATTTTGCTTGGCGTATTAAGCTTAGGCGGAATTCTAAATGCTGGCTTCGAACAAATTCTAATTATGTATAACCCGACCGTTTATGAAGGCGCAGATATCATTGATACATTCGTTTATCGACTAGGGATGTTCAGCCAGCAATTCGGACCGGCAGCGGCAATCGGCCTCTTTAAATCGGTCATTTCATTAGGGTTAGTATCCATTACCTACTATGCGGCTTATAAACTTAACAACTACAGAATATTCTAGAACGGAGGTAATACAGTGATACACAAACCATCAATCAGTAGAAAGCTTTTTGTCGTCTTCAATACGTTGTTGTTAACAGCTATCACGCTGCTTGGTATTATCCCGTTTATTCATTTACTCTCCATCTCACTTAGCTCGAATACGGCTGCGATGGCAGGAGAAGTTAAGCTTTGGCCTGTCGGCTTCTCCTTGGATGCCTATCAATACTTGGGAGAGAAGGTTGAGTTCTTCCGATCATTATGGGTATCCGTACAGCGGGTCGTGCTTGGGACGGCTGTTAATATGCTGCTTGTATTTATTACCGCTTTTCCGCTTGCGAAATCTAATCATCAGTTTAAATTTAGAACCCCTTATGTATGGTTCTTTGCGATAACGATGTTTTTCGGCGGCGGATTGATTCCTACGTATATCATTGTCAAAGATACAGGCATCATTGATTCGATTTGGGCGCTCGTTTTGCCGGGTGCTTTGAATGTATGGAATATGGTGCTCATGCTGAATTTCTTCAGATCCATTCCGAGAGAACTGGATGAGGCAGCGACAATTGACGGTGCGGGACACTGGCGTGTGCTTTGGCAAATTTATTTGCCTGTATCGCTTCCTTCGATCGCAACGATTGGCTTGTTCACGATTGTTGGGCATTGGAACTCTTGGTTTGATGGCATTCTTTACTTGAATTCACCAGAAAAGTACCCATTGCAAACGTATCTGTCTACATTAATTATGTCGATTAATGCCCAAATGTCTTCCATGTCTATTGAGCAGCTTAAAGTGATGGACAACTTAAGCGAGAAGACACTTCGAAATGCGCAAATCTTTATGGGTGCTTTGCCCATTATGCTCGTATATCCGTTCTTGCAAAAGTATTTTGTTAAAGGCATGACCGTAGGAAGCGTCAAGGAATAGATAGACTTACAACATCGAGGAGAGATTAATTATGAAAAAAGTAACGGTTGCCATAATTGGAGCGGGCTTGCGGGGTGTCAACTATTTGGAGTATGCTCTTGCTCATCCTAATGAGCTGCAAGTTGTAGCTGTTGCAGAGCCGGTTGCAGAGCGCAGGGAGAGCTTCCAAGCTAGACATAACATTGCAGATAATATGTGTTTTGAGAACTGGGATGATTTTTTCGCTATGCCAAAACTAGCCGATGCCGTACTCATCTGCACGCAAGATAAACAGCATTTTGATCCGACAATGAAAGCACTTGAGGCAGGTTATCATGTGCTGCTTGAGAAGCCGATGTCTCCCGATGCCAAAGAATGTTTGCTTATGGGAGAAAAGGCGTCTCAGTTAAATCGAGTGTTTTCGATTTGTCATGTGCTTCGTTATACGAATTTCTTCTCTACCATTAAAGAATTATTAGAAAAAGAAACAATTGGTAAATTAATGTCTATCACGCATAATGAAAATGTAGGGTTCTGGCATCAAGCGCATAGCTTCGTAAGAGGAAATTGGAGCCGGAAAGAGGATTCTAGTCCAATGATTCTAGCGAAGTCCTGTCATGATCTGGACATTTTGCTCTGGTTGGCTGGTTCGGAATGTGTTCGTGTATCCTCCTTCGGATCACTCTCACATTTCACAGCCGATCAAGCGCCGGCAGGAGCGCCGTTACGCTGCTTAGACGGGTGTCCAGTGGCAGACGAATGTCTCTACTACGCGCCTAATTACTATTTAACAGAGGATACGAATTGGCCAACTTCGGCAATTAGTAATGATCTGAGCTATAGTGCGCGTTATAAGGCGCTTGAGGAAGGACCTTATGGCAGATGCGTCTATCATTGTGACAACGATGTTGTTGACCACCAGGTTGTGAATTTGGAGTTTGCGAATTCCGTCACTGCAGCATTTACGATGAGCGCATTTACTAGAGATGTCAGCCGCACAATCAAGCTTATGGGAACCAAAGGTGAAATCCGCGGCGCCATGGAGAAAAATGAAATTGAAGTGATCCACTTTGGCAGCGGCAAGATTGAGCGAATCTCATTTGAAGATATGGGAGGTCATGTTGGCCACGGCGGCGGTGATATGGGTTTACTCAAGGATTTCTTAAAGCTGGTAAGAGAAGATGGCAAGAGTGAGGGACTTACCTCGGCAAGTCAATCCGTTCAAAGCCATTTAATGGCCTTCGCGGCGGAGCAATCAAGAGTAGATGGAAACAGCATCAATCTCAAAGATTTTGCAGAAAGCATTCTAATTTAAAGAGGTGCAAGATGTATGAATAATCCAGTTCAATTTGAGACGAAACTACTAAGCTCGTTGGCAAAAGTATTCGCAGATGAGACGCCAACCGAACAAACCTTTCAAAGCGCTTCTGCGCTTTTCGGCGAAACCTATTCCTTCCAAGTCGCATACACCTCAGATACTCTCTTAAAAAATATAAATGTAAACATCGACTCCGACCTTGCAGACCGTATTTTGATTAGGTCTGTTGGGCTGGCTCCTTCGGAGATGCCATGTTTCACAAATCCTGATGATAACGTCCTGCGCACGACACCGGGACTATATCCAGATCCATTATATGAGCTGAATCAACAATCCATTAATGCGGTACCTGAGCAGTGGCGTTCCATTTGGGTGAGCGTGGAGCTTGATGAATCTGTCGCTGCGGGTGTTCATTCCATTCAATTCTCCTTCCAATCAGAGGAAGGGGAGTCCTTAGCGGTATCCGATACATTTCAATTGACAGTCATCCCTGCTGCATTGCCCGCGCAGCAGTTAATTCACACGGAATGGTTTCATGTGGATTGTATTGCAACGCAGTACGGTGTCGAAGTCTTTAGTGAAGCGCATTGGACGCTTCTGGAACGTTATGTGGACGCGATGGTCAAGCACGGCATGAACATGGTATTGACGCCACTCTTTACGCCGCCGCTCGATACCCTTGTTGGAGGTGAGCGTCCAACTGTCCAACTGGTGAAAGTTGATGTGGAGGGAGATACTTATACATTTGGCTTTGATCAACTTACGCGGTGGGTAACGATGTGCAAGAAGCTGGACGTGAAGTACTTTGAGTTTTCACACTTGTTTACGCAATGGGGAGCAAAATGCGCTCCGAAAATTATGGGAACGGTACAAGGAGAAGAGAGAAAACTATTCGGCTGGGAGACGGATGCATCCTCTGAAGCTTATCGCAGCTTCTTGGATCAATTCCTGCCGAGTCTTGATCGCTACTTGAAAGAAAATGGACTGGATCAGCAAAGCTGGTTCCATATTTCGGATGAGCCGGACCTCAGTCAATTGGAATCCTATCAGGCTGCAAGCCAGATCGTGCGTAAGCATTTGTCTGATTATCCTATTATGGACGCGCTGTCTGATTTGGATATGTATGAGCGGGGTCTAGTGCAAAGACCGATTCCGGGGAACAATCATATCGAACCGTTTCTGGAGCATGGCGTTCCGGATTTATGGACCTATTATTGCTGTGCGCAGCATCAAGAAGTGTCCAATCGTTTTTTTAACATGCCTTCCTCTAGAAACCGGGTTATTGGGCTTCAGTTGTATAAGTTTGGATTGAAGGGCTTTCTGCATTGGGGTTTTAATTTCTGGTATTCGCAGTACTCCATCGATCAGAAGCTGGATCCCTATCGGTCAACGGATGCAAAGCTTGCGTTTCCTTCGGGAGATTCCTTCTTGGTTTATCCTGGCGAAGAGGGTCCAATTGAGTCTATTCGCTTGGAAGTTCTCTATGAGGCGATGCAAGACTTGCGCGCACTCGAGCTGCTAGAGCAGGAGATTGGCAAAGAACAGACGATAAAGCTGTTGGAAGAGGGTTTGCAAGAACCATTGACGTTCTCTGTTTATCCAAAGGGCAGTGGAGAATGGCTGTTAGCGACAAGAGAGAGAATCAATCAGGCTATAGCGAGTCATTATGCTTAATTAATGATTTAACTATTTTATAAGGCGGGAAATAAATGACTACATTTAATTATTCAGGATCTTCATTTTATTATAATGATCAGCCGATACGTCTTCTCTCAGGAGCTTTTCATTATTTCCGAACTGTACCTGAGCATTGGCAAGATCGACTTGCAAAATTAAAAGCCTGCGGGCTCAATACCGTGGAAACGTATGTCCCATGGAATCTTCACGAGCCGAAGAAAGGCCAATTTTATTTTGAAGGCATGGCGGATATCGTTCGTTTTATTGAGCTGGCTGGAGAAATCGGGCTGCATGTTATTGTTCGACCAGCGCCTTATATTTGTGCGGAATGGGAATTTGGCGGATTGCCATCTTGGCTGCTGGCGGACCCTGATATGCGCCTGCGCTGCTACCATAAGCCGTTTCTAGATCATGTAGATGCTTATTATGATGTGCTGCTTCCGAAATTAAAACCGCTTCTATGCACCAATGGCGGGCCGATCATCGCGATGCAGGTCGAGAATGAATATGGAAGCTATAGCAATGACAAACGCTACTTGATTCATCAAAAAGAAAGCATGATTGCACGTGGAATAGACGTTCTGCTATTCACCTCCGATGGACCTGAAGATGCAATGCTGCAAGGCGGTATGATCGATGGTGTTCTGGCAACGGTGAATTTTGGTTCTCGGCCAGCAGAAGCGTTCGAGAAGCTTAAACAATATCAACCGGATGCGCCATTTATGTGTATGGAATATTGGAACGGTTGGTTTGATCATTGGGGGGAGGAGCATCATACCCGTCCCGCTGAGGATGTCGCGAGTGTGCTTGATGAAATGCTTAGTCTGAACGGGTCCGTTAATTTCTATATGTTCCATGGCGGAACAAACTTTGGTTTCTACAACGGAGCGAACGGCCATACGGCGGATAGCTATGAACCTACGGTGACTAGCTATGATTATGATGCCTTGCTAAATGAATCCGGTGAACCGACCGCTAAATATTATGCGGTGCGCGATGTTATCTCCAAATATGTGGATGTACCTGCATGTGAATTGCCAGCTCCGATCGCTAGGAAAGCGTATGGACAAGTGAAAATGACCGAGCAAGCTTCATTAGCGGCTAATTTGGACAACATCTCTGCACCTATTTATACGGCATACCCTGAGACAATGGAAAAACTGGGGCAGGATTACGGATTTATTCATTATCGTACGTTTATTAGCGGACCACGTCCTAAAGATCAGTTTTTCTTGCAAGACGTGCATGACCGCGCACAAATTTTCATTAACGGACAGCCGGCTGGTGTTCTGGACCGCGTTCATACCGATGTGAAGATAGAATTTGAAGTGCCTGCTGAAGGAGTAGAGGTCTCTATCCTTGTTGAGAATTTAGGCCGAGTTAATTACGGACCTTATATGAAAGACCGGAAAGGGATTACCGAAGGGGTACGTTTTGGGCGCCAGTTCTTGTCGGATTGGACGACGTACACGTTACCGCTAACGGACTTATCGGGTTTGCAATTCGGGAACATCACGGAACAAACAGGTCCGAGCTTCTTCCGAGGAACGTTAATTGTGGATGAGCCATGTGATACTTTCCTTAGTTTGGAAGGGTGGACCAAAGGGGTCGTGTTTATCAATGGTTTCAATCTGGGTCGTTATTGGGATATTGGACCGCAGAAGAGATTGTATGTGCCAGGTCCATTATTGAAGCAAGGTGATAATGAGATTATTATCTTTGAATTGCATGGAACGACGGATAACACAGTTAGCTTCTTGGACCAACCTGATTTAGGCTCTTAAAATAAGACAACTATAAATTGAATTGAATAACCAGTATATATTGAACGGAAATAAATGACTTGGGCAAGGGCGTAGGCACAAATGTGCTTACGCCCTTATTCATGTTTCAACTTGTATTAGGGAGAGAGTAAATGAATTCTAAATTTGGATATAAAGAATCAGATCGATTATTAATTATTAATGCGGATGATTATGGAATAACATGGGGAACCAATGAGGCTATTCATACATTATTTCAACAGGCTGCCATTACCTCAACTTCAATAATGATTCCCTGCCGAGCAGCCAAAGAAGCTTTAAGCAAGGGTGATATTCAGACTATCGAGCAGGCCGGAATTCATTTGACATTATCAAGTTCAGAGCATCAAGGATATAAGCCTGTGTATCATGAGAATCCGCTCTACAGCCTTGTTAATTCAGTTAATGAATTCTTTACAGATATCGCATTTTTAGAGTCCAATGCTGATCTGGATGAGGTTAGGCTTGAAATGCGAGCTCAAATTACATATGCGATTTCTCAAGGGATTGATCCCACTCATCTTGACAGTCATGCAGGGAGTATCTTTGGTCTAAACACAGGACGTGATTTTTTGGATATAGCATTAGATTTATGCCAAGAGTATCAACTGCCCTTTAATTTCCCTAGAAGAATTCTAATGCAGCCGTTTATAAACGAAGAGCAAAAGGAGAGGTTTTCCGAACGAATTTCTTCAGCGGACAGGCGCGGTATTTTCCTCATTGATGATATCATTTCTCTTCCCTATTGCCTTAGCACGAATGAAGAGCACGAGACGGTGAAGGCGCAGTTTGTATCCATGATCAAAAACCTAAAGTCTGGTATCACCCAGTTAACTGTTCATCCGTCTATCATTACTGATGAACTGAAGCAATTAACAAACTGTTATATGGAAAGGGAAATTGAATTCCGCTTACTCTGTGATTTGGATATAAAGCAGCTCTTCCTAAAGGAAAACATCAAGCTCATTTCGTGGAAGGACATTCGTGAACTACAACGTTCAATTAATGGGTAACAGCGTATTGTTTAACTCTGATCATTCCATAAATAAAGTTGAAGCCCGATAGCTTGGTTCTAGAGTTTATCGGGCCTCATAATCAGAATATTTACAGTGTTTATGAAGGAAGAAGAAGCAAACTAGATGCTGCTTTTTCTAGTTTTGGCTGCGTTGTTTCTCCTGCATTTCCAAATAATTGCGCATCCGGCGCATATTTTCTGGTGCGTCCATAGGGTCAGCGGCTATCATTTCGATGATACAGAGTCTTCCTGTACATTCCCTCTCCGCTTGAATTATAGCCTGATCAAGCTCTCCATAGGTTCGTACTGTCACGGCAAACGCATCGCCTCCAAACACTTCGGCAAGCTTAGTGTATGACCAGCGCGGAATTTTGTTATATTGCTGATTCTCTGTTTTGACATTTAAATATTTCTCGATTGTGTAGCCATCGTTGTTCAAGATGAAGATAATAGGCTTGCATTCATAATAGAGCATGGTGCTAATCTCTTGGGCTGTCAACTGCAAGGAGCCGTCACCTGTAAATAACAACACCCGCCGATCAGGTGCAGCGACGTTGGCACCGTATGCGGAAGGTGTGGCATAACCGATCGCCTCCCAGCCACCTTGCGCAATATATGTTGCATTGCGCGGCAGTCTCACCTGCGCCATCCCGTTGTAAAACGTGCCGGTCTCGGCGACCACAATATCCCCTTCCTTCAGCAACTTCTGAAAACGCGGGTAATAATTGGCCGCAGTTAGTGGGTCACCGGCACTGCCAGTTATTTGGTCGTATGGGAATGTCGTTTTTCCCGCTAAACCTTGGCCTATGTATCCAATATTCTGCACCGCAAGCAGCATGTCGGCTGCTAATACATTCGGATATTCCGCTTCTGCGACCTTGACCATGCCCGGTTGAATATTGATAGTCACGAGCGGGTTTAGCTTCGCAGTGAAGTTCGCGGTATTATTGTCCGCCCATACCATGCCTACTGCAATGACACAGTCTGCATTTTCTACTGCGGTTTGGACTTCAGAACTTCCGAATGAACCTTCGTACATCCCAATATAATTCGGATGGGTTTCGTCAAATGCCCCTTTGCCGAACATCATTGTTGCAACAGGTACGTTCATCGCATCGGCTAGATGCCGAACTGCGGTTACGAGGTCGAAACGCATGGTTTTGACATCAACCAAAATGATCGGCCGATGGGCACGCTCCAGCAGTTGGCGGGCATGTTCCGTTGCTGCCTGAAGAGTTTTCAGATTGGACATTGGACGCGGGGGTACCGGCTCACTTCGTGTCATGATCGGCATGGTCACTAGATCATCAGCCACAACGAGGTACACTGGCTTTTTCTTTTCCTTCGCAATACGAATGGCGGCAGGGATTTCAATCTCAGCGTTTTCCGGTGTCAGTACTGCAGTATAAGCCGTAATCTGCTCGTACACTTTGTGGAAGACGTCAAAGTTTCCATCCATTAGAGTGTGATGCATCAGCTTATGTTCCTTTTGATCCTTATCGGGAGGCGCACCTACTATATGAATTAGCGGCACATGCTCGCTGTTAGCTCCTGCTATCGCATTACAAGCACTAAGCTCTCCGACTCCAAAAGTCGTAATAAGAGCGGATATGCCTTTAACTCTTGCATAACCATCCGCCGCATAACCTGAGTTTAATTCGTTCCGTCCACTCATAAACCGGATGCCGTTATAGCGCTCCAGCGTATCCAATAGTGTAAAGTTGTAGTCTCCAGCAACGCCAAAAATTTCGGTAATGCCCTCCAGCTGTAGACAATCGAACAAGTACTGGCCTACTGTTTTTTGAGTCGTGCGAGTTTGCAGGTTAGCACTGCCAGCCGCTGTCATCGTTTTCATTTTCCGCTCACTCCCAATTCTTATCAGTCTGATCCTGTATAAGATTCCCATTTCATTGGACTGGTTATTCACTAAGGGTTTTTCTCATACGCTGGTACATCGTTATAATTAAAATAGGTAATAGCCTTATCAAAAAAAATCATATAAAATAAAATTACTCTTTTGAAAGTGAGCTGAAGACAGATGATGTGGTCACCACTCTTTGAAAACGATGTACCTGTAGTTATTCTTCCTTAACGGTAGAAAACTACAACTCCGTTAAGGACAGGAACTGTCTAGGAAAACGGAGGGTACAAAATGAAAAACACTTTATTAGGTTCTTTATATTTATCACTCGCAGCTAGCATTTGGGGCGGGATGTATGTTGTTGTAAAACATGTGGTAGACTTTGTTCCACCACTTGAATTAGTGTGGATTCGTTATGTAATTGCGATTTTATCATTGCTATTTATTGGCGTTGTAACGAAACAATCATGGCGGATTGAAAAGCGTGATTTATTATTAATTTTCTTCATTGGACTTATTGGAAATACAATTTCTATCATTACCCAAGAAGTAGGTACGATGCTTTCTACAGCACAAATGGGTGCTATTATTACTTCAACGACACCAGCATTCATAGTGCTATTTGCACGTATCATTTTAAAAGAAAAGATCACGTTTAAAAAAGCAATTTCAATTATTTTAGCAACAATAGGGGTAAGCATTATTGTCGGAAATGCCAATATCGATTCATCCCTACAGCTTGGTGGTGTATCACTGCTTATTGCCGCCCTTACTTGGGCGCTTATGTCTGTTCTTATTAAGCGGGTACCCAGGAACTATTCACAAATTGTTGTAACTTTTTATACAACCCTTGTAGCCATTGTTTTACTTACACCTTTCACCGTTACTCGATTGCCGGAGCTTGATTTTCAAGCCTTGATGCATCCATCTATATGGGGCGGACTATTGTACTTGGGAGTTATTTCGACAGCCTGTGCCTTTTTACTGTGGAATCGTGGGCTGCAAATGCTTAATGCTTCGAGTGGCGGATTATTTTTCTTTTTCCAACCTATAGTTGGTGCTTTTTTAGGCTGGCTATTGCTAGGTGAACAAATTGGCTTATCATTTTGGATAGGTACTATACTCATTTTTATTGGTTTGTTATTAGTCATTCGCGAAGAATGAATCGAAAAAGCTGATCAGCGCTATTGCCGATCAGCTTTTTTTTACTGTGAGAATTCCTTTTTTTTATCCGCAGGCAACCAAACTTTAGTTTATTTTAGACAATTGCAATTGGTTGGCCACACGCCGAAATTTGATAAACGAAAAAACTCTCCACGGAATGATATAACCGAAAGCTACTAGCATGAATAAAGCTGTTTTACCTTGAGGATCCAAGTCGGACAATTCTTGACGCAGAGCAAACCGTATGAACACAATACCTATGAAAGCTGCGATAAATCCCCAGTTTTTCTTAGAATAAATCAAATTGTCATCTCTCACTTCGTAATTAGTCGTCCAAATCAATGGGATGGAAAATATAACGCCAAGCCCGAAGGCTATTCCAAAAGCCCAAGCCGGTTCATTCACGTTAGGGTTAATAATTAAAGACAGGCCAGGGATTATGAATAACAGAGGAATCAGCAATCGAATCCCGTTCCCCCGTATTGGACGGTACATGCTTCTCGTCCTTCTCCACAAAACTAAAACGGCTATAAAAGCGATCATCATATAAAAAGTGTTTCCGTTCATTTTCTCGCTCACCTCATCGATTTGATACTTTTATCTTAATTGTTTTGGCATGCCTTATTTAGTGATAAAGGTAATTTTCTTAATATGACGATAGTCATTTTATGGGGTACTGGGAATCCTTGTGCTTGATCGCTCTTTCATAAAACTAAATAAACCTCTTACTCTTCTTATTTTCATCACAGCTAAACGCACCTTTTCTCGAAAACTCGAATACTAATTAATGTATATTTTAAGCATTTTAGGAAGTCTATGCATCTGAAAAGTCAACGCTATTCAAATTTACAAATAATTTAAGCGCTTATACTTAAAATAATTAATGAATTCGTTTTTCTTATAGGAACGGGGAGAAAAAGTGCGAAATAAGGAGAAAAATTTGAATTGGACAGGTAAATAGCTCTGAAATTCGTAGAAAAATCCTTGGAAGTGATTGACAGGGCTTTCCTTACAGGATAAACTCTTTTTTGAAGATTAAAGCGTTTAAACTTTTAGGTAATTTAAAATCGACCTGAAAGAGGGGGTGGAGCCAAGAGTGATTGTGAAAACCAAATATTTATGACAGCGCATTCAAAGAATTGGACTTTTTGATCATTCGTTTTCATTATGGAAAAGAAAAGAGGTTAAGTATATGCATAGTAGAAACAAACGGAAAAAATCATTTCATGTAATGACTTGTATATTATTAACGTTCATCATGTTGACAACCACTTTCTCCAACTTTGTTGCTGCCGCGGATGAACCAGCTGCTGTGAGTAACGGAGCAGAGAAGGTTGCGGAATGGATATTTCCGAATGAAGGGGATAATGGCATCTCCATAGCAACAGGCGGTGTTTACGGAGCGGCTTCCTTGTTCCAAAATGTCGGTGGAACGTTTGAATACTATAGCGGGAGCAACAAGGATCTTAGTTATCAAGGCTGGAGCGGTGATTTTAGCCAAAAATATTGGCTTGCTACGATCTCGACTAAAGGCTATAAAAATTTAACCTTGTCATCGGAGCAAACTTCTTCCGGCTCCGGACCACGTGATTTTAAACTGCAGATGAGTACGGACCGGGCGACATGGACGGATGTACCGAACGGTGCGGTTAAAATGACTAAAGGAGTATACAGTTGTCCGCCTAACGATGAATGCAAACTGAAAAACGTTGCGATTCCAAGTGAAGCGAATGATCAGGAGCTTCTGTATCTTCGCTGGGTCGTTAGCTCGGGACAGAACACAAATGGCAATAGTGATGGAATTGGAGGCGGAGGCTCCAGCAAAATCAGAAACATTCTGGTTCAAGGGGAGCGTATAGATAACTCGGCCATTCGTGTACCGACTATTGATCTGGTTAAGCTTCCAAAGGACAAGGCTGAAAATGTATCGGTGGATGCGCCGTTGACCGTGAAGTTTAATAAGGCCATCTCTTTAGATACCGCATCTGCTGTAAGCATTGTCGACAATGAGAATAAATCATTAGCCGGTGTTTCACTGGAAGTTGTTGGTGGAAACACGCTTAAGATTAATCATCCTGAGTTTAGTTATGGCAAAACGTATACGATCTCTGTTCCGAAATCATTAATCAAAGGTACTGACGAAGTAACTCAGATTCGTGATTTGACATGGAGCTTTAGCATACAACAATCGCCTTTCTTGCCGAAAATGATCAATATGACATTTAACGGTGATCCCAAGACGAGTATCGCTCTAGCATGGTATACCGATACGATGACAGACTCTGTCGTTCAAGTCGTTGAGGCTTCGAAAATGTCAGGGAATGTCTTCCCGGCAGATGGAGTAGTCAGCTATAAAGGAACGGCGGAGGAAATTGAAACCTTTATGACAGAAGCTGATCGTGATTCCAACACATTCACGAAATTCATCAGTCATAAAGCAATCGCAAGAGAGCTGAAACCAGGTACAGCTTATAAATTCCGAGTTGGCAATGGAGAAGAAGGCAGCTGGAGCATTATTGGTTCATTTACAACGGATACTGCAGCTAACCAACCTTTCCGCTTTATTGCAGGATCGGATTCGCAGGCTTCTAATAAGTCTGATTTTGAACCGTGGGCAGATACGTTTAGGAAAGCAGTCGATTATACTCTCGATCCTAAATTTCTGATCAGTGCAGGCGATTTGGTCGACAATGGAGATTTGGAAGAGCAATGGCAGTGGATGCTGGGCTTAGCACAGGATTCTCTCACGAATGTTCCTTATGTGCCTGTACTTGGCGGTCATGAAGTGAATGATTATGACGGTGATGTAACGACGCCTAATAATAATTTCTATAACCACTTCAACTTGCCTAAGCAAACGGTTGCCGGAACGGATGAAGGTTCTGTTTATTCCTTCGAGTATGGCGACGCGCTCTTCATGGTATTCAATTCCCAATATGAAGGCGGACTTGCTGCGAATGGGAAAGATGTAGAATGGGCAGATAAAGAGTTCTGGGATCAAGTGAAATGGATGCAAAACACAGTAGCAAAAAGCGATAAAAAATGGAAGTTCGTCACTTTCCATAAAGGACCTTACGGAGCTGGTGACAATTCAGCGCAATGGGAAGATGAGCGGGTTCAATTTTACAAAAAGTATCTCATTCCTGAATTTGACGAAATGGGCATCGATATGGTGTTCGAAGCTCATGATCATATGTATATGAGATCATTCCAAATGTTAAATGATGAGATCATTAAAGATTTTAAAATCGACGAGGAAGGCAATGCCATCGATCCTAAAGGTACAGTCTACCTGATGTCTAATGCGTTCGGAAATAAATTTTACGAAAAAAATAATCAGCATTATATTGATGAAAATGGGGATGCACAAGAAGTAAAGGATGAGAACGGCAATCCCATTCCTTATGATGATTACTTTGCTGAGATTGACACTCAACCATTCAAGAAAATGTTTACGGATGTGTCTATTTCGGATAAAGTACTTGCTTTTACCGCATTCACAGCAGCTGTTGCAGACGAAAAAGCTGAAAATACAGTTGGCAAGGGATTGAAAGCTTATGATGACTACGGAATCAGAAGAACGGATACGAAGCCGGAGAAAGTAGAGAACGTCAAGGTGAAGGTGGAAGGGGATAAAGCGATTTTATCTTGGAAGAAGCCTTCTACAGGAACTGAGCCGGTTAGAGGATTTAGAATTTACGAGAAGAACGACAAAGTAGCAGCACACTGGAGCGAATATATTTCGGCAACTGGCAATCAAACAGAATACAGCTTAGAAATTAAAGACATCAACCCTAATAAGAAATATGATTTTATCGTTAAGGCCGTTGGAACGAGAGACAATTCCGCTCCGGTGGAAGTCACAACGATTGAAAATGGTTCCGAGAATGAGCCGCCTTCAGCACCAACAAGCTTAACTGGAAAAGCTATATCCCCGTATCAGAACGAATTGACTTGGGCGGCATCTTCAGGAAACATCATCGTGGCAGGTTATAATGTGTACCGTGATGGCGTGAAAGTTGGCGCAACATCAAGCTCGAAGCTATCCTATTCCGATACAGGTTTAGCTGCAAACAGCACTTATACGTATGAAGTGAAAGCAATTAATCAAGAGGGACTAGAATCGCTTGCAAGCCATTCGATAAGTTTGAAGACGAAGCCGGCTGCTGCGGGTGAAGGTCCACTTAAAGCTTTCCCTCAGCATACCGCTTATGCGGACGGCACAATTAAGCCAAATCATATTACGCAAGCTGATATGGATAATACCGTGTCAAGATTATATGACGAGTGGAAAACGAAATATTTGAAAGAGAATCCATATACCTCAGGCCAATATTATGTGTGGTATGCGGATGGAGACTGGTTTGAAGAGAATGAGATTACCGTTTCTGAAGCTCATGGCTACGGAATGCTGATCACCGCTCTAATGGCAGGCCATGATAAAGATGCGAAGAAGTATTTTGACGGCATGTATCGTTATTTCAGAGCACATCCAAGCGAAATTAATCCAGACCTCATGGCTTGGCAGCAAGCTGATAATGGTAAAGCGATTATTGATATTAACGGTGTGGATTCAGCTACAGATGGAGATATGGATATTGCCTATGCACTTCTTCTTGCGAGTGAGCAATGGGGAAATGATGGGGAAATTGATTATTTGGCTCAGGCTCGTAAAGTAATAAAAGCCATTATGGATAGTGAAGTCAACCAAAAGGATTGGGTATTAAGAATTGCCGATTGGGCAACTAGCGGCGAGTATGAAAATGCTACCCGTCCTTCGGATTTCATGCTGCAGCATATGAAGGATTTTGCTGTTGTTTCCGGCGATGACCGTTGGAATCAGGTAGTCGACAAAACCTATAACGTGATGGAAAGCCTTTATAAAAATTTCAGTCCGAACGCTGGTCTGCTCCCAGACTTTGTCGTGAAGGATACTGACAGCGGAAGCTTTGTACCTGCACCGCCTTCCTTTTTAGAATCAGATACGGACGGCGATTATAGCTACAACTCATCCCGCACACCATGGCGCATAGGCACAGACTATCTCATTACAGGGGAAAAACGTGCAAAAGATCAGTTAAGTACATTAAATGAGTGGATTCGTAAAAAGACGGATAACGATCCACAAAATATTTTGGCGGGCTATAAATTGGATGGCTCGGAAGCGATAGCTGATTATCAAGATATCACTTTCTCAGCTCCGCTAATGGTTAGTGCAATGATCGATTCATCCAATCAAGAATGGCTAAATAAGCTATGGGATCATAATACGGCTGTTAAAACGGAAGATGATTTATATTTTGGTAATAACCTCCGTTTGCTCAGCATGATCGTCGTATCCGGCAACTGGTGGACACCAACTATCGTTGATACGGATGCGCCTACTGATCCATCGAATTTGAAAGCAGAAGCGGGTTCCAGCACTCAAATTAATTTGACGTGGTCTGCTTCTACTGACAATTTGGGAGTAGCAGGCTACAAGGTTTTCCGCAATGGTATTGAGCTGGCAACAACAACAAGTACATCTTATAGTGATACAGGGTTAAGCTCGGAAACAGCTTACCAGTATTATGTCATCGCATTCGATCATGCGAATAATTTCTCCAAGGCAAGCAATGCGAGAAATATTACGACACCTAAAGCGCCAACCGGCGGTAATTCAGGCGGCGGCACTGGTATAACAGAGATTGTATCTACGAATGGAAAAGCAACAATACCGGCTGGTTACTCAGCAAAGGTGAGTTTAGGTGAGAAAATTAAAGTCACGATCCCAGCTGGAGCAACAGCTCAGGAAATTATTCTGACCATTGAAGAACTGCTGGATACGGCTAAGCTTTTCTCGAAAGTCGATATTCCTCTCAGCTCAGTTTTTGAAGTGTTGAAAAATAGTTCGGGTAAATTCAGCAAAAATGTAACACTCGTCTTTGAATTTAATTCATCGCTGCTTAAAGAGAATCAAACGGCAGCTGTATTCTACTTCGATGAGACGAGCAAAAAATGGGTATCTATTGGAGGCAAGATAAACGGTAATAAAATTGAAGTTGAAGTGGATCACTTTACGAAATTTGCTGTCATGGCAATAAATAAAAATCAACTGAACTTCAAGGATATTGATGGTCACTGGGCACAGCTGAATATCCAAAAGGCAGTGGCAGAAGGCTTTGTAAATGGTTATTCAGACGGCACATTTAAGCCGAATATTTCGGTAACACGTGCGGAGTTTGCAGTGATGATGATGCAAATGCTGAAGCCGCAAACAAGCGGAAGCGAGCTGCAATTTAAAGATAAGTCTGCTATTGGCGCGTGGGCGGTTAAGGCAGTAGCTCAGGCTGTTGAGGCTGGTATTCTTACAGGTTATGAGGATGGCAGCTTCCGTCCAAATGCAAGCATATCAAGAGCCGAGATGGTTGCTATGATTGCAAAAGTTACTGGCCTTGATGCAGATGCAAGCGGTAAAACAGGCTTTGCTGATGACAGTGCTATACCTGCATGGGCTAAGAAGGCTGCAGAAACGGCGAAGAAGCAAGGAATTGTACAAGGACGCAGCGGTAATAAATTTGAGCCAACTGGCGTTGCTACCCGTGCTGAAGCGGTTACTGTGCTGCTGAAATTGAAAGAAGTTATAGGGAAATAATGTCTGAGCTTTACCGTCATTTATGCTTTGCAACGGAGCCGCCTTTTGAGGCGGCTCCGTTTTATTAAACAAACCTCCGATTTGTCTTCTCCCCATCACAGCTATACTTGCTCATTCTCAGTTGTATTTTCCTGCTTACTTTTACTCTCGCCCGGTGCACGAATCAGTAATATACCTAGAATGAACAAGGGTATAAATATCGTGAAAATCGTAGCAAAGGGTGTCCAGTTTTTGGTGAGGAAATCATTGACGGAAATCGTATTTGTGTAACATAACAGCGCTAGAGCGATCAAGCCAAATCCCATGGGTATGACATATGGTTTCGG
The DNA here is from genome assembly GCF_056398745.1 of Paenibacillus sp. 01T424. NCBI lineage: Bacteria > Bacillati > Bacillota > Bacilli > Caryophanales > Paenibacillaceae > Paenibacillus > Paenibacillus sp. 01T424. Next base: position 174,184 of record NZ_JBFTPZ010000001.1, on the reverse strand, counting down.
ATCCTTCAATTTGAATAGCTGGCAGAGCCCAATCAACGATGCATCAAACGTCAGCACAATCTTCATCACGATAGATAAAATCCAAATGAACATCATAATCCCTTCAATACGTTCAAGAAAATGGCCGATGTTAATATTTTTCGCCAGTACGTAGGCCGGAAATAATTGATTAGCGGTGACGGCAGCTCCCATTACGCCTATACATCCCACAGTAATGATGATCAGTACAATTCCACCGATTACAGTTCCCCATACAAAGCCTCGTCCTCTTTTTGCTGATTTCGCTACGTAAGGATAAATCATGAGCAGCACAATCATTTCCTGAAAACCGGAAAAGGAGAAGCCTGCTTTTACAATGGGCTTAAAGCCATACTCCAGTATGGGTTCAAAGTCTAGAAATTCTATTTGAGGGAAGATAGGTATGATTAGAAAGCAGAGCATAAAAAATAGGATCGGAAAAAATATTTGTACCGCACGGGAATAAACGACCATGCCTGCTCGTACGGCAAATATAACGATAATGACAAAAATAATTAATAATATTTCAATCGGAGTTTCCGGCAAGGTTTGTGTGGTTAGAAAAAAACCGAGATCCCCAATCATTAGAGAGGTGAGCAAATAGAAAAAAGCGATAAAGCAAAGACCGAATACATTGCCGATCCACTTTCCAAAAGCAAGATGGCACATCTCGATAAGTGTTTTGTCCCCATAACGGTTACCGAGACTGACATAAATGAGGACGCTTAGAGAGTTGAGACCGATTCCTACTATGGCTGCGATCCAAGCATCCTGTTTCGCTACCAAAGTAAGTCCTGCAGGCGTAATGAGGATGGAGGTACCAATCATGAAAAAAATGACTAATATCGTGAAACTGCGAACACTTAAAGTATCTGGCTTCATCATCGGTCTTTTCCTTTCAGGACATCAAGGAGTAGATTGCACGAGCGTAAGGAGATATTATTTTTTCTATCCATTCCAGAGGGTTAGGCGGTATGTTCATATACATGAAAGCCAGACTGCCAGAGGTTGCTGTTATCATAATGAATACAACCAGTAGAAGCTCTTTCATCCTGCGCTTGCCGAATAGGGGTGGGATTTCAACAATGGAAACCCACGTCCATGCACCGATTACACCTATCCATAACCACATAGCTGCCGCCACCTATTTTTTAATTGTGCTTCTAATAGACTGTACCGTAGTCCCAATTCGCCGAATAGTGCACTGAGATTGAACGGTGATATTCACATTTTCGAATATTTTATCCCAATCGTTAATGCCATGCCACATTTTCGGGTTGGAACGATGAAGTGCTGAACCAAATCCAAATATATCTGCTTTAACTTGCTTTTGAAATTTGTGAATCGTGCGGCTCAGTATATCTTCCAGTGTCTTATCGGCCAGCTTGTTTAATTTGGCTAACGTTTCCGGCTGAGTGATATCAAGCTCGCAGCTAATGTCTGTTATATCCTGCTCCGTTTTTAAAATGACTTCGAATGCAGGAGTTTCATTTTTCGTATTTACGCGTATATCCGTATGAGAGTGGACGACTTGAAGACTTACGTTCCCTTTGCTTTCCGGACATGCAATCGTGCCAGTTGTTTTGACAATATTATTTTGAATATAATTGAGCGCCTTTGTGTCGTTTTCATTCAGCCAGCCTACCATACGATCCCGTTTGAAAGCGGCCATACCGGTGTATTTGAGGATGACCTTTGGTTCAACATTTACAGCATCAGTTATTTTATCGCCTTTTGAAGGATTGCCTTCGATTTCGATAGCGGTTAAAGTCGCACCTTTTCCTTGCTGGGATAAATCTTGAATCAGCTTGTCCAATGTGATTTTTCCGGTTGCAGCCCATATTCGGTCAGAGGTCTCCAGCTTGGTGTACAAGTTATTCGCAGGAATCGGATCTATAGGGCTGTACATGTTTAAAAGTTCACTAGCTGTTGTTTTTTTAGCTACAATGAGATAAAAATCTGTTCTCATCTCACGGTTTCTTGCGATAAAATCAAGCGGCTTGCTGATTCCGCTGCGTGCCACTTCCTCACCTATAATCAATATCCGCAGGTGTGGGTAATAGAGCTGTCGTGCTGCTTTAACTGTCATTCTGCTGAGGGCATCCGGTATTGAAACGCCTATTGCTTCATAGGCGACTACTGGACTGTAGTGGTTTGATCCTGCTTGTTTATTGCTTACCTGGCCTGGATTAACAATCTGTACGGTTACATTGTATTTATCGCCTTTCTTATCGATAGCAAGCCCTACCACGATGCTAAGCTCGTTTAACTCATGTCTGCTCCAGCAAGCAGTCATGAGAATGGCGGAGATTAGAAGAACGATGACGACGAGCGCCAGCCTGAAAAATGAAGTAGAACGTATCATGATTTTTTCTGCCTCATTAGATTTTTTGGTTTAAGGCTTTTGGGGCGTGTAATCATGGAGCGCAATGGCATACGAAAAAGAGTATCTTTCTGATCTGTTCGGTTGAAGGGAGCTAGCGGCGCCATATAAGGAACGCCAAATGACGTGAGGCTGCATAGATGAAAAATGATCCCAATGATACAGATAAATACGCCGTACAATCCAAAGGATGCTGCCATGATCATCAGCAAAAACCGGATAATCCGAGCCGCAATGCCTAGATTAAAAGCAGGGAGTACGAAATTCGAAATGGCCGTTATGGAAACCACAATCACCATGGCAGCGCTGACGAGGCCAGCTTCTACAGCGGCTTGTCCGACAACCAGTGTTCCTACGATGGAGATCGATTGTCCAATCGTTTTTGGCATTCGTACACTGGCCTCACGGAGAATCTCAAAGGTAATCTCCATGACCAGCGCTTCTATAAAGGCTGGGAAAGGAACGCCTTCTCGCTGGCTGGCTAGGTTATAGAGCAATGTCGTTGGAAGCAGCTCTTGGTGAAACGTTGTAATCGCAATATAGAAAGAGGGTGTAATGGTAGCTATAAGAAAACACAAAAAGCGGAGCAAACGAATCAGTGTGCTGAAATCCGTCCGTTCGTAATAATCCTCGCTTGATTGAAAAAACTGCGTAAACAGTGCAGGAACGAGCAGTGCAAATGGAGTTCCATCCACCATAATCGCGACTCTTCCCTCCAGCAAACCAGCAGCAACCACATCAGGTCTCTCCGAATTAAATATGGTTGGAAAAGGTGAATATTTCTTATCTTGAATATGTTCTTCTATATAGTTGCTTTCAAGAATGCCGTCGATATCGATTTTCTGCAATCGTTCTCTAACCATTTCAAGCACACTATCCGAAACAAGATTTTCGATAAAAATGATCGAAACGTCAGTCTGAGTGACACTTCCTATTTTATAGGTCTCAAACCATAGGTGCCGACTGTTGATTTTTCTGCGAATCATAGCGGTGTTCCAACTCAACACTTCAGTAAAACCTTCACGGGGACCGCGCACCACAGATTGAACATTAGGTTCTTCCACCGCGCGTGCTTTCAAATCTTTTGTGTCAACAGAAAGAGCTTGCGCACAATTATCTAGAAGAAGGATGCTGTTTCCAGCAAGCAGCATTTCAAATACTTCATTAAATAAAGTCAGATTAAATACGGCACCTTCAGGAATGACACGATCTCTATAGTAGTCCATCAATTCTGTAGGGGTAGAATACTGATTGCTCTCATGGTTTCCCATATAGACGGATTGAAGCATAGAGCTTGAGCTTGATAACCCATCAATATATACAATAGCTCCATGGATAGGCATATTATTTGCTAAATTCACTTGGAAATGGCGTGAAACCAGGTCAGGGCTATGACCGAGATTATCCTGCAGCATTTTTAAATTAGTGTTTAAATCTGTTTGCAACGGCTGGTCATTAATGTTGTCTGTTGGATTAATCATCTGAGTACCTCTGATCTGATGGTTAATATGGTATGGTTTAGTTAGGATATCCTCATTTTCCATATAGATACATATTTGTTGTGGCAACATCACGACATTGGAGTTTATAATTGCAGTAACTGCTAAAATGAATGACGGCACAGTTCAAACATTTGATTCTATGACTAGCTTTAGTGATAATGAGAAGGTCAAAGCGAAATTCATATTAACTTTGCCGCTATGGTGGGGGCATAATCTACTAAAAGAGGGTTGAACCAATGAATATTATAATTAGACAAGAAAACAATGAAGACGTTAACGAAATCTACCATGTCGTACAAAAAGCATTTGAAAATGCTGACTATTCAGATCATGATGAGCATAACTTGGTGAACAGGCTTAGGCTTTCAGCGAACTATATTCCGGAGTTATCTCTTGTAGCTGAATACGAGGACAAGATCGTGGGTCATATTCTTTTTACAGAAATAAAAGTAGGCAATCAGACGCTGATTGCTCTTGCACCTGTTGCTGTATTGCCAGAAATGCAAAGCAAGAGCATAGGGAAACAGCTGATAATAGAAGGCCACAAAATCGCTGCACGGCTTGGTTATAAAGGTTCCATTGTTTTGGGTCATGATAAGTATTATCCGAAGTATGGTTATAAAAAAGCCAGTCAATATGGTATCGAAGCACCATTCGAGGTTTCTGACGATAACTTTATGGCATTGGAGCTTATAGATGCTGGACTTTCAGATGTCCATGGGGTTGTAGAATATGCTAAAGAGTTTTTTGAAAAGTAGATGATAAACGGGAGAGTGGAGCAACTGCTGCGGCAGTTGCTCCATTATTTATGTTTGCCAGTAATCATCATGATGAAAATATGAGTTTTATGTTCAAAATATTCAATATGCGCAAAATATTTCTAATTATTTACAGTTATCCAAGTTGTTGGTACTATACTGTAGGAGGTGTTCGAAGCAGCGTACCGCTTTTGTATCATTCAATCATAACTTATTAAGGAGATGAATTAATTTATGAGCACACGTTTGACTAAATTTCTCACAAGCGCAGCTATGCTAGTTCTACTAGCTTCAACTGTCGCTTATGCAGCACCAGCATCAAAATCCGAGAGCGAAGCACCGCATTGGAGCTATGATGGCAGCACTGGACCAGAGCACTGGGCCCATCTTAATGCGGAATATGCTGCTTGCAGTGCTGGAGTGGAGCAATCACCAATCGATATACACAGCGACGAAGCAAATAAAAGTGGCAACAAAACGAAGGTGACCGTCCATTACAAACCAACCACCTTTACCTTTGGCAATAGCGGACATACCATTCAAGCCAATACATCTTCAGCTGCCAATCAGTTGACAATAGGCGATACTAAGTACACATTGGCTCAATTCCATTTCCATACACCGAGTGAGCATTTAATAGACGGAAAAGCATCCCCCTTGGAGCTGCACTTTGTACATAAGAGCAAGACTGGAAATCTAGCTGTGCTAGGCGTACTTATTAAGGAGGGTAAAGGAAACCCGGCCTTGACTGAAATTTGGTCCAAGCTGCCCAAAACAAAGACAGCTGCTGATTTTATTTTGAAAAACAAAATTGATCTCAGCAAGCTTCTTCCTAGTGATCTGGACGCTTATCGCTACCAAGGATCACTGACGACTCCACCTTGTTCCGAGGGAGTGAAGTGGACTGTTCTAGAGAAGCCTATCGAAATGTCGAAAGCTCAAATAAAAGCATTTCAAGTGATATTCCCTGATAATCATCGTCCTGTTCAACCCCAAAATAAACGTACCATTGCTGAAATAGAAGTAAAAGCAATTTAACATAGGAGAACCATGTAAGTATCCTAATATGCTGCAATGACGAAAACAAATTTAGGTCTTTAAACACAAAAAATGGTAATAAATACATCCTTGTATCATAAGCTTAGGTCGTTGGGGTTGGGTGCAAGACCTATTTTGAGTGTAAAAAATATTAGTTCTAAAATAGCAGTGCAAAATAATAACGTTTACATTATGATTGATTCATAGAACATTCCTCAGCTACAATCCGATTTTAGGGCCATTCATCTCCACCACACTTCGGTACAAACATCCGGAAAGTTTTGGCTTTTTACCAAACCTCACACCTTCCCATGAACCCAAACCATACCCATTTTGCTTTTACTGCTCATTTTTTAATGCGTGTATAAGCTCTTAGGAGTTTATATAAATTCGGATTTTAAAGGAGTTGGTTGCTTAAAAGTGAACCTATCTTTATAGACGTCGCAGCTATGATGAGAGGGGGGAAATGATACTGATATCCGCATGCTGTTAGGAAATGGATGGATTCTAAAACCAGACCAAAAACCTAGGAGGTAATGTGATGATGAATCAGATTCATAGGAGTTCGAGTTTGAAAAAGCGTGTGTTGGTAGCTTGTCTCGGTCTGCTGCTCCTATTAACCAGTATGATTGCTTTTGTTAAGCCTGTTTCTGCTCATGGTTATATCGATAATCCTGCAAGTCGGGCGATACAATGTAAAAATGGACTGAATACGAACTGTGGAGCAATTATTTATGAGCCGCAAAGCCTCGAAGGATTAAAAGGTTTTCCAGCAGCTGGACCTGCAGATGGTAAAATCGCCAGTGCCGGCCTTGCTGCCTTCGCAAATCTTGACCAACAAACAGCTACTCGCTGGAATAAGGTCAATATTAGCAGCGGTACCAATACATTTACTTGGAAGTTCACAGCCCGTCATGCGACGACAAGTTATCGCTATTTTATTACCAAGCAAGATTGGAATCCGAATGCTCCGCTTTCACGTGCACAGCTTGATCTGACACCGTTCTGTACAGTACAGGGGAACGGTCAACAGCCTCCTGCAACGTTGTCCCATACCTGTAGTGTACCAGAGAGAACTGGTTATCAAATCATCCTTGCCGTATGGGATATTTATGATACACCAAACGCTTGGTATAACGTAATTGATGTTCAGTTTGGCGCTTCAGACAACGTTGCCCCAACTACTCCAACGAACCTTACAGCAGSTACAGTCGGTACAACAACAGCTTCACTATCATGGGGAGCTTCAATGGACAATAATGGTGTCTCAGGTTATGAGATTTATTCCGGCTCTAACACCTCGCCAATAGCTACCGTTCCGGGAAATCAATTAAATGTCAACCTGACGAATTTGATTGCCGGAACCACCTATAACTTAACCGTCAAAGCGTTTGATTCCTCCGGTAATCGATCTCCAGCCAGCAATAGTGTACAAATAACGACGGTTCAGATCCCGAACGACACGACTCCGCCAACTAACCCGTCTGGACTTCATGTCATGGGAGCGGCTGGCTCAAATTCACTTACGCTGATGTGGAACGCCTCAACGGATGCTTCTGGCATCGCTGGTTACCGCATTTATGTCGGTTCAAATGTCGTCGCAACAGTAACGGGCACAGCTACCGAGAAGCTCGTTACGGGTCTTACTCCTAATACGTCATATACGTTCACGGTTCGTGCTATTGATCCATCTCAAAACGAATCCGGCAACAGCAATGCAGTCACCGCTACGACGGCTCAAGGGCCAAGCGCTGCACCATGGGCTGCTAACACGGCATATGCAGCGAATGCTCTAGTCTCATACAATGGTGCGACGTATAAATGTATCCAACCGCACACTTCGTTAGCAGGCTGGGAGCCTAGCAACGTTCCCGCGCTGTGGCAGCTGCAGCCATAAACTAATTAAGCCCTCGGAGTTGAATGGGAGCTCCGGGGGGCTTTTTTGTTTTAGATGAAAATAGTACAAAAAACTAAAACTAGCTGCAACAAAATAATGGTTAGATTAGTTTTTTGGATTTTAGGTTAAAAAGCCCTAAATAAGTGGTCAGTTTTGAATGGAATGAATCAATATTGGTGTATGAATTTGTCGTATTCCAATGCCGAGGTTTGAAATTAGATGATTCTTGCTACCTATTCGAAGGGTGTTCACGAAATAATACTGAAAAATAGTGTAAATGATCTACTCTATTCTCGTTGACAGATTCTTGCTAGAGTATGATAATAATTGTAATTTATAGGAATTGGAGGGATAAACAAGAATTTGTTTTTATTTGGTTGGAATTTGTGAAAGTGAGGATTCGGATGCTCCTCATACATTAAACCTTTAAAGGAGTGTAGTAATGTTCGATAAAATCGCTGATATTTTGTGCATGATCAAAGAAGACCAGCCGGAACTCCGCCATTCCCTCTCCCCTGAAACGAATCTGAACAATGATATTGGCCTTGATTCTTTGCAAATGATCCAGTTTATGCTCCAAGTCGAGGATCAGTTGAATGTGGCCATTGACTATGACGAATTCGATTATGAGCATCTCCAGTCGATCGGAGCTTTTATTCAGTTTGTGAAAAGCTGCCAGCCGCAAGGCCAGCCGTTGTACGAAGATGCAAAGTCGTAAAGCCGACGTGATTGCGAAAATGGTTATGGGTACCTTCGACCCCGAAACGAGGTGGAGAGATCCTGATCTGGCCCGGCTGCCCGCTATGCCAGACAAGGATAGTGAGTCCATTGTCCTGTGCATGGATGAGCTGCTCTTTCCGTTTTGCGGGCCTAATGATATCCTCTACATCCGTTGCAAAATCAACCCAGCACTGCATGAGTATCTAAATGGGCTAGGTTTTTCGTTTGGAACTCGTTATCACTATGATTTGAATGATGAGAAGGATCCCTTGCCCGAACCGGACTTATTTAAATCTTGCATGTTCAGGCTTGCGGCCGATCAAGCAAGGCTCTCCAAACCGGCAAACAAAGTGCTTCAGACGACCGGTTCCGGTTTTCCTGAGGGTGCGGTTTTGCAGCAGATGAAATCACAGGGTGAAGAGAGGTTCTCCCGTGCTGCCAAAATAGTGTCCCCGTACGCCATAACATCGGATACGGAAGCGTACCTATACGCCGCCGAACCTAGCGGTTCCTTGCCAGATCTAGAGACGGTTGTACGTGTTAATTCAAAGCTGTATTCCAACAGGCTCTTGGTTAGAATAGGCGAGAAGTGTTACGGCATGGAGGCGAACAGCGCAGCAGAAATAGAGACGGTTGGAAGTGCTCTATTGAAGCAGGGGCACTATTTATTAAAAGATCCCTTCGGCGTTGCTGGCAAAGGCAATATGCTCATTGACAGCGAATCCATGCAGCGAAGAATAACGGATCACTTGCATAAACAGGAGGAAAGAGGTTTGCGCTCTCAATTCCTGCTTGAGCCGCTGCTAAAGAAAAAGACCGATTTCAGCTCTCACTGGTTCATCAAGGAGAGTGGTGAGGCGGAGTTCATTTCAGTTCAGCGGATGATTAATCACCAGCAAAACTACAGCGGATCTATCAAAGCGGATGAAGTTTTTATCAGCATGTTGGAGAACGCTGGCTATTTCAACGTGATGGAGAAGGCGCTCCGTCTGCTGGCGGGAGACGGCTACCACGGCTTTGTCTGCTTTGACTCCATGATATTGGAGGACGGAGAAGTCGTATCGATTGTAGAGATTAACGCCCGCAAGTCCATGGGTCTTATTAACGCGTATCTCGATAAATGTTGGGAAACGTACGGACATAGCGGTTGGCTTACGTTTTTATCCCTCGGATTACCGGAAGGCTTCGAGTTTGGCACTCTACTGCACGCACTGCACACATCTAAACTTCTGTTGACAACCCCCTCAGGGTACGGGGTTGTTCCTCTATCATCCAATACCGTAATGATAAACGAGATTCTGACTCGCCGCCGAATGGCGGAGGGAACGCAATACAAACGAGGCATGCCGAAGGGACGGCTTTATGTCTCGGTCGTAGGCCGAGATGATGAACACCGCAGCGAACTGATTAACAGCTTGCGACAGGTGCTCGCCGACTTATCCGTTAAAGTGTACAACTAAATTTGGAACGCGGGAGCTGAGCATGAATTCATCTTCAGTTATTTTGCTGGCGTCGGGTAATTCGCTCGGCGCGTACATTCCGGCTATGCATCTGCATACGTACCTGCAATGCATAGGAGTCGAAACGGATATTTACGTTCTGGAGAGCTTGTATGACGAAAAAGTGCGAAGCAAGATCAGATCCACCAAAAAAGCATTTCATGCGGATTTCGCCGTTGCTCTTATGGGGCATAAGCTGGCCAAACCCGTTGACAATTCCTTGGACGAGGTAGAGGTTCAAAGACTGCTGAACGCTTGGAAACAGGCCGATGTCACCCGTTTTGCAGTGTTTACGGGTTTCTGGCTGCCTATACTGGAGCGTTACAAGGCAGATTCTAACAAGCAATTGGACATCCGGCTGATCCGACTGGATGCGTGGGATACCCCGTCGTTTAAGGTACATAAGCAGTTGTACCCCGTCTATAAGAACGTTTGGTTTTACGACCTTCAAAAAAAGTCTCCGGGCAGTTACATCGCTTCAGACGAAGCGGAGCCTTTGCCTTTCTGGCAGCGCGCCGGACGCATTCTGATCCATGGCGGTGGCTGGGGAATCGGCACCTATGCCATGACGATCTCAGAACTTCGAATGCTCGGACACCGTCTGGATGTCATTGTTTACGATCCTTCAGAGGTGAAGGAGGACGACGGGTCCATGCGATATTTTGGTACGGAGGTCTCCTGGGACCCATGGAGCAGGGACAAACAAGGGAGACATTCTTTCCCGCCTATGATTCAATATATCCGTGAAAACGGAATTCTCAGGGAGTATCCCCTCAAGGATTACTCAGCTTACACCGAGCTGATGCGCAATTGCTGGGCGATCATCAGTAAGCCGGGGGGAGCGACTTTGAACGATTCGTTGTCGCTTGGAATCCCTTTTGTCATGTTGGAGCCATTCGGTGACCATGAGCTCCATAATTCAACCTATTGGGAATCTTGTGGACTCRGAATCCGCTTTACGGAGTGGAAAAACCAACGTTTTTCGGAGCATTTGCTCGAGGAGACTTGCACACGATTATTAGAGCATCGGTCAAAAATTAACCATTTCGGGAGGATCACCTATGCAGCCGAAAACAGCAGTTACGTTTGACCAAATTACGTTTCGTAATATGAAAAGAACGCTGGTTCCGCTGGCGGAAACCGGAAGGAAGCGCAGAGATGATCCAACTTATGCAGCACCCGTGCCTTATGAGATAGGAATCAAGCTTAATAATGGCTGCAACTTACGCTGCACACATTGCTTTGAGTGGAATCCGGATGGCTTCCATCACGGTTTTGCCAAAGAAGTGAAGAAAGATGAAATCGATATTCCCGTCGTGGAGAAGATTTTGGCTGAAACAAGAGCACGCAAATCACGTGTTTTCCTGTGGGGCGGCGAACCGTTATTTTACTCCAAATTCGATGAGCTGGCAGAGCTGCTATCCAAAGAAGAGCGTTACACGACGATTTGCACGAATGCGATTCTCATTGAGCAGAAGCTGGATTCCATTCTGAAAATGTCAGAAAATCTGGTCATGCTGGTCAGTCTTGAAGGCTTCGAGAAGGAAAATGACGCGATCCGAGGTAAAGGCACGTTTAAAAAAGTAATCCATGCGATTCAGCTGCTGCTGGATCTGAAAAAGCAGGGTATATATAAAGGCAAGGTTTCTGTAGCCTTGACGGTTAACGACCAGATGGTCGGCAAGCTTTACAGCTTTATGGAATTTTTTGAAGAGATGGGCGTAGATTCTGTCTATTTCTGCTTCCCCTGGTATATCCCTTCTGATACGGCGGATAGAATGGACACCTACTTCGATGCTCATTTCCCGCACCTTGCCTCCCGCTTTGCAGACGATCACAAGAATAGTTGGCACTCCTTCACGTTTCACATCTCGCCAGACAATTTTGATATTTTGCTCGAAGAGCTTAATCGCGTGAATTCCCGAATTTGGAATGTGCGTGTCCGTTATCAGCCTGCGCTGGAGCCCGAAGAGGTGGAAGGATTTATTCGGGGCAGCGAGAAACCGGCTATGAATCGTACGAAGTGCTTTTCGATCTCGAATCGGATGGATGTGATGCCGGACGGCAAAGTGAATCCGTGCAAATTTTTCCCGGAATTCAGTGTTGGCAATTTGTACGAGGAAAGCGTAGCCGATGTTTTTCACGGTGAAGATCTTCGGAAACAGCGCGAAATTGTTGCCTGCGGTTTAATGCCGATATGCTCTAAGTGTGTGCTGCTGTACAACAATGGAGTTTAAGCCAGGAGGAACGGGGATGGACTATATCCGTGTGCGGGAGCTGCACAAATCGTTCGTGTACTATCGGAAAGCTGCGGGGCTTAAAAATTCGCTGAAAAATTTATTTGCTCGCAAGTCGCTGGTGAAGGAAGCGGTCAAATCTCTTTCTTTTGACATAGGCCCCGGCGAATGCGTCGGATTTCTCGGTCCAAACGGGGCGGGTAAAACAACAACGCTCAAAATGCTGTCTGGCATTCTCTATCCGACAGGCGGAGAAGCCGATGTGTTTGGCTATGTGCCATGGGAGCGGAAGAATGAGTTCAAACGGCTATTTTCCATTGTGATGGGGCAGAAAAATCAGCTTTGGTGGGACCTTCCAGCTAACGAATCGATTTATTTGAACAAATGCATTTATGACGTCGAGGATAATCTCTACCACCGGAGTCTTGCAGAGCTATCGGAAATGCTAGATGTGCAGGATCTTCTGAACGTGCAGGTACGCAGGCTGTCGCTGGGCGAAAGGATGAAAATGGAGCTGATCGCCGCGCTTATCCACCGCCCTAGGCTGCTTTATCTCGATGAACCGACGATCGGGCTTGATTTCCCCTCCCAGAAGAAGGTTAGAGAGTTTCTGAAATACTACAATGAGCAGTTTGGTGCGACGATTTTGCTTACGAGCCATTACATGAAGGATGTGGAGGACCTCTGCAAGCGGACGATCATTATTAATGAAGGAAGTCTTCTGTACGATGGGGATCTTCACAAGATCAACGACCTGTTTGACGAGCAGAAAATTATAAGGCTGCACTTCTCCGAACCTGTTGCCCAGCAGCGGCTGGCCAAATTCGGGAAAATTGTAAGCGGAGACGAATGCAACGTTGTTTTAGAGCTGCCCAAGCATCGCTTAAAGGAAGTGTCGCGCGCCGTGCTCGATTCGTTTCCAATCATCGACTGGACGATAGAAGACGTACCGATCGAGGAGAGCATTTCCATGCTCTATCGCAAGGAAGCCGTAGGATGAACAGACGCAGATTGTACATGGCCGTTTTTAGGGTGGGTGTCCAGCATTCGATGGAATACCGATTTCACTTCTTTCTTGGTCTTCTTGGGGCTGCTTTTCCGATTCTCGTTCAATATTTTATTTGGACGGCGGTGTACGAACATTCCGGCAAAACGGCGTTGTTCTCGTATTCATATGGTCAAATTATTTTGTATACGATCTTGGCAGGGCTGGTGTCCAAGCTGATTGCTACCCAGTTTGAGCACGAGATTGCCGGCGATATTAAGAATGGCGGCCTTAACAAATATTTGATTAAGCCAGTCAGCTACTTCGGGTACCGGCTGATGTCTTTTATCGGTCAAAAGGCGATTTATTACGTTATTACCGCACTTTTGCTTATTTGTATGATCTGGATTTCAGCCGCTAGGGATGTGCTGGATATCGAGGTCGTACGTATAATCTTGTTCACTGTGACGCTGTGGGGTGCGCTTCTGCTCAACTTTTTGATCGCCTACTGCATTTGCGCCAGCGCTTTTTATTTGCATGAAATCTCATACTTTTTTGTGATTACAAGTTTGCTAGTCAATATTTTGAGCGGTGGCATGTTCCCTTTGGAAATTTTCGGGGAATCGGTTGTAAAGGCGCTTCAATATACTCCTTTTCCGTATACCATTTATTTTCCGGTGAATGTTCTGAGCGGTAAAACAGGGACGATGGCTATGTATCAGGGGCTGTTTATTCAGGTTGGATGGATATTGCTCTTCTTGCTCATTTCCCGTCTGACTTGGCGCGTATCCATAAAGAAATATTCGGCGGTTGGGGGGTAGCAGACGTTCCATATGTTTAAAATTGCGAGAAAATACTTGCGCCTGTACGGTATGTTTATCAAAAATTGTCTCATCGCTCAGATGGAGTTTCGGGGCAATTTTGTGATGAGCCTGCTTGTCGAATCTGTCTATCTGCTTGCCAAGCTTTTGTATGTGCTCGTCGTGTTTCGCACTGATCTACATGTAGAAGGCATACCGCCCGAAGGGTTGCTCCTATTTATAGGCATGCACACCGTCGTTACGGGAATGTATGTCGGGTTGTTTTTTACAAATTTCATGAAAATTCCTGAGTATATTAAAGACGGCTCGCTTGATTTGATGATTACGAAGCCCGTTTCCCTGCAGTTCATGGCATCTTTGCGATACGTCGATCTGGCGCTGCCAATTCCCGATATTTTGGTCGGTTTCACTATGGTCGGAATCGGCTGGCATGCGATGGATATTCCGTTGTCGTTCCTTCAACTTGCGGGATTTGCTTTAATGCTGCTGGTCTCGGTTGTCATCACGTACTGCCTAATGATTATCCCAGCGCTGCTTTCATTCTGGTTCGTCCAGACGGGGGCTATGTCGGATATCGCCCATTCCGCCTGGGATGCCAACAATTTCCCTATGGCTATTTATCCTGTTTGGGTCCGCAGAATCGGGACCTTCGTTATTCCACTGTTTCTTATTACTAATTTCGGACCAATGTTCCTGCTTGGACAGCTCAGCTGGTTATATGCAGGAATGGCGCTGATCGGTTCCCTTCTGCTCTTCGCAGCTGTACGGCTGCTTTGGAATCAGGCTGTGAAGGGATATAGCAGCGCGAGCAGTTAAGATGATTTTGCGATCATAAGGAAATTACAAATATCAGCATCTATATCCCATGCCTAGAAAAGGAAGTGTCATCGCATGCCGGACATGGCGACAACGCAAGACCGTACCTCGATAAATTGCGTTTTTCAGGCGCCAGATCGAATTGAGCTTTTAGAGGAACAGGTGCCGAAGCCAGAACGAGGACAAATTTTATGTGCAGCCAAAAAATCACTAATAAGTACAGGAACGGAGCTGGCTTGTCTAAAGGGGCGTTTCGATGAAGGAACGGTCTGGTCCTCTTGGGTTCGGTATCCATTCTATCCCGGTTACTCGATGGCGGCGCAAGTGCTGGAGACAGGCATTGGAGTGGAGGGAATAAAGCCCGGCGATCGGGTCATCTGCCCGGCTGGTCACCGGCAATATTTCCTCGCAGACTATAAGGAAGCGGCAATTATACCAGATTCAATCCGTGACGAAGAGGCGGTTTTTACACAGATTGCGAAGGTTGCTCTTCTAGGGATTCTGCGCGCAGAACCCGCCTTTGGTGAAAGAGTGGGAGTTGTTGGACTTGGTCTTATCGGCCAGCTTGTCATTCAGTATCTGAATTCCAGTGGTGCAAGGCAGATTATTGCGATTGCTCCGGAAAGCACCCGCCTGAACCAAGCCCTTAGAAGCGGTGCGACCGATCTGCTGAATCTTACGGTAGCCGAAGCATTCGGAGCGGTAGAACAACTTACTGATGGCAAAATGCTGGACACGATATATGATGTGACGGGTTCTTATGCGGTATTGCCCTACTGCACACAGCTGACACGGGACCTCGGAAAAGTCATTCTGTTAGGTGACTCGACAGAGCCTTCAAAACAGACGATCGGTCCCAAAGTCGTTTTTAATTCGGTCAGCATATTAGGCATTCACGGCCGAATGATGGAAGGTTTTAATGGCTGGACGGAGGAGGATATGAACATGTTCATATTCGAATCTATCCGTCGTGGGAAATTGGACGTCGCAAGTCTCATAACGGAAGAAGCAAGCCCGCTCGAAGCTGTATCGGTTTATTCCCGGCTCTCCGGGAGTAAGCCTGATTTGTTAGGCGTTTTATTCGATTGGACGCAATTGTAACGTCAGAGGAGGAATACAGATGAGAGCTTGTAACCAGCTTACGATGAAAGAGAAAATTGGGCAGATGCTTATGGTAGGCTTCGAGGGACTTACGCCGGATGCGAATATTGGCGACCTCTTGCAAAACCATTTCATCGGGGGAGTCGTGTTCTTTTCCCGTAATTTGGACAACCCTGAGCAGGCATATGCTTTAACGAAGAAACTCCAACAAATGGCTGCGGGTGCAACAGGCATACCGCTATGGATCGGAACAGATCAGGAAGGTGGCATGGTCGTCCGATTAAGACAGGGAATTTCACAGCTGCCAGCGGCAATGGCTTTGGGAGCGGCACGTGATCCTTTACTGCTCTATGAAGCTGCAAAGGGAACGGCAAAGGAGCTGAAGTTGCTAGGCATCAATATGAATTTCGCGCCGGTGGTCGATATTAACGTCAATCCGCGAAATCCGATTATTGATGTTCGGGCATACGGCGACGAAGCTGAACTTGTCGCTGAGCTCGGAATCGCCGCAATGCTTGGCTTTCAGGATGGAGGCATCGTCTCTGTTATTAAGCATTTTCCTGGGCATGGCGACACAGAAGTAGATTCGCACGCAGAGCTGCCAGTCGTGAGGCATTCTCTTGAGCGACTGCGGTCTGTCGAGCTTGTACCGTTTCGGCGATGTGCGCGGGCAGGGGCTGAAGCCGTAATGACTGCCCATGTCGGGATTCCATTGCTAAGCGGCGGTTTGTCTGTTCCAGCCACACATTCTCATGAAGTATTGACGGGTCTGCTACGGGAAGAGCTGGATTTCAAGGGGCTTATCGTAACGGATTGCATGGAAATGAACGCTGTAACGCAAGGCATTGGCGTCGGGGAGGCAGTCGTAAGAGCCGTACTTGCTGGAGCAGATCTTCTTCTCGTCAGCCATACGTACGAAAGCCAGCTGGAGGCGGCAGCTGCACTGGAAGATGCGGTAGCAGATGGGCGTCTGCCTGAAGATCGGATTGATGCTTCCGTGGAGCGCATTCTTCTCCTTAAGGAGCTCCGCATCGGAGAGCTGCGAGAGCGCAGCTGGGAAGAAACGCGGACCTATCTCGATCATTCGCAAACACTTCGGACGATTAAGCTGCTTCGCGAGAAAAGCATTACCTCGGTGAACCGTGAACCGAATTTTTGCCAGTTGTCTTCCGAAGTCGACACGCTTGTGCTTTGGCCGCAGATGGCGGCTGCTTGCAAGTCTGAGGATGAACCGATATACGATGATACCCTCGGCAGCTTTCTATATCCTTTAATGAAGGCAAAGTTCACGGAGCGTTTGTATAGGACTAGTCCGAGTACGGATGAGATTGCGGACTTGATCTCCGAAGCGGATGGATATGGGCAAATCATCGTGGGAATATTCCATACGGCTTCAAATCACGGGCAGACCGTTTTGGTTCGGAAGCTTTTGGCAGGTGGGAACAAAGTCATTCCGATCTCCCTTCGCAACCCCGTTGATCTCGCGGCATTTCCAGAAGCTAAAGGTTTCCTAGCCTGTTATGAGCATCATCCGCTAACATTGCAGGCCCTTTCTAGCGTTTTACTGGGCAAGCTTGAGCCTGAAGGAACTTTACCGGTTACGCTTCCCGAATACTCATTAGAAGGAGGCGAATCATATGAACGCGGTACAGCTTCCCGTGTTGAATCCGCCACTTAAAGGATTTTTACGATGGGCCTACACCCTTTCAATCACCAGCGTCCACGAAGAAACAATTCCTTGGTATTACAGCAACTTTATCCAGTTATCTTGCACCACAAAATTTCTGGAGGACGGCAGGCAATATTTTATCGATTTTTTTCGGGGCAAGCCAAACGAGTTGAATTTCAATAACCCATTTCTTCTAACATGCTCTGTGAATTATACGATTCTAGATAATTTGGCATTGGATGACTGGCCGAAATTTTTCGCGGATCAGATCCGCAGCGGCTATTACTGCATTGTGTTTGTGGATGAAGCCAAGCTGTCACCGGCAGCTTCTTATCAGAAAGAGCCGTTCCCTCATCATCTTTTTCTGTACGGTTTTGACTGGGAGGAAAATATGTTCGATGCTTCCATGTTCGATCATACGGGGGTGTACCGTAATGTGAAGATCCCATTCCATGAGTTTCAGGATGCTGCAGGTTCTATGCGAAAGCTTTTGAAGGAGAAACTCACGTCTGATCATCATACGTATTTTTACAAATATGCACCTCATTCTGCTTATCCTTTTGATAAAACGGCCGCGATCGACCAACTGCTCGATTATGTTAATGGCGAGACTCATTTAAACCGAATTAATTACAATCCAGACGAGGAAGCTTTCGGAATCAAGGTGTATAACTATCTGCAAATGTACTTTGATGCTGTAGAACAAAACGATTCTAGGCTAGGTGACCGCAATGATGCGAGACATCTTCACGTTCTCTGGGAGCATAAAAAAATGATGAGCGAGCGAATCGGATATCTTGTAGAAGAGGGGGTAATCCCTTATGACGAAGAGCTTGTGGAAGGCTACAAGGATATAACAAGACGGGCGATGAAGCTAAGAGATCAATACATTCGCCATGTTATTCGCGAAGATAAGGAAGTATTTAAACGGTTGAGGCTCCGCTTTGACCAATTCCGAGAAGAAGAGCCTGTTCTTTTGATTAAATTAATTAAACTTCTAGAAGAACCATCGAAATCGGATAAGATTTATGTAGAAAGTAGATAGCTGTCTAAAATGTTATAAGAGATGAGCTAGTAGGAGGGAGCTGCCGCGAGGACAGCTCCTCTTTGATGTTCATTGTAGTTAAAAGCTTCTAATGTATAATTAATGTTAGTTGACTAACAATAATTGTGATAAAATGAGGAAAGAGCTGGAGATGATAGGTAAAGGGGGGCGAAAATGAACAGAGATCGATCAGTTGCGCTCGAACTTAGAACGCTAAGAAATATGCTGCATAGACAGGTTAGCGGGTTTATGAGTCAAAAATATGGCGATCAATTGACTGGCATGCATGGATGGGTGCTGAGGTACTTTGTTGAGAACCAGCACAAGGAGATTTTTCAACGCGATTTCGAGAGCCAGTTCACGATTCGGCGTTCGACCGCGAGTAAGATTTTGCAGTTGATGGAGAAAAATAATCTCATAACGAGAGAGTCTGTTCCTTATGATGCAAGACTAAAGAGGATTATTCTTACGCCAAAAGCTATTGAATACCATGAAGCCATTATTTTAAAATACGTTGAATTGGAGCGTGAAATTAAGAAAGGTCTATCGCAAGAGGAGATGGATACTTTTTTTAATGTGCTCGATAAAATCAAAAAGAATTTGGAGTAGTCGTCGAAGTTGTTAGAGCGGCTTTTATTATTGTAATATAGTTAGTAGGCTTACAGTTCTATGGCTAACAACATGGAGAAGGAGCGTTTGATAAATGCTTAAGATTTTGAAGTATTTCAATCCCAAAAATGTTTGGTTTATCGTCATCAGTACTGCATTTATCGTGTTCCAGGTATGGCTCGATCTCAAGCTTCCCGATTATTTGGCAGAAATCACAAAGCTGGTGCAGACGGAAGGCAGCTCCTTAAACGAGGTATGGGAGCCAGGCGCCTATATGATGCTGTGTGCCATTGGAAGCTTAATTGCGTCCTTCATCGTTGTTTATTTGGTCGCGAAGAGCGCTGCATCACTCGCTAAGAGGCTTAGAAGCCTGCTCTTCGACAAGGTTGAATCATTCTCCATGGCCGAGATGAATCAATTTTCAACAGCAAGCCTCATTACGCGTTCCACGAACGATATTACGCAAGTACAAACGATTGTGGCGATGGGGCTGCAGGTCATGATTAAAGCGCCTATTTTGGCAGGCTGGGCAATTGTGAAAATCTCAAGCAAGAGCTGGCAATGGACGCTCTCGTCTGGTATTTCGGTTGCACTGCTTCTTCTCATGATCGCGATCGTTATTTTGTTCGCCATGCCGAAGTTCAGAATGATTCAAGGACTAACGGATCAACTGAACCGAGTAACGAGAGAAGGGCTTCAAGGTCTACGTGTCATTCGTGCTTATAATGCTGGACCGAGCCAAGAAGCAAAGTTCGAGTATGCAAATCGGGAGTTAACCGATGCGAATCTATTCACGAGCCGATTAATGGCATTAATGATGCCGGTCATGAGTCTAATCATGAGCGGATTAAGCTTGGCGATTTATTGGATCGGTGCGTATCTGATTAATGGAGCGGATACAGCAGCTAGATTAGGCTTGTTTAGCGACATGGTCATTTTCTCGTCCTATGCCATGCAGATCGTCATGGCCTTTATGATGCTGTCGATGGTTTTCTTCATGCTGCCGCGGGCGTCGGTTGCTGCCAAGCGTGTCATGGAAGTATTAAATACAGAACCAAGCATCAAGGATGGCAGTTCGAAATCGACTAATGCTGCGAAAGCAGGAGAGATTGAATTCCGGAATGTCAGCTTCAAGTATGCGGATTCGGATGAATATGTGCTTAGGGATATCAGCTTCGTTGCACGCAGGGGAGAGACGGTTGCGTTTATCGGCTCCACGGGTAGCGGCAAGAGTACAATGATGAACTTAATTCCAAGGTTTTACGATGTGACGGACGGCGAAGTGGTTGTTGCGGGAATGAATGTGAAGGATTACTCACTGAAAGATCTGCATAACAAGCTTGGTTATGTTCCTCAGAAAGCCGTATTGTTCAGCGGAACAGTAACGTCCAACGTTGCTTATGGTGATAATGGGCATGTGGCTGGCTCGGCGGACGATGTGAAGAAAGCGGTAGCGATCGCTAAGGGGCAAGAGTTTGTCGAGAAGCTGGAAGGCGGGTATGAGGGCACGATCTCGCAAGGCGGCTCGAATTTGTCCGGCGGACAGAAGCAGCGGTTATCCATCGCTAGGGCTATCTACCGTAAGCCTGACATTTATATTTTTGACGACTCCTTCTCTGCACTTGATTACAAAACCGACCGCCAGCTGCGTTCCATGTTGAATCAAGAAACAGCTGGAGCTACCAACCTAATTGTGGGGCAGCGAATCGGAACGATTAAGGAAGCCGATCTCATACTCGTTCTAGACGAAGGCAAAATTGTAGGAAGAGGCACGCATCAAGAGCTGCTTCAAACCTGCGAGGTATATCGTCAGATCGCGAACTCTCAGTTATCGAAGGAGGAGCTTGAAATTGGCTAAACAACAGGTCGCTACCAAGCAAAACATCGATTTCAAAGGCACAATGGGCAAGCTCGTCGCCTATTGCAAGCCGTACATTCCTCTTATTGTCGTGGCTCTGCTGCTGTCCGTGGTAGGCACGATATTTACGATTGTCGGGCCAAGCAAGCTGAAAGATATGACGGATCATATTACCAAAGGGTTAATGGGCGAAATTGACATGGACGCGATTAGCAGCATTGGTATATTGCTTGCTGTTCTATATGGATTAAGCGTCATCTTCTCGTTCTTCCAAGGCTATATTATGGCTACGGTAACACAGAAGGTATCGAAAAGCTTGCGTACGCGCATTTCCCAGAAGATCAATAAGCTTCCGCTCAAATATTTTGATTCCACGAGCAATGGAGACGTGCTGAGCCGCGTCACGAACGACATCGACACGATCGGGCAAACGATGAATCAAAGCGTCGGGATGCTTGTTACTTCTGTAACAATGCTGGTCGGCTCCTTGGTCATGATGTTCTATACAAACGTATGGATGACGTTGACGGCAATCATTTCGACGTTTCTAGGATTTGCCTTTATGACCGTGATGATCAAAAAATCACAAACTCATTTCGTTCACCAGCAGGCGAATCTTGGTGCGATGAATGGCCATGTCGAAGAAATATACTCTGGCTACGATGTGGTTAAGGTCTATAATGGAGAGCGAAAGGCGAAAGAAACTTTTAATCAAATAAACGATAAATTATATGAAAGCTCATGGAAGTCGCAGTTTCTATCCGGCTTGACGATGCCGCTCATGATGTTTGTCGGAAACTTCGGTTATGTGTCGGTCTGTATTGTCGGCGGAGCATTAGCGATGAATGGTCATATTTCGTTTGGTGTCATCGTCGCTTTCATGCTTTATGTTCGATTGTTCACGCAGCCCTTGGGGCAAATTGCACAAGCTGCGACTAGTCTGCAATCAACTGCAGCCGCAGCCGCGCGCGTTTTTGAATTTTTGGAAGAGAAAGAGCTTGAGGACGAGAACCATAAATCGAAGGTGCTTAAGGATGTTAAGGGGCAGGTCGAATTCCGGAACGTTTCCTTCGGATATGATCCGAATAAGCTCATTATTCACGATTTCTCAGCCCGTGCTTTGCCTGGTCAGAAGATCGCCATCGTCGGGCCGACGGGTGCAGGGAAGACGACGATCGTCAATTTGCTGATGCGATTCTATGAGCTGAATGGCGGGGAAATCGCTATCGATGGCGTTCCAATCCATGAGCTTCCTCGGGAAAATGTTCATGAACAATTCTGTATGGTGCTTCAGGATACATGGCTGTTCGAGGGAACGATCAAGGAAAATATCGTCTTCAACAAGCAAGGGGTTACCGATGCTGATGTGAAGGCCGTCTGCAAGGCTGTCGGTATTGATCATTTTATCCGAACCTTAACGAATGGCTACGACACGGTATTGAACGAGCAAGTGAACCTTTCCGCAGGTCAGAAACAGCTCATCACGATTGCAAGAGCGCTCATTGCGAACGCCCCACTGCTCATCCTCGACGAGGCAACAAGCTCTGTCGATACGAGAACAGAGCTTCTCATTCAGGAAGCGATGGACCGGTTGATGGCAGGACGAACTTCTTTTGTTATCGCGCACAGGTTGTCTACGATCAAGAATGCCGATATTATTCTCGTCATGAAGGACGGCGATATTATCGAAAGCGGCAATCATTACGAGCTTCTTGCGGCAAACGGCTTCTATGCTGAATTGTACAATAGCCAGTTTGAGACTGCGGAAGCGGCTTTGTAAAGGGGCATGTACTCCAAAAAAACTAAAAATCGTGGAATAGTCGTCAATCCATAGTGTAGAACTTAGAGAGGCGCTGGGGAAAGTACGATGAATTAATTCCGCGGAAATAGAAAACCCGATCGAATGAGATCGGGTTTTTTTGTATTTCCTACTCGCTTTTTTTCCATCACAGCTAAACTCGAAAGGACGCTTAATTACAATTTTTGTGAATAAAAATAAAATTTCTTAATAGTTAAGGAGGTTTAATTTTACAATGCACTGTTATAGTTCTCATTGACTAACCATTTTATTAAGGGAGAAGGAAACGTAATGAGAGCAAAAGTATTACGCAAGACAATAGTAATTGCATCCATTATAACGCTGCTAGGAGGGGGACTACATAGCGGTTTTGGTCAAAAAAACCATGTCTTTGCAGTAGATGAAGCATCGCCAAATGTTATCGTTGAAGATTTTGAAGATGGAATCTCAGATGTGAAATTTAATCCTAAACGCATGTATGATGCTACGCTGCACTTGGAGAACAACAAGAAGCATGTAAGAAATGGACAATATTCAGCTAGAATTGATTACGATATGATTGGCATCGTAGATAACCCTTCTCAAATTGAAGTCGGGTATAAAACAGGGAATATTCCAGTAACAGGCTACCCTACTAAAGTAGGGATGTGGGTTTATGGGAACAATGAAGGACATTTGCTAACGACAAAATTTAGAGATAAAGGCGGATCTTCATTCCAAGCAGAATTTTATGATGTAAATCAAATGGGTGTAGACTGGTCTGGTTGGAAATATATTGAGGCGGATGTGCCGCAGGGAAAACCAGGTCCGATCGTCCTTGAATTGTTTTTCCAATTGAAACAATCGAATATGAGCAAGAAAAATAAAGGCTCGATTTGGGTAGACGATATTACCTTTATCTATAAGGAACTTGACGAGGATAAAGAAGTTCCAACTATTAAACCTATAGCCCCTGTTCCGAATGAAGTGTTAAGCGCTCCGCTTGATGCATTGAAGGTTGAGCTGGACGATAAAGGATCAGGTTTGGATTTGAATACCTTATCTGTTCTTTTGGATGGAACGAATATAACGGATAAAGTAGACTATTCTGAAAATACAAAGGTATTAACCTACCCAGGAAAATATGTGGATGGCGGTTATCATGAGCTTGTGATTGAAGTGAAGGATAAGGTTGGTAACCCGTCAGGGAAAACATTCGCCTTCACAGTGAATGCAGGAGAACGATTGTTCATGACTGCTAACAAAGAAGCAATAAGCAACGAAATCTACTCTGTACAAGTAGGTATCAAAGATTATTTGAATGCAGAACAGGCAGAATTTGCACTAAATTATGATAAGGGTATTCTTCAAGTTGAAAGCATTACTCAGGCGACTGGTGTTGCCCTAACCTCAGATATTGATAATGAGCATGGGATGGTTAAAGTAGCACTTAATAACGTAGCAGCAGCCCATAATTCCGTTACGGTTAACTTCAGAGTGAGCTCTCATGCCGCGCTGGAGCGTGGTGAAGCTTACAAGACCATAACCATGAGCAATACAAATCTTACAGCTGGCGAAGCTCAGACTAGCTCACCACTCGCTGCTCCTATTCACTATACCATCGCATTTCCATATCAGCTGGAAATGACGGGAGTTGGTTTAGGCACGCCTTCTACATTTACAGTATTAGACCATGTGGGCAAGCCGTATGAAGGTGCGGACATTGTTTTCATTGGATTATTAAAGCAAAGCTCAGTAGTTACCGTTAACACCGTAACGTCTAATGTATATGAGGATGACGATACGTCTTCTGAGGTATTAATGGTTGCAAAAGCTGGTGAACGTTACTATGCTTCTGCAAAAGCTGAAGATGGATTATTCGAAATTATTTTCGCAGATGGTCAAACAACAGGTTATATTTCTGAATCGGATGTTAGCAGTCAGTTATTGAACAGCAGCCTTGGTAAAACAGATGCTAAAGGACAATTAACGACAGACCTAACTACATTGGCACTTGGAACCTATCAGGTTCAAGCGGTCAACGGTGATAAGAACAGTAAAGTTGTCAATTATGAAGTCGTGGAGCAATACGGTACAGATGCACCTCAATATGTTCAAACCTATGTGGCAGAAGATATGTCTTCTGAGCTGAGCGCTGCTTGGCAAACAAAGCCAGACCAAACCATTACTTATCTTGAATACATTGAAGCTAGTGAATGGGGAACAGGAGAAAGTCCTGATATCAAACATGTAAAACAACATCAAGCTGAGAGTGAGCTTCAAGTGCTTAGTATGAAGGAAAATGGAACGAAGGGTGAAATCCGGTTTCATAATGCTCTGATTGAAGGTTTGAAAGCAAATACCGCCTATAAATATCGTGTAGGTTATGAGGGCAATTGGTCGGCGTGGTATGAATATTCGACAGTTGATCAGAATAAATCAACACCGACCTCATTCTTGTTTATTACAGATTCTCATACGAATCAATCACAAGGCATACAAGCCTATCAAGAACTAATGACTAACGCTTTGAAACAACATCCATCCACACAGTTTATTATGCATGGTGGAGATATGGTTGATGTAGGCGGCGCATTTGAAGAATGGCAGAAATTCTGGCAAGCATCTGCGGTCTACGCAACAAAAATT
Organism: Paenibacillus sp. 01T424; assembly: GCF_056398745.1. Classification (NCBI taxonomy): domain Bacteria; kingdom Bacillati; phylum Bacillota; class Bacilli; order Caryophanales; family Paenibacillaceae; genus Paenibacillus; species Paenibacillus sp. 01T424. Next base: position 148,802 of record NZ_JBFTPZ010000001.1, on the reverse strand, counting down.
CCAACTGCTCTAACATTGGGTAATCATGATGTGAAGAGTGAAGGGAAAGAAGTATTCACCAAAGGGGCGAATTTCCCAACGAACGGACCAGAATCTCAGCTTCAATATGCTTACTCTTATGAGGTTGATGATACTCATTTTGTCGTATTGAACTCAGAGGGTACAGAGGAACAAATGATAGATCAAGCAGCTTGGCTCGAAGAAGATTTAAATAAAAATGGTAAAAAATGGACTATCGTTATGTTCCATCGTCCTGCCTACCATACAGAAAATGGTCGAGAAACCCTTGTTGAGTATACACAAACGTATTTTGCACCTATTTTAGAAGAGAAAAAAGTTGATTTGGTTCTAGTAGGTCATGATCATGTGTATGCGCGTACCTATCCAATGCAAGATGGTAAGCCCAATAAGGATACAAATGAAGGTACCGTTTATCTTGATGGTGGTGCATCGGGCTGGAAATTTTATGATGGTACACAATATAATTATTTGAAACATATCTTTGATGAGGACGTGCCAGTATATTCCGCTATTGAAATTACTGAGGACGGGATTCATGTGGAAGCACGTACAAGTGCGGGTAATAAGATCGATGAGTTTACTGTCGTGAAAACAACGGGAGTTGAGCCAACGCCGACACCAACGCCAACACCAACGCCAACATCAACACCAACATCAACACCAAAAGCAACGCCGGCGCCAACATCGACACCAACGATTACGAAACCAGTCTTCAACGACAAGATCGATGTGGATGTAGTTAAGGCTATCGTGGAAAAAGAGAAATCTGCTCCTGCTTTAAAATTTACGGACGTCCCAGCATCTTCGTGGAGTGCTTTAGTAGTGGAGCGTGCTGCTAAGATGGGGATTGTAAAAGGCTATAGTGATGGTTCTTACCATCCGAATGAAAATGTAACTCGCGCCGAGTTCGCCACGATGCTTGCAAAAGCTTTTGGTTTAACGAATTCAAACAGTGCTTCCTTCTCTGACACCAAGGGGCATTGGGCCTCAGAAGCGATTGCAGCATTACAGGCTAATGGGATAATTACAGGTTATAGCGATGGTTCTTTCCATCCTAATCAAAAAATTTCCCGTGCTGAAATCGTTGCAATGCTAGCTCGGTTGACGAACTATGTTCCTAGCGCAACCAATCCGTTCTCGGATGTAGTCACGAACTGGGCTTCTGAACCAATTAATGCTTTTGCTAGTGCAGGTATCGTAAGCGGTAAAGGCAGCGGATTGTTCAAACCAAATGAATCTGCTTCCCGTGCCGAGTCAGTTGCGATGATTGTTCGCTTGTTGGATAAATTGCTTGAACAATAAGTAAAGTTAAAATAATTGTAGTGTTGTATAACCAAGGCTCGCCATCAGCATGTAAAACCCCGACCTTAAGAGGTCGGGGTTTTTGCTTGTAGGAATGTAATGTATCTTGATTGCTCCGCAATATAATCCCTTCAAACTTCTTAATTTAGCACTTTCATGGTTGTTCTGAACGTTTTTCTGAATGACTTTGTTTTGATCTATTTCCTATCCATAATATAACTAATGAGGTTATTGCAAAAAATACGGATAACCCCAGCAGTATGGCGAAAAAAGATTGATCAAAAGCTAAGCGCCCAGCCGCTTTCAACGCTTCGGATGCCTGAACAGGCAGCCCATCGGCAACCAACAGCGCTTCGTCCAGACTGTCTTTTACATTGGCAGGAACCTGAAATCCCTCGGGGATATTCATAGCGAGCGTATACACTAGACCAGAAATGCTTCCGATGATTGCAATTCCGGACGCCCCGCCGACTTCATAGGCCACTTCCTCAATTGAAGCCGCCATCCCCGCTTTTTCAGGTGGTGCATAACTCATGATCGAGTGAGAAGCTGCCGTCATTCCTGCTCCCAAGCCTGCTCCGAGGAGTGCTAGTCCAATCATTTGTCCAGCAAGGCCGGAATTAAATTGAAAGACATAAATCATCGTTCCCAAAGCGGCAATCAGAAGAGCGAGGCCTTTGATATATATCACATTATAGCGATGCAGTATCTTACCGATCAGCGGACCTGCAATAAGAGCCGCCGCCGGTACGCTTAGCGTGATCAGACCAGCTTGCAGTGGACTCATTTCTACCACTAATTGAAGTCGCTGAGTCACAATATACTGAACTCCGAGCTGTCCAAATAGACCGACTAAAGCTGTAATACAACCTGTCATAAAGGGAGATATTTTAAAGAGTGACAGGTCGAGCATTGGGTTTGGGCTTTTGAGCTGACGACGAATAAAGATAATCATTGCCACGATCCCGATAACGGCGGCAATAGCAGCAAGCATGGGGGACCCTTCGCGCTTTGCAAATTCTTTAATAGCAAAAACAATCGCCACCATGGAAATCATGATCTGAATGGAGCCGGTAAGATCCCACTTCGTATTCTTATTGCCTTCATGCTTCGGAACATATACCAGCGTCAAAACAAACGCTAAGATCGCGATTGGAACATTGATCAAAAAGGCGGCACCCCACCAAAAATGCTCCATAAGCAATCCGCCTACAAGGGGACCAATTCCAGCCCCTCCAGAAGCAATGGAACCCCAAATGCCGATCGCAAGTCCGAGCTCACGCGGGTCGGTAAATGTGACTCTGATGATGGATAATGTAGCAGGCATCATCATGGATGCCCCAACAGCAAGGAGTATCCGTCCTACTACCAACACAGATGGAGTTGGAGCAAAAGCGGCTAGGAGAGAAGTTGCCGTAAATACGAGCAATCCAAGGGCGAATATTTTTTTATGGCCGTAACGATCTCCGAGTGCCCCCATCGCCGGGAGCAGACCTGCCATAACAAGCGAATAACCGTTCAGAATCCATAATTTTTCCGATGCCGAAGCACCTAGGTCGTAAGTTAAGCTTGGCATAGCCGTATAAAGAATCGTCGCATCCATTACTATGAGCAAAAGAGCGCTTGAGACAACTGCCAGAACGATCCAACGATTGAAACGATACATCTTTCTTTCCCCTCCACGTCAAACTAATCTAATAACCTTCTGAATTAACTCTAAACTACAGGGTTACCCTATTGTCAAAGCCAATTTCGTTAGGTAAAATTTAGCGGTAATCCATGTATCGGTTTATGAGATTTTCAGACTCGGAGGAATATACAACATGTCCGATATTAACGGTCGTTATCTCACGATCAGCAAACTGGCGAGCATAAGCGGAGTTACAAAACATACCCTTCTTCACTATGACGAGATCGGGCTCTTAAAGCCTGAATTTATTCATGTAAATGGATATCGCTATTATTCTCATCGCCAATCCTATATTTTGGATATTATTAATGTGCTTAAGAAGGCTGGGAGCTCTCTTCAGGAAATCAAAGGTTTTATCCAGAACCGGAACACTTCGAGTCTCATCGAGTTGTTTAATCAAAAGCATCGTGAATTGGAATCAGAGCTGCTTCGAATTAAACGGATGCAAGATATTTTGCAAAATGCCACTCAAATGACGAAGACATCGATGGAGACGTTGCGGGACAATCCTTCTATAGAAGAATGTGAAATGGAGTATTTAATCGCGACGCCGCTCGAACAAGGGGACGAAGAGGAATTTGCTGTTAAGTTAAGTGAACATCGCAATTATTGTGAAAAACATTTTATCAATCACGAATTTCCGATCTGGGCGCTTATAAGCAAAGAAAGTTATGAATCCAGCACCTTTTCTTGGAGCCATGTAGCTAATAGGATTAAAGCGCCGATTTTGGGAGGCAGAATGCTAATCAAGCCCAAGGGCTTTTATGTTGTTATGGACCATAAAGGCTCTTACGAGAGTATTTCAGAGGCTTGCTCTATTATTAAAAAATACATTGAGCGCAAAGGATTGAAAGTATGCGGGAATGTGTACGTAATGGATTTGCTCAACTACTTCTCAGAGATGGATTCGGATAGTTATGTTGCTCGGGTCTCCGTTGAGGTTACTGATTAGAACATGCTTGCGAATTTTGCGCCTAATGACTTCGGGATGATATATAGTAAAAAAAATAGGCAACAATCTTTGAAGGATAGTTTTTGATCTTGTCGAACTGCTTAAAATAAGGAGGGCGGCTTAATGCGGATCGATGATTTTATTGGACATGTAGTCGTTGTAGAGTTAGACTCAACAGTTACCTATGAGGGTGTTCTTCTTGATGTTAAAGATCCTGAATTCACAGATTATGTAAAAGTAATTAATGCACAAAGTACGGATTGGTTGCCGAGGCAAGAAATTTATAAAATTGTTCCCGTTTATCCCAAACGCTTTATATCTGAGGAATGAAATTAGAATGCAAATAATAAGCCATTTTAGCAATGTTAACGAGGCTAAGATGGCTTTTTTATATCCAGAGTCATTAATTGAATAGTTGGACGACTTCCGTTTTTTTGACTGTAAACTGTAACTTTAGTTCGTCTGATTCGTGATTAGGGCAGGGGGGAGAAAATGAAGGGAAACCATCTGGATGATATTTACCAGCTTTATGTGCAGGATGTCTATCGCTACTTGCGCTCCCTCTGCTACGACCATCATACGGCAGAAGATTTGATGCAGGAGACCTTTTACCGGGCATATCTTTACTTGGAAAATTGTCAAGACGAGAAGATCAAGCCATGGTTATTCCGGGTTGCCTATAATGCTTATGTAGATTACAAGCGCAAGGAGAGCCGCACAACACTGCAGACCCCTGATTATTTTCAGCGTCTTGCAGATCATCATACCCCGGAGGATGAACTGTTGCGTCAGGAGCGTTGGAACGAAATCGGGCGGTCTTTATCCGGATTGCCGGAAAATCAGCAGCAGGCGATGCTGCTCATTGATTTTAACCAGCTTACGTATCAGGAGGCTGCAGACATTATGGATATCCGATTATCACATGTGAAGATTTTGCTGTTTCGAGCACGGCAAGCGGTACGGGGACAGGGTAGAAAGGAGGAGGGATCAGAATGAGTGAGGATTTCAAACGGAAGTTACAGGATTATGCTGAAGGCAAGCTCACTGATGAAGAGCGTGAGGAAGTAGAGCGTGAAATGGAGAAGATGGAGGTTTATCAAGCTTATTTGGAGGAAGTTGTGACACAGTCAGACCAGAAGCTTTCCCGTGAGGGGGAGGATGGACAGACGACGCGTAATCGCATACCTTCATTGAAAGAAGCCGTTATTATCCGACGTGGCAAATGGAAGGCGCGGGTGATGAATGTCTTTACGGTACTATCCGTCCTACTAGTGCTGACTGTGATTAGTATGATTATTACTGGTGTATTTTACGGGAGCGGCACGCCGGACCGGATGAAGGCTTACCGGGATGTTGTGGAGTCAGCAGTCGCTGTTTCCCACCCCAATCTGAAGGTCAATATGAATGGAACAGGCAATGCTTTTTTTACAATGGACTTTACAGGTAAGCTGAATAAAAGAGTTGGTGACGAAGAGATTGCTGTAGCAGATTTTTCGATGCGGTTTCTGTTGAATCTAGCCTCGGCTCCGCAGATTACTTGGCAGGGAAACATGATAGGGGGCAATAGTATTTTTTATCATCCCGATTATAAACCAGCAAATCAAAGCGAACAGCAGGAGACTAACCGCCGGGAAGAGGAGCGCTTTAACCATAATGAGTGGGTAAAGCTCGAGAAGCTCCCAGAGGGAACTGTGGCAGAAGCTTATCTATCATTGGACCGGTTATTCTCGACAGATGAGCTATTAAAGCAATTCGAGCATAAGAACATGGAGCCAGTCTGGTTCGCGGTGGATACCGGTCTTGATCCGAAGCAAGTTGATAGCGGCGGAGCCATTACAAATCCAGTGGGTTTTCCTTACTATCCGATCTGGCAATCTGATGATATGACGGTGGACTTCTACTCGGAAGAAAAGACAGGGTGGTTCGGAAAAGTGGTGTCCAGTGGTGGATCTTATCCATCACTCGAATCCTATGGAGACGGGGAAAAGAGGAATGGCTACTTCAAGAAAACCTTATACATGCTACAGAAAAATAAAGGTATTTCAACCAAAGTAGCTCCTTTTCTAGAGTTAGATCACACAATTGATTATGTTGAAAAAAATGGTGTAATGCTGTATGGAGCTGTTATTACCGGCCCGGTCAAAGAGCTGCTAAAGCTGCGTGAGGAGCCATGGGTCAGAGACATAAGGGTTGGTGAAGTACAGCTATGGAACTGGCAATCGCGCGAGTAGGGTAGAAGATGTTAAAAAAACAAGAAAGGAGAAGAACGATGAAACATCATCCAGTATCGTGAAGAGGATCACTACGGGCTTATTCAGACAGGACGATCTAGGCTGGTCGGCTCACTTTCTCTTACATATGGGTGATATGAAGCCATAGGAATCTAACAAAAAGATTGAAGGCTCTGCCGGGAGTAAATACCTGTGGCAGAGCCTTTATGTATTATAGGCTTAGTTGACAGCTGTTAACGTTGTCTCATTGGTATAAAGAAGAGCGGCAAGCATTGGATGAAGCTGGGCAAATCGAGACCGAATTCCTTTGGATAAACGAGGTGACCGCTGGTTCAGCGGGCGGGCAAATGAGGCTGTTCTGACGAACATTCGCTGAATATTGAATCACTTCTTCTTCTTTTTGAAAAAACCAAATAACACTGCAAAAATAATGACAACGATTAAGAAACCACTCAATGATAACGCCCCTTTTTTGGAATTATAGCACAATCTGCATGATTGATAGAAGTGAATAAAAGTCAGGATTGAAAATTGACTAGGGAGGAGGTGCTGCCTAATGGGAGCGCCGAGAATATTGCACTGTCCCGGCAGCAAGTGGAGCATGGCTGAGAGGATGTTCAAGGTGATTCGGGATTACCCGGAACAAGTCGCAAAAGCTGTTCATTGGACTCCGTATTCGAGACAGGAGTATGTTTATTCGCAAAAGTCTGCGGGAAATTGGACTCAATCAACCTGGATACGAACAGGTTCTGCCGTTTGCGAGGGTTGTGGAATGCGACGGAACAATCGCTCATGGTGTAACAACCTATTGCCTCTCCTCGAGACCCCAAAAACAAAAAAAGAAACCTCACGTTTTTAAAAAACGTGAGGTCCTCTACAATATGGAGAGGATTGCGGCAAAGGGCTGCAAGCCTCAAGTTTATATTTCAAAAGGGCTCACGAATGTAACTTAATCTTTGAAAATGAAGAGAAGATGATAGGGAAATTGCGTCTCGATTACAAAATGAAAGAGATACCGTCAACTCTCTTAGTCTCCTCTTAACAAAGCGAAGCTTAATATTTTCTCAATAGCGCCGGAAGCACGAAAGCATTGATCGTCTCATGCAAATGCTCGCTTGTGACAGCTTCCGAATGCTTGACCACATAGATACTCGCACTTTCTAACATACCGAGTAAGCAGGCAGCTGCGAGCTCGAAGTTCAGTTTGTTTAATTCCCCGTCATTATGCCCCTGGCGGAGGACTCCAGACAAGAAGACGATATAATTCTGCTTGATTACACCGATCCGCTCCAATATATCTGGCTCGATTCCGTTCGTAATCTCGTTAGAGATAATATGAATAAGCTCACCGTATTGTAAAAACAACTCGATATGCTTGCTAACGATTTTCCGGATTTGCTTATCGGCAGTCTCGTCTTCCTGCAGCACGTCCTCGATTTTCTCCATCAGCATTTGAAGTCCGTCCGTCACGATTCTCTCGAACAGCTCCCCTTTGCCCGAGAAATGATAGTAAAGCGTGCCCTTAGCTACGTTGGCTTCTTTGGCAATATCGTCCATGCTCGTCTTGTGATAACCGAATTCGGAAAAAAGTTTGATTGCGGCATCGATAATTTTATTTCTGCTCACCTTACTATCGGTCCCTTCCTAGGTATTGATTTTCCCTAGAGTATACCATATGTCGGGGAATTAACCGATTCTAAGCGTCCTTCTTCCTCCACCTGAGTGCTGCAAGCAAAGATAACCCGCTGACGATCCTTCTAAGCCTGACCATTCATATCCACTCTCAGCGGAGGTTAGCATCAAGTCTGCGGACTGCATGGCTTTGATATCCGGAAAATAGATTCTCGTCGGTACGTCGACACCGGCATCCTCATCCCACTCCATCTCGAAACGGTTGTGATTGCGATCATAGGAGTAGCTCAAGATTTTCCCGGCGACGGCTGCAGGAAAGCCGCGGCACACTCCGTTAAAGGAGCTGAACTGATCCATCTCTGGGTACAAATAACACCAGTAAATATCACCGCATAACAATCGTTCAAAGTTTTTCTGAACGTCAAGACACGCTTGTTCCGCCAGATGGGATTCGCCGTAAGCTCCCCATTCCCCGATGACCATCGGCATGTTCAGCCTGTTCTGGGTTTGTGCGTGATTGTCGAAAATTAAGTCAACACGACGGCTATTAGCAACGTGCACGTAATCGGAATCTGTAACCAAATCGTAGCCATGCGGCGCATACGCCTGCTGATCATCTAGTTGGCCGTTTGCCCCGACGACTGGTTGGATCGAACTGGTCACTCCTAGATTAGAAAAGTAATTCGTTTCAAGAAACAGAATTCGGTCAGGATCTGCTTCGCGAATGGCTTGACCCGTCTTCTGGAAAAAGGGAGAGAGCACATCCCGTTCGAAAATGACCTGCGCGGGTGCAGTCGCATGCATGACTTGGCGATAAACATCGATGGAATCCAGCAAACTTAGTGCCTGCAGCTTCTTCTCGGGATCGAGCCATGTGTTCAGTAGCTCTTCCATGTTAGGGGGGAGCTGTCCCGTTAGTTTTGCTGCCTGTTCTCCGTATGCAGCAAACATGCCTTGAACCATTTCCCCGACTTTGGAGCCGATGAAGGGTTCATTCATCATATCGTATCCGATGAGATTAGGCTCGTCGCGAAGCCTTTCGACAACGAAACGCCAAGCCGAAACGTAATGGTCCTGTAAGCCGACGCCATCGGAAGCAGGGGTGTTGTTCCAGAAGTGATCGAATGCGGTTTGAACTGCCCGGTCGAACAGATAGGCATCGCTCCAGAGATCGGTTCGGGCATACTCATGGTTGTCGGTCAATGTAGCCCATGCAGGGGCGCCGTCCGCGTATAGCGAGCTATACAAATCTTGGTGCATATCGAGAATGACGTACAGGCCGAATTGATCGGCCAACCGTATCATCTTCTGGACGTTATCTATATATTGGCAATTGAATTGTCCTGGCGACGGTTCGATTCCGTCCCAGATAATTCCCAGCCGGATGACGTTGAATCCCCATTGTTTTAATTTTAGAAAATCCGTCTGTGTCCAATCATCGATATATCCTTTTTCGTTCTCCTTACAAACCATGCTTATGCCGTGAAGAATGACTTGGCGTCCTTGAGCATCAATGAAACGAGAGCCTTTTGTTGTCATGTTTTTCATATGAATTCCTCCCTTATTTAGAATTGTACTGACTAGTCAGTTTAATCTTAAAGGGTGGATACCGGGAATGTCAATCTGAAATTGAAAGAGAGGTTATTAGTTACGGCTCGGCTTGGCGTTAATCGGCCTATTGAAGTTCTACTGATGAGAACGGCTCCTCATTAGCCGGAATGATCGTATAACTATCCTTGTCTAGATCAATCTCGACGATTGTACCGTCTGCGTACGTGCTGCGTTGTTTGCGCCAATTACTTCCTTCAATAAATTCGTGACTCATCATCTCAAGAACCCCTACAAGCTGATGAAGCCTAGCTAGCGTCCGGACGATCGGAATCTCTTTCTCTGCAGGTTGGATCGACAGATAAGGGACGCCGGCATTCAACAAACCATGAAGTGATCCGAGATCGGTCTCTGGGATTCCCCAGTCTCCTCTATTCAAAGACCAAGGTACAATGATCGCATCATGATAGACAAGGGAAAATAAAGGGGTTGAAACGCCGATGCTTTTACCGCCTCCAGGGTCCGGATCAAGCGCATAGGGAGCATGATGGACGAGATCCAGCGCAGGTAATGCCCAATCTGCGGGCTCCTCCGAGCTGACCAGCATCCCTCTAGAGCGGATTTCCTCAAAACAGGAGGCACGGTAAGCCAAGCATTCTGTTCTGGTCATCCGATGCCCCGGATCATAGCATTCATCCCCAGGCACTACGGCGAAAACATCGATGTAAACGCCATTCGGGTGGATACCGTTTTCTTGCAGCAGATCGTGATTGCGCTCAACATAGCCTTTGGACAAACTTGTACAAAGCCAGCTATGGGCGCCTCCTGCCCAGTAGTCAGAAAATTCCTGCTTTCCTTTCCTATCCTTAATCGTCAGATTAGGGTCGTAGGAAGCGGCATCGTGATAGTAGTCGCGGTAATTGTCGTGCAGCGCAAGTAGAATCTGTTCCGCTCGGCAAACCTCTTGAAGCTTTCGGAATCCTTCCCATCCGCCACCTTTAGGGGTTGGCGGGAGGACGTCAGGATGAAGATTGTCGTAGCCATTAAGCCCCCACCCATCCACGTGGACATAGAGCTTACCGGCATATTTTTGTTTGAGCGCTGTGAGCTGTCGGGCCCGCTCTTCGAAGGATACGGCATAGTCGTTCAGCTCGGGATTTTCCTTATCAAAATAATAAGAGTTCGGTGCAATGCGAGTATGCACGCTCGTGTGTACGATGGCCGAGCCAATTAATGCAGATAGTTGTGGATTCTGCACTTGCTTCTCTGTTAATGTGCGTAATTTTCCTAGGCTGCGTACATATTGGCGATACAGCTTAGCCATTACGACATAGCTCATATCTTTCGCGAAGCGGATACGTAGTCTCCGCGCAGCGCTGAAGCGCTCAAGCGAATGAATCCATACGACTTCTGCATGCGTGTGCACAAGTGGAATATGCTCTATGGACAATCGTGCGTCTTCCGGCGTGTCGATGATGGATAGATAGCCATTCCCATCTTTAACCTGCCCCCACCACGGCATATAGGCATCCCTGCTGAACATGATTCCTTGATGATATCTACGGATAGGCTGCGGCCAATTTCCCGGAATTAAGTAGCCTTGCATGGCCGGCACGACCGTATAATCACTCTCGCGAGCACTGGCGAATTGGAAAGTACCAGGCCAGACGACTTCGCATACGTCTTTACATTCGCTAACTTCAAGCACTTCAAACACGAGTTCGCCGTGATGCGTGTTCATCAGAACGGTAACAACCGTTTGAATCCCGCTGGCAATCCCGTCTTCGGAAGAATGATTAAGCTGGATGCGGACGCCTTGGAAGTAGCCCGACACGATCGGTGAGAAACTTTTGTTCTCAGCCTGACTAAGAGGGATTTGAACTCGACCAGTATCCTCGAATCCTAATGCCATACTCGCGGCCTCGGGAACGGTTTCCCACGTGGTGTCTCCTGTATCCACGCGCAGAATTAGACTTCTCTTGTCTAGCGAAACCTTCATGCCGTTGTTTTCCATCATGAATAACTGCTCCGTATTTTGGATGGTCATATCACTGTTCCTTTCTAAAATAGATGGTGATGCCCCTTAATCTATCACTTAAAGGGGGAATCAACTATATCGCTTTATTAAGATCATTACGAAAAAATGGTGCTATAGGGTTGTTCGGTTAAAAATTTGAAAGGAATATGAATAATTGAATATCGTGCTTATGCATTTTCGAGTGCCAGATTAAATTATGAATGTTGTGTCTGAATATGCTCTTGATTAGCATGACAGTATGGGGAAATCAATCGTATATGGAGGTCGTTGGATGAGCGTAATATCAGGCAAGGAACCCCCCGTTGCACATGCATCGCAAAGCTGGGATGCCAGCACTCGGTCACTGAATTACGATTATAACGGCAGTCGCTTACTGTCGATGAGCATTCCAGAGGGGATAAAGCCGTATTATCGGGAAGTATCGAACGGCAATATCCAAAGCAGCCCGTTGGTCCAGCAGCTCTACTTGGCATTGGATAAACCAGCTGCGGTCAAAGTCATGGTTTATTTGAGTAAAGAAGCGATAAACATGAGGCCGAATCGTGCTGTGAGAGGGCAAGCCATACTTGGACAGGTAGGCAAACCGCTGCTCTCTGGGGTTAATGGCTTGTACGATGTTCTACAGGATTTATTGATCGATTGGCACGGAGCAGGATGGAAGTGGACAAAATCGCGCTTAGAGCAGAATGAAGATGGGAACTGGCAAGCTGAACTCGAAATAGAAGGTGGCTTACAGCCTTGGATCGTCAATTTACGAATGCACTATTACCGGATGCATCTTCATTACGAGTACCATAAGCCTTGGCAATGGCGTCCGCAATTGCAGCCGATTACCGGCTGGAGTTCATGGGAGGCATTCGCACAGCAGGTAACCGGGGAAGATATTGAACGTACGGCTTCGTTTTTGGAAACGCACTTCAAGCCTTATGGTCTGACTCACATGCAGATTGATGACGGGTTTCAGCGTGAGGCTATTCCGCCAGAGAGAGATGGCATCGTTGCTGACGCTTGGCTACAGACGAACGCACGCTTTCCAGACGGACATGATGGTATAATTTCCAGCATCGTGGGGCGAGATTTTCAGGCGGGCATATGGACGAGCGCGATGGTCACGAATCCTGAGTTTGTCGCTGCGCATCGCGACCGTTTCGAGCGGGATATCAACGGCGATCCGCTATATGGACAATGGATTGAATACGTGATCAAGGCAGTGCCAGAAACGTTTGCAGAGCAGGTTGCGCCACTGTACAAGGGATTGAAGGAAATAGGCTATAGCTATTTCAAAACAGATCAAATTCGTCACTATCTATACGAAGGCTTGCACAAGGCTGTCCATGAAGGATGTATTACGAGCGAAGAGGCATCTCGCAGCTTGCGAGCTTATCTCCAATGTGCGCGAGAGCAGCTCGGGGAGGATGCATATTTCCTAGCATGCTGGGGCGTGTTAACAGAAGCGGTCGGAATCGTCGATGCTTGTAGAATTGCAGGGGATTCCAATGCGAGCTGGACAGCGATTTGCAAGCAAATGGTGGAGACAGCAAGGTGGTATCATACGCAGCGAATTTTGTTCTTGAACGATCCTGATTACATTTGCGTGCGAACAGAGAAAGACTGGGGGCAAACGCTTCTTTCGCTCGTATCGCTAACAGGCGGCTTGATGATTATTAGCGATAATACAGACCTGTACGATAGCGAAAGGATTCGCTCCATTCAGCGCTGCATCCCTTCGCTGCCGACGATGACAGGTGAAACCGGCCCATTGGATATGACTTTTCCATTGGACTTATTTCTTCCGCAGCACAATGCTAGTCAGACGAGGGAAGAGTATGCGTATGCGATATTGGGTTTGAACGACGGGATGCGGGAATCGTATGTGACGGCATCGCTCTGGGCCATTCATTTCGACCTGCCATTTCGCCGCTGGTGCGTAGCTGGCCGATTCGCGATTGTTCCGCTAACTGAGGTTGAACTGGAGCTTGAAGCATTGGCATTGGATCCGAGTGACGCATATCATGCATTCGATTTCTGGAAGCAAAGCTATATGGGCAAGTTTTCTGTAGCAATCGCGTTAGATCCATTAGAGCTTGGGGCTTGCCAAATTGTCGGGTTAAGTAAAGCCGAAAACCGACCACAATTAATCGGTTCTTCCCGCCACGTTAGCATGGATGCGGTTAGCGTGCTCGACGAATGCTGGGACAATAACCGCTTGCGGCTCGAGCTGTGCGGGGCGAGAGGCATGACAGAGCACTACTGGATAAAGGTGCCGGCTTCGTACACGCTTGAGGAGCATTCTGGGATCGGACTCGCGATTACGATCGACGACAGCGCTTGCGAAGAAGGCTGGTTGTTGACATTGTGCATTCGTTTCGAGGCAGAGCGTGGAAACGTTTTTCTTAGCTTCAAAACATGAATGCGGATTAGACCGTCGCTATCTTGTTTAGGCAATAAATCGCAAAGAAGGTTTGGGTATGTTGTGGATCGCTGTATCGTTGGTTCTCGTGTCAGGCACAATGAATGCTCTATGGAATCTATTCACTAAGAAAAGTAAGCATAAGCAAGCCTATCTCTCCCTCATTGTCATTGCGGCGAATGTGCTGCTTATTCCCTTATTACTGACACAATTGGTGAGCAGGAGCTATCCGCCGGAGGTTTATGTTCTATTGTTGATGTCCATGACAGCACAAGCGACCTATGCATGGATGTTATCCAAAGTGTACGCGTTAGGTGATTTGTCGCAGGTTTATCCGATTCAGCGTGGTACGGGAGTGCTGCTTATTCCTTTGATTAGCGTCATATTTATGGGCGAGCGATTATCTTTATGGGGATGGATTGGTGTCAGTATTATATTTATTGGTATCTTGGGACTAAGTGAATGGAAGAGGGTCCCCTCAGCAGGTCAACCTTTCCAGATGAAGCCTATATTGACCGCTGTGGGAGTAGGGTTATGTATTACTTCTTACGTGCTCATTGATAAAATGACTTTGCAATACGTGTCACCTTTGATTCTGATTTCGGTTTCCAACTTTGGTTTTATGCTAGGAAATAGTCGAACGATGCTGAACGTACAAGTGTTAACGGGCGAGTGGCAAAGAAACAAACGAATGATCCTGCTCGGATCAATCCTGATGCCGGGCTCTTATTTCTTGTTCCTCGTTGCGATGGAATTAGCACCGGTGTCCCACCTGGCTCCGATTAGGGAAGTGGGTACGGTCATGGCTACTTTGCTGGGAATATGGATACTAAAAGAAAAAAGCGGGTTCAGAAGACTTGTGACAGCTTCCGCGATAACAGCCGGTATTATTGTAGTTGGAATGAGCGGATAACAAATAAAGGAGCTGATTAACGTGAAGGAATTAACGAAGAGAGTAATTGTTATCGGCTTGGATGGCGCCGGAAATATGATCGATCAAGCACGTACTCCGAATATCGATCAAGCATTGGACGGCGGATTTATTACTTACGCTGCCCAAACAGTGATTCCGACCATTAGCGGGGAGTGTTGGGGATCTATGTTTCATGGGGTAAAGCCTGAGCTGCATGGCTTGACGAACGAAAGAGCCGAGAAGAACAAGTATCCAGCCGATTCACCTTATCCTTCTTTTATGAGACTCGTCAAGGAAGCAGATCCGTCTGCTGTAATCGCCTCGTTCAGCGCATGGAAGCCTATTAATGACGGAATTATTGAAGAGGGGGTTGCGACGTATATTGCAAACGTCCATGCCGATAAGCATCTGGTTCGAGAAGTAGCCGACTTTGCCGAAAAGCATTCGGACTTCAAGGTCATGTTCATCCAATTCGACGGAATCGATGGGGCAGGACATAACTTCGGTTATGGGTCGCCGCTATACTTGGAAGTCATTGAAGAGACAGACGAATTGGTGGGCAACATTCTCGATCTTCTTCGGAAACAGGACTTGTTGGAGGAAAGCCTAATTATATTTCTTGCGGATCATGGCGGGGGCGGCGAGGATCCGTTGAATCACGGCAGCGATCATCCGAAGGACGTGACAATTTTCTGGGGCTGCGCAGGCCCGAACGTATCCACCCCTACCGAGGCGAGGCCGATTCGCATAGAAGATACTGCTGCTGTCGTCGTAAAAGCGCTCGGTTTAGAGGCACCGAACACCTGGTCAGGCCAAGTTCTCGCAGGCTTGTTCAAGGAGGCAGTCGAGTGAACCGCCTTAATCAGGACATAGAAATTCCAGAGTATTTCCGTTCCGAGCTTTCGGTAGTGGCCCAAAAGGCAACAAAAGATCAGGGAGATGCGATCGTACGATTGCTTTTCTATACGGATCCGCATCATATGCCGGGAGGCAATCAGCTACAAGCCGCAGCGGCCATTAGGCGATTGGCGCAATTGCTTCCACTTGATGCGATCGTGTGCGGCGGAGATTTCAGCGAGAACGGCCCGAAAGAGGAGGTCGTGCAATCGCAAAGAGAAATTCTTAACGCGCTTCGGGTACCGGAGTGTCCCTTGTTACCGGTGAAAGGCAACCACGACGATAATTCCATACATGACTTCTATCGAAAAACCGGAAGCGTAGAGCATGTGATCTTTCCGATTGAATCTTACGAGAATTGGCTTAAACCGTTGGAAGGCACGGTAACATTCGATAAGGGAAACGAATGCGGCCTCTATTACTACTATGATATCCCGGACAAAAAGACGAGGATCGCAATGTTGAACAGCATCGATATTCTCTACAAAATAAAAGCGGACGGGATGCTGCAGCAAAACGGGCAATGGGAATACGCCTTCTCGGACAGGCAGGTCGATTGGTTCGAACATAGGGTGTTCGATTTTACCGGTGTACCGGAAAGCGAAAACTGGAAAGTTGTCATTTTCTCGCATCTGCCTATTATTCAACGTGGGGTTAAAGGGTACGTCGACGGAGAGGTTGAGAACGGTGAGAAGATTTGGAAAATCATCAAAACAAACCGTAAACACGTCGTCGCTTGCCTGTTCGGACACGTTCATATCGATCAGGTGCTGTATCATGACGATGTTCCGATGATATCTACGCTTAACGCGGTCAGCTACAGAAATTATGACGAAAGCCCCGAAAGGACGGTCGGTACGGTGACTGAAACGGCGTTCGATCTCATCAGCATTGATTACGCGAAGGGAGAATTGCGCTTTACCCGGTTCGGAGCGGGAGTAGACAGGATCATAACCTTCGAAACTTAAGGGCCCGGCAGTGCCGGATAGACACAGTAAGGAGGCCGTTCAAAGCAACGGCCTCCTTACTAGTATCGTATCCTGTTTATTTCTATTCCTGCTGTAACCTGACATGCTGCGTGGGCGTCGTTCCGGAGATTTTCTTGAAATGCCGGATGAACGTTCCGGCATTCGAGTATCCGACTTGTTCCGCGATATCCTTCATGGTCATATTCGGATGAGATTGGATAAGGCGGATTGCAGCTTGGATGCGAACAAGGTGCATGTAGTAGTTTAAGTTGTAGCCGGAGTGCTTCTTAAAGTATGTCGATAAATACACGTGAGTGATAGCCAGATGATCGGCAATTAGCGTTAACGATAAATCCGGATTGGCATAATGCTTGTCAATATATTGGTTTATCTGCTCCAGAAGAGGCGTAATCGGCAGGGCGGATCGCTTGGCCACGAGAAAATATCCCTCTTGGATTTGCCGGAATAAATACTGGAGATGGTACGTATGCGAAAATGCCGGCGGAACGTCCCACACCTCTTCGACGCTGATCTTCTTACTGTTCATGATGACAAGCAGCAGGTCGTGGAGGTAACGAAGCATGTTCCGGAACTGTTCAAATGTTAAATTTTTGAACGTCTTTTGTATCGTTTTATCGAAAAATTGCTGTAGCGTCTCCGTATTTCCTTTGAGGGTATAGTTGACAAGTTCTTGCTCCTTATCGATGGACAAGTGGATAACCGCCGCTTGATCGCTGTTCCGATCTTGATAGAGAATGACGCTCTTTAAATGGGCTAGATTAGGGACATGCTTGTCAATCGCGTCAGTCGATTCACGAAGCGCTTTCCCGATGTCCTCTAGTCGCGTATGAACGGAGCTGATACCGCAAAATACAAGCATGTTGTCTACCGGATCAGAACAGCTATCAAAGACGCGGGAAACCAGAGCTTCCAATGCGTTCGTATCGGAGCAGCTTGTGATAAATATAGATTTATCGCTATGGGCATGCAGTCGAATGTACGGTCGGGATTGACTTAACGCCGCTTCCAGTAAGGGAGCATACAAGGCAACGGATTGGCCTTGGCTGCTTTCTTCAATGACGGTGAGTATGGCATAGGAATCATACTTCACGGACAGCATCCGGTTTATGTGGGGCTTCATCGTATAATTCTCGTCCGTTGACAGCCGAAGCAGCGCGTTATGCTCCAAGATGTCGGCTTGCTCCGTGATCTCCTGTTTCATGGAGACTGTGGCGGAATTTAGTTCCTTGAACGTATCCGAGAGAATCGCGAATTCATTTTTCGTAGCAGGGCCCGTCGTCCATTGATTGAATGTTCTCGCCATGAGCCTTAGCGGCCTGAACATGGACCAGTTGACGAACAGAAATCCCAAATTAACGGCGAAGAAAAGGGCAAACAAGACGAAGGTGTACCCGTTGGCCTTTTTAAGCTTTTCCTGCATCTGGCTTTCCGAGAACAAAACGGTGTAAGTGAACAATGGATCTGTTTGAGAAATAGGCGTATATTTATTTCCATTAATGATGAGCGGACCTTTTAGCTCAGGAAGCCGTTGCTCGGCGATTGCTGGATCAAGCGTCGCTGTACTTACAAAAAGTTGATTTTCCCTATCGCTTATCACGATAACGTTATCAAGCAACATTGTCTGATTGTTCAGATAAGCGAGCAGCTCGGCTTTGGCGATTTGTACGAATATATAGCCTTCCGGGAATAGCCGGTATGAGAACACGATAGTATTGCGGAAATTATACAGTTGTTCCAATTCGTTTTGCAGCAGGCAACGGCAGGTTTCACCACCGTTTTTAACATCCAGATTCGTATAGAAGACGCTCAAACTACGGGTTCCGTCACTGCTGATCACCAAGTCCTGATTCGGGAAGTAAGTGGAGATCTGCGCCCGGAACGGAAGTTGCAGATTCGATTGCGTTATTTTGTTTTTGTATGACATTAACGTGGGGTAATAAGACCGTGAATTTTTGGGATTGTTGGACAGGAGTTTCGTATCCAAGCTAACGCTGAAATTGTAAATCATGTTGCGAATCTCCAACCATTCACCAGACAAGTCACCGGACAATTGCTTCAGGAAGCCTTCATTCGTTCGCACAACTTGTTCCTTGACGTTTGTTTTCAAATACGAGTAGTTGAACCCAAGCAGTGTGGTGAGCAGAATGATAAAAATCATGTTGACGATGAGCAGCTTAAACAGAACGCTGCTTCTGTGATATCGAGTGGAAACAGTTCGGAATAATCTGTTCAAGTTGGGAACCTCCCTTTTTTCTTTCTATAAGGTAGATCAGTTTCTAATCTTTATTTTGTAACCGCTTGCATAAAGCAGGTTGCGCTTTCCATCATTATAAGGGGATAATTCTTGGCTGTCATGCGCAGCTGAAATATTGAACAGCACATTAATAAATGACACTCCCATATTTCGTAACCAGGAGCGATTTTCGTTCTTTCACATACAATCAATTTTCTATCGAAATGAAATTATTCAAACGATATTAATAGTTGATAATTGCTTAAAATTCATCATCTCCCGTATGCTGAGGTCACCAAGAACGATGTGGGCTTGGTGAGATGATCAGCTGCATTTCGAAAGGGCTTACATTTTATTGTCATTATGTATATGTGTACTGGAGGGGTGAAATTTGCAGAATCAACAGCTTGCGCACAATCTACAACTCACAAAAAAACAAAGCTTTCTGCGAAAATGTTGGAAGCAGCGCTACTTGATCCTAATGGTGCTGCCTGGTTTTCTGGTTATTCTAGTTTTCAAGTATTTACCCATGTATGGAATTACAATCGCTTTCAAAAGTTATGACGCATCGTTGGGCTTCTTAAGAAGTCCTTGGGTCGGCTTCGACCATTTTAAGGCGTTTTTTGATAGTCCGATGAGTTGGAGGATTACTAAAAACTCGCTATTGCTTGCTTTTTATTCTTTGATTTTCAGTTTTCCGGCTCCAATCCTATTCGCTTTATTATTGAATGAACTTCGCAACAAATTTTTTAAGCGGGCTGTGCAGACGATTACTTATTTCCCGCATTTTCTATCCGCGGTAATCGTTGTCGGTTTCGTTCATGAATTTACTTCAGTAGAGGGGATCGTCAATAAAATTCTGTTTTGGTTTGGGGCGGAACCAAGGACGCTGCTGTATATATCGGAAGCTTTCCGGCCGATTTACATTAGTGCGGGTATATGGCAGGAATTGGGCTATGGAGCCATCATCTATTTGGCAGCGCTTACCGGTGTCGATCCGGCGCAACACGAAGCAGCGGTCATAGACGGCGCGAATCGTTGGCAGAGACTGAGATACGTCACATGGCCGGCAATTATCCCCGCGACAGCGGTCATGCTCATTCTGAAGCTAGGAAGTATTCTAAGCACGGATTTTCAAAAAGTGCTTCTCATGTACAATCCGAAAATTTACGAAACGGCGGACGTTATCGAAACTTACGTCTATCGGGTAGGCGTGCAAGGCGGACAGTTTGAATATGGCGCTGCGGTCGGTTTGATGCTCTCCGTGATCAGTCTTGTTTTAATTGTATTTGCGAATTACTTTTCCAAGAAAGTATCTGAAAACAGTTTATGGTAAGGGGGGGGATACATTGAAAGTATATAATGAAGGGCTTGGGTCTAAAGCTTTCGATATTATTAATTACACGATTATGATCGTGCTATGTGTTGTTATGCTTTATCCGCTATTAAATACGTTTGCTGTTTCGATTAGCGATCCCACCTTAGTTGCTCAGGGCAAGATTACTTGGTATCCGCGAGGATTTGACTTTAACAGCTACAAATTCATTTTACAGGATAAAAACATCTTGAATGCTTATATGAATACGATTGAGTTCTTAGTCATCGGCACTTTTCTTCAATTGCTGCTGACCTCCTTATTCGCCTACCCGTTAGCAATCAACGAATTCGTATTTCGTAAACCGTTGGTCTTTTACGTGATCATAACGATGGTATTTAGTGGGGGACTTATTCCGCACTTCCTTCTTATCAGGGATTTGCATTTGTTCAATACGATATGGGCGATCGTGCTGCCAGTTGCAATGAGCGCATTCAATATCATCATTTTCCGTACTTTCTTCCAAGATATCCCCAAGGAGTTGCGGGAATCCGCTTACCTTGATGGAGCGAATGATCTCGGCATTCTGTTTCGCATATATATGCCATTATCCAAGCCGCTGCTGGCGACATTTGCGCTATTCGGTGCAGTCATGTTCTGGAACATGTGGTTTGAACCAATGATCTTTCTCAATGACGAAAGCAGCCATCCCATCCAGTTGCTCTTGCGCAGGATGGTAATCGAACTGAAGGATGATACGAGTTCAGGCGGGTTGCAACGATTCCTCGAGACGTACAATCTGAATACCAAAAACATTAGGATGGCGTCTATCATCGTCACGATATTACCGATTCTGTTCGTCTACCCGCTATTGCAGAAGCATTTTGTGTCCGGAATGATGATCGGTTCGGTGAAAGGCTAACAGCGGTTGATCTGAAATTAAACATAGATTAACAAATACAATTCATGGAGGGGTTATGCTTTGAAGAAAAAAATGGTTCTAGTGCTTAGTTTTCTGCTCGTTGCGACACTCGTGTTTGCTGGCTGCAGCAAAGGAGACAACAAACCGTCAGAGCAAACAAACAACAGCAATTCCGGTGAGACATCCAAGCCATCTGAACCGGCTGAGGAAACGATCAAGATTAACGCTTACATGTCCAGCTTCGGGGACGATCCGAAGGATACCGAGCTCTATAAGCTCTGGAAGGAAAAGATGGAAGCGCATATCGGCAAAAAGCTTGATATTAAATGGATCTATGTGAACAGTGACGACTATCCGGAGAAAATAAAATTGACGCTGGCCAGCGGCGATACACCGGACATTATGTCGGGTGTGAAGGATGCCGAAGTCATGTTCCAATTCGGCAACCAAGGGTCCCTCTTGGACATTGCGCCTTACCTGGACGAGTACGCTCCAAACTATAAAGCTTATTTGGAGTCTACAAAGTTCTCGGACAAGAGTATGTATACACCGGAAGGCAAAATGTTTTTCTTCGGGGATGGATTCCGGAACGATACGGGGTTAGCGGGTTCCGCATACCCAGCGTTATACCGGTTCGATGTTTTCCAGAAACATAATATCAAAGTTCCGGAAAACTGGGATGAATTCTACGATGCGGCCGTTAAGCTGAAAGAGCTGTATCCGGATTCCTATCCGGTCAATTCGCAGGAATGGCCAAAATTCATAGACGCGTTAGCTCTCTCGAACCATACGAAAAGCGATATTTACTGGAACGGCGAGAAATACGTATACGGACCGACTGAGGAGTCTTTCAAAGAAGGTTTAATGTATATTCGCAAATTGTACGACGAGAAGCTGCTCGATCCCGAGTTCCTGAGCCAGTCTCAAGATCAATTGAAGGCGAAAGTAACAACCGGCAAGTCCTTCATGCTTCCGTTGGCGTGGGCAGGTTGGTGGGAGCAATATTCCGTTCCGGATCAAGGCGTCTCATGGGGAGCAGCGGTCAATCCGAAAAACGAAAAGTACGGCGATCAGTGGGTGTTGGGGCCGGCCCTCTTGGGTCATACCATCTATGCCAACTACGGCGTCATGGTCTCCAAAAACACGAAATATCCGGAACTTATCGTCAAGATGCTCGATTATCAGTATTCGGATGAAATGATTGATTTGATGCATTGGGGCGTTGAAGGGAAAACCTACCAAGTGGTCGAAGGTAAAAAGGAATTCATCAACAAAAACGGAGACTGGCAAGAGAAGAAAGACTTAAATGGCGATGGTACAACGCGTCAAGGTTTCGTCTTCGCCCCGCAAAATTATTCTACTGACTATATCGCTTATAAAAAAGTGCAATTTTTCGCCAAGGGCCAATTCGAGGAGATGCGTCCTCAAGAGGGAATGGGAAAATTCACAAGTTCGGAAACGTCCATTGCTCCGTATGAACAAGCGCCGGTCGTTCGTCTGAGCAAAGATGACGAAGCGAAGAAAGCGCAAATCATGACCGCGGTACAAACGTATTTGGACGAAAATATTTATAAATTCCTGCTTGGCGAGAGAAATCTCTCCGAATGGGATGCATTTAAGAAGGAGCTTTCGGATATTGGCGATTATCAATCGATCGTGGATATGATGAACGCTCAAGTATCCAAGTAAAAAGAAATGCGAAGCCTGACAGCGTCGATGTGTGGCGCTGTCAGGTTTCTTCATTACAGAAAGGAAGAGGCCAGAATGACTAACTCAATAGATACTAATGAAGTGTGGAGATCCATTCCGGGGGAATATTACGATTGGCAAGCAACGATGCAACCGGAGAGCCCTTACAATTTCGATTATAGTCAGACGCTCACGATGAAGCTGGGCATGGCGATTCCGGACGGTAAAGGCGGGTCGAAGGTGTTTTGTACGTTTGAACAGGCGCTTCGATATATTGTGGACATCGATCGACTTACCAGAGGCATTCCGAAAATCATTTATTTGGTCGGATGGCAGTATAATGGTCACGATGACAGATACCCTGCCTGGGATGAGGTGAATGTCCATTTGAAGAGGCCGCAGGATTCGACTGCGAGGGACAGCTATTTGTGGTTGGCGGAAGCAGCCAAACGTTATAACACAACAGTTAGCGTTCATGTCAATATGACGGACGCCTACGATAATAGCCCGCATTGGGATCTTTACATGGAGCATGATCTGATTTCGCGTAACGAAGATGGTTCTTTGCTGCAAATCGGTAACTATAATAATATGGCTGCCTATCAAATTTTTTATAAGAAGGAATGGGAGAGCGGGATAATCGTCCAGCGAATCGAGAAGTTGATCTCGCTGTTGGAGCTTGATAAGGCCGGCACGGTACACCTGGACGCTTATTTTCCGAGAGCAAATGTTTTCCGAGGCGTCTCCCAGGAGGAGGAGTCCTCCTACATGCGCCGGACAATCCGCTATTTCAGAAGTCGCGGGATTGATGTGACAAGCGAAAATTTCGCCCATCATCGCAACGATCCGTTCATCGGATTGCAACCGTGGTGCTGGTGGTTTGATCAGAACCAGGAGAAGCATTTTCTGGAGAGACCCGCCAAGCTGCTGAGCGGAGCTGCTATTCGAGATTACTCTATACCGGGCATTCCGCGCAGACATGATCTGGAGTTCTTGTTCGGCGCGGGCGTGCATGGTGAGGATGTATTCTGGGATCTTGACAACGAAGTTTCACGCGAGGATTGGCACGATATCTTCATGGAGCAGATCTGTACAAGAATGCTTCAATACCAGTATTTGAATTCGCTTGATCGCATTCGGATAGAGGGCGAGGGCGATAACAGGGTCGTTCATTATTCGGGAGGGCATTCCGTTCATCTAGCGGATCACTCCGTTCGTCGAGACAGCAAGCCGCTGCGCGTAGGAGACGACGTGCTGTTCCCTGCTTTATGGCAAGAGCAACCGGAATTAATCGCATTCAGCAAGAGTGGTTACTCGAAGAAGGCTTGGTCGCTTCCGCCTGATTGGAACGAAGTAGCTGCCGTTGATATCTACCGAATTACGGCTGAAGGATTATCGGAAGCGCAACTTGGTCAACGAATTGTGGGAGGGTTGCTGGAGCTTTCTCTAGCGCCGGGAATGGCGATATCAATCATTCCATCGCAGCAATAAATAGAGAATGAGCGGACGAAGGAGACGAGGGGGCGCTCATTGCAGCTTCGACAATTGATTCGATGGCGCTCAAGCGCAGTTTGTCGAAGGAGTGTAGTGAAAAGTCGATCATACTGGGAGATGAAGCATGCGAGGTCAAGCAAATGAGATAGGAAACGATCCGGCGCCCCGTTTGTTTCGGGCAACTGATTACGGAGCGATACCGGATTCTGGCGAGGATGCGACTAGGGCCATACAAGCTATGATCGATGCCGCTTCGGCCGAGGATGGGCCGACGGTGATCGAATTTCCGCCAGGACGATATGATTTGTATGCCAATAACGCTAGCAAAGAACCTTACTATGTCTCGAATACGGCTAGCGAAAAGGAGCATCCCCATCCAATCAAAACGATAGGCCTCTGGTTCAAAGGGGCAAAACGAATTCATGTGGAAGGGAACAGCTCGCGGCTGCTGTTTCACGGGAAGATGACGCTGATCGTCATGGACGGCTGCGTCGATGTGGAAATACGGAACCTGACGATCGATTTCGCCCGGCCGACTATATCCGAAATGCGAATCGTCGCGATCTGCGAAAGCTATTGGGAGGTGGAGGTTCATCCGGATTCTTATTATTTGTTGATGGACGATAAGCTTTATTGGACTGATGAAGATTGGTCTTACCGCGGGGGTCCTGCCCAGGAATTTGACCCGGTGAGCAACCGGACCTGGAGAGTACCCAACCCGATCACGTTAGCCAGCCATGTCGAACAGATGGAGCTTGGTAAGCTTCGGCTTTGGTTTGTATCGCCTGCTCCGATCACGAAGGTTGGTCATGTGTTTCAAATGCGCGATGGCATTCGGGATCAGGTTGGTGCCCTGATCGTTGGCTGCCGGAATATTACCTGGCGTCATGTCTGGATGCAATATATGCATGGGCTTGGGATCGTCGGGCAATTCAGCGAAAACTTGACTTTCGAGGGCTTGCGATTGGCGCCGGATCCTTCCCATGGACGAACAGCGGCGGCGTTCGCCGATTTTGTTCATCTTTCCGGGATGAAAGGAAAAATATCGATCAACGATTGCTTATTCGAGGGTGCGCACGATGATGCCATCAATATTCACGGTACCCATCTAAGAATCATTGGCGCCGAGGACGAGAGATGCATTCGCGTACGGTTTATGCATCCGCAAAGCTACGGATTCAGCGCCTTCCATCTGGGCGATGAGATTGATTTTATTTCCGCTAGCTCGTTAATACCTTATGCTACCCGTCATGTCGTCGACATCAAGCAGCGTAGTCTGCGTGAAGCCGAACTGACGCTGGATGCTCCGGTACCGAGAATGATCGGGGACGAGGATGTCATCGAGAATGTCACATGGACGCCCGAAGTATCCATATGCGGAAATGTCTTCAAGAGAATACCGACTCGTGGAATTCTAGTGACAACGCGCCGTAAAGTGACCATCGAGAATAATTTGTTCGAGAAGCTGCATATGAGCGCGATTCTCATCGCCGACGATGCGGTAAGCTGGTATGAATCGGGGATGGTTCGCGATGTCCAGATAAGGGGAAATCGGTTCGTCGCTTGTGGTAACGGTAATCAGCCGGTCATTCTGATTCAACCGGAGAACACGGTTGTATCAGTGGATGCACCCGTGCACAGCAACGTTGTGATTAGCAATAACCGCTTTGAATTGGACGGTTCCCCATTATTGGATGCGAAGAGCATAAACGACTTAATTGTTGCGGATAACCAGATCTCAAGGAACGGCGATATGGGCGGAGAATACGCTGATTCGCAAGAAATCATCCGCTTACGGGCATGCAGCGGAGTTGAAATTCGCGGGAATACAATGGCAGACAAGGCAGTCGCAATCGTAAAGACGATATCAATGAAGGCAGAGCACCTTGCGATCGATAAGGGGCAAGCAGCTATTATTCGGAGGGATCACGAGGATGAAATCTAAAGTGAAAATCGGTTTAATCGGGCTTAGTGGACGGGGAACGGGGCTTTTGGAAATCATATTGCTGAAAATGGAGGACGTGGAAGTCGTCGCCGTCTGTGACTTGCACGAGGATCGTCGCGAACAGGCAGCTAATCTGATTGAGAAGGCAGGCTGCAGTCGACCTTTTGAAACTGGTGACTATAAGGAAGTTCTGAATAAAGAGGCAGTTGACGTCATCATGATCTGCACACCTTGGTCCACCCATATCCCTATCGCAATCGAAGCGATGGAGAAAGGGAAGTATGTCGCTTGCGAGGTCGGAGGAGCTTATTCCATGCAGGAATGCTGGAAGCTGGTAGAAGCTTATGAGCGAACGAGAGTTCCATGCATGATGCTGGAGAATTGCTGCTATGGCCGCGATGAGCTCATGGTATTAAATATGGTAAAGCGAGGCATTCTCGGGGAAATCGTCCATTGCTCAGGAGGTTATCTTCACGACCTGCGCTATGAAATCGCTAATGGCAAAGAAAACCGTCATTATCGACTGAACGAATATATTCATAGAAACTGTGATAATTATCCCACTCACGAGCTAGGTCCCATCGCCAGAATACTAGATATCAATAGAGGAAATCGCATGGTATCGCTTGTGTCTCTCGCCTCAAAATCGGGAGGCATGCAGGAATACATCACAAGCAAGAGGAAGGATAGCGAGCTTGCTCGTACTCGGTTTAAGCAAGGCGATATCGTAACGACTATCATCCAGTGCGCTCGCGGAGAAACGATTACACTCACATTGGATACTACATTGCCTAGATATTATTCAAGAGGTTTTACGGTAAGGGGAACAAAAGGAATGTATATGGAGGAGAACCATTCTTTATTCATAGATGGACAGCATAACCAGTATGAATCGAATTGGAAGACGCAATGGGGGAACGTCGAGCACCATCGCGAGCAATATGAACATCCGCTGTGGGAGAGCTATTTGCAGGAAGGAATTAAAGGAGGCCATGACGGTATGGATTGGCTTGTCTTCCGGGATTTCATCGAGAGTTTCAAGAACAGGACGCAAACGCCGATTGATGTATATGATATGGCTTCGTGGATGAGTATATCCTCATTAACCGAGGACTCGATTGCCATGGGCGGGCAACCGGTAGCGATCCCCGACTTCACGAACGGGAAATGGATCGGCAAGTGATAAGTTCTCGAATGACAATGCGTCGCTGGATGAAGAGATAAACCGAAGAGGACAAAAGGTAGATTAGGAGGAACAACCGACGGCAGACATTCGAGCTGCCGTCGGTTTCATGTGAAAGGGAATTTTTAGCTGGTAACAGTGAAGATAACCGTTTGCTTAGGTCCCTTGTTTCCTATCTTGTCTATCGCATACACATCGATCTCGTAGGTTTGGATCAGTGCCTCATACGGAATTGGATAAGACCATGTGAACGATCCGTCTTCTTCGCGTTTCATTGCATCGTAAATCCCGTAATCCGAAATTCTTATGATCGTTTTGTCGATCTCGATGCTATCCCCGAGATTGCCGTACTCCACTTTAAGTTTTGCCCAATCTCCGCGTTTTCCTTCATTCGGCGTAAAGATAGCTTTCAATTCGTACATTTCATGCATGAATATCAACTCCTTTTAATTTGTACTGACTAGTCAGTATTATCATATTCGGGACAATAGGCTTTGTCAAACGATTATATCCATCATTGCTTCGAATATTAAGAAATGAGAACGACCTAAAAATCTAACTATATCTCTTCATATTGAACTGGAATCTAGAGGATCGGAGGATGAGTGTGACGCTTGTCTCGAACGTCGATCAGACAGTCGATTTTAGAGTAAGGGGCGGAGAAGTGAGTAAGTTGAAGTTGCTTGCAGGTGAACGCTGGAAGATGGACAACAAGCCATGTTCTGAACTCTAATGGCCTTCTGGTCAGCAATCAGTTTCGATTTTTAAATATCTGACTACGAGATTAATATTTGTATAAGACAGTTCGACGGATTTGGACAATGATCTTAAAAAATGCCCGTTGTTCAGGTAGGATTCCAAAATTATGATGGAAGTGAAATTTAATTCAAGCGCTCGAATCCAGTGCAACAGCTCGGATGGGTTGGAAGGACGCATACTCGGGGAGTGAAACAATGAAATACTTACTAGATGTCGGCAATCAACGAAAGCCAGTATTGATCGAAGGCCATCTAAAAATGGGAGGCACCAATCCGGCGGGAGAGGAAATCAACGTGAACAGCTTGCATCTCACCCGCGAAGGAAAGCCGTGGCTGCCGGTTATGGGGGAGTTTCATTTCTCCAGGTTTCCTCATGGACAGTGGGAGGAAGAGCTGCTTAAGATGAAAGCGGGTGGCATCCAGATCGTCGCTACTTATATATTCTGGATCTATCATGAAGAAACAGAAGGTCGCTTCGATTGGTCGGGAGACAAGGATCTTAGGACATTCGTGCAGCTCTGTCAGAAGAACGAATTGGAGGTTCTTGTTCGCATAGGCCCATGGGCGCATGGCGAATGCCGTAATGGAGGCTTTCCGGATTGGATCTATGGAAGATGCGCGTTACGGACAAACGATGATGACTATTTGTGGTATGTTAGAAGGTTTTACGGGGAAATTGCTAAGCAGATCGAAGGGCTGTCCTTCCAAGATGGCGGCTCGATCGTCGGTATGCAATTCGACAACGAGTTGACGGATAACCCCGAGCATTTGCGAACCTTAAAGAGTATCGCGCGAGAATTGGGCATGAAAGCTCCTTTATATACGGTTACAGGTTGGGGAGGCCCAGGTGGAGCACGGATTCCGAAGGACGAAATGCTGCCGCTATTCGGAGGTTATCCGGATCATCCTTGGGAAAAGCATACAAACCAACTGCCTCCAGGACCGCATTATTTCTTCCATTCAGTACGCAATGATCCGAGCATCGGCAGCGATCTGTTCGGCGAGAAAGCCGTTGATATTAAAGATTTGGAAGACATCGAACGTTATCCCGATGGCTCTTGCGAGCTTGGGGGCGGCGTGCAAATTACCTATCATCGGCGTCCCATCATACAGGCGGACGACGTTGGCGCGATGGCGATGATTAAGATAGCTAACGGGTGCAATCTGCTGGGCTATTATATGTATCATGGAGGAACCCAGCCGCTCGGAGAACTTTCAACGATGCAAGAATCCAATCCCCAAGGCAATCAGTTGCCCGTACGGAGCTACGATTTCCAGGCGCCGCTCGGAGAGTTTGGCGGAATCAGGGATTCTTATAGAAAACTAAAGCGGCTTCATTTATTTCTACACGATTTCGGAGATAGGCTGGCGCCTATGGCTGTGGTTTTTCCGCAAGTTCGGCCTTCATCCTTGGAGGATAACGAGACGGTACGCGTCGTAGCGAGAGCGCAAGGAGATAGCGGCTTCCTGTTCTTCAACAACTACCAGAGACTGACGGAGATGAAAGACAAGGATGACGTACAGGTTGAATTGCGGTTGCCCGGAGGTGAGCTGAACGTTCCTGCAAATGGATTTACGCTTAAGAAGGACGGTTACTTCTTCTGGCCATTCCATATGGATATGGACGGTGTACGTTTGAAATATGCGACCGCACAGTTGTTATGTAGGCTTCGCGGAGATGGGGAGACGCTGTATGTATTCTTCGAGGTTTCTGGCGTGCGCCCCGAATTCGCCTTCGAATCGGATACCGTTTCCGATGTCGAATTGAAAGAGGGAACTTTGGTTCGGCAGGATGGTACGCTCGCCATTTCCGATCTGAAACCGGGGTCTGGCTGCGAATTCGCTGTTCGCTCTGTTGCCAGTCATGTCGTTAAGGTGCTGACAATAACCGAAGAGCAGTCGCTGCATTTGTGGAAGGGCCGGGCATTTGGAGGTGAACGGTTAATTCTATGCGAAGGAAACGTCGTGTTTAAGGAGAAAGGATTGCGCATTAGCGGTACTGAAGCCGACCGGATGGCATTTGCTGTTTATCCTCCTGTTGAACATAACATCACTTGTCAGGGCGTTTCGTTGAAGACTTCACAAGACAAAGAGGGGATATTCCAGGCGTTCAAGCCGATCCTGCAAACTCGTGAAGTCGAATTCTCATGGAAGCGGATCCGTGATTCTACGCTAAACGGAGATTTCTTCAACTATTTATTCGAAGATAAGGGGCAAGAAGGAACAGCACCTGAATGGGAGATTCGTATAGATGCTTCGGCATTCGATGAAGCGAGCGAAATCACGTTGATCGTCGATTTCGTAGGAGACGTAGTACAAGCCTATATTGCCGGACAATGCGTCGCAGATCAGTTCTATAACGGCGTCCCTTGGAAAATAGGCTTAAAGAGATTTCGTGATCAATTGGCGAGCCATTCGATTGTTCTGAAAATTTCTCCTCTATTAAAGGAGAGAGACATCTACATGCCATCCAGACCACTGGAAGATCGCCAGCCAGAGATTTTGGCGCTTTCTGCGGAAGCGGAGTATGCGATTAGCATAGACAATGGCAATCGGAGGGTTTAAAGGATCTGAATGATATGAATGTGGGTCAGCTTATAAAGAATGTGCAGATAACTTAGCTCCAAACGTTTCGGTAAGTCAAGTAAGCGCAGGCTAATAAGGGATTCTATGAGCATGAGATGCTGCTTGGCCAATACGGCTAACCAAACGAATAGCCCAACTGATGCAAATTCCCAATCCCCTAATAACTTAGGGGTTAGGGATTTTTATGTTTTATGTAAAGCACCTTAATATCGGATACCTAAGTGCTTATAAATGATCCGTATTCATTTAATGAAAACGTTTTATAATTAAGACTATAGAAAGGAGGCAAACATGAAAACGAATTCACATCCTGTTACATGAACCTCTCTGACCAGTCCTTTACCAGACATATTCAGCAGACGTTTCAGAAAGCAGATCACGTTTCAAATATTTGTGTGGCTAGGACATTTTTATAAAGTATTTAAACAATAGGTTGGCGTAACCCCCGGCAGTTATCGGGAAACAACAAAGAGGAGTGAACGTGAATGAATATGTATTTTGACAAGCCGGCAGATGTATGGACAGAGGCGCTGCCTGTTGGGAATGGGCATCTAGGGGCGATGATTTTCGGCGGTGTGGAAAGAGAACGATTACAACTAAATGAGGATACGCTTTGGTCAGGTCCCCCTAAGGGAGATAATAATCCGAATGCATTAGCGGTGTTGCCCGAAGTTAGGAAGCTGCTGCAAGAAGAGCGATATGAAGAAGCAGACGAGCTAGCGAAGTCTATGTTGGGCCCCTATACACAATCCTACTTGCCATTAGGAGATCTCATACTCGATTTTTATCATGGTGATCTAGCTACCGAATACAAACGAAGCCTTGAATTGGCGACTGCTATTGCCCGTGTTGAGTTTAAGGTGGGAGATAACCGTATCATTCGTGAGACGTTCTGTTCTTACCCAGATAAGATACTTGTAATGAGATTAACTGCCAGCAAAGCTTCGTCGCTTAACTTCTCTGCTAGGATGCAGAGTCCGCTAAAATATCGAATGTCTGTGCGAGATGATAGTCTCGTCATGAATGGCCGCTGTCCGGATCATGTGGATCCAAGCTATTATTGTACCGATAACCCAATCGTATATAAAGAAGAAGTGGAAAGTGAGGCTATTCGCTTTGAGGCGGGGCTAACCGCAACAGCGGATGGTGGAATGATAGAGCTGGATGATAGCGGTCTTCATGTCAGTAAAGCCTCTTCGGTTATACTTATATGGACTGCTGCATCTAGCTTTAATGGTTATGATAAGTCGCCTACTCATGAGGGGAAGAATCCGTCCGAGGAGGTTGCAAGACGATTATCGCTAGCGGCAGCACAGTCCTATGATTTGCTGAAGGATAAACATCTTGCCGACTACAAGCCTTTGTTTGATCGTGTCCAATTGCAATTAGATTCGGCTTCATCGGAACATGAATCAGAGATACCAATTAATAAACGGATTAGGATGCACGGAGCTGATGATCATGGACTCATAGAGCTATTTTTCCAATATGGACGATATTTGCTTATTGCCAGCTCTCGGAAAGGAAGTCAGCCGGCTAATCTTCAAGGGATATGGAACCGAGAAACGAGGGCGCCGTGGAGCAGCAATTGGACGCTGAATATTAATGCGCAAATGAATTATTGGCTTGCAGAGACCTGCGGATTGCCTGATTGTCACGACCCATTATTTGATTTGATTGACAGTTTGAAAATTAAAGGAAGTGAGACAGCCAAGGTGCATTATGGCATAAGAGGCTGGACAGCTCATCAAAATACTGATATTTGGGCACAAACAGCGCCTGTAGGCGACTATGGGCATGGTGATCCAGTCTGGGCACTATGGCCGATGGCGGGAGCATGGCTATGCAGTCATTTATGGGAGCATTATTTATTTGGTGGTAGTCTCCTATTTCTTAAAGAGCGTGCATATCCGATTATGAAGCAGGCGGCTCTGTTCATAAGTGATTATTTAACGGAGGATCATCAAGGCTCGTTAGTCACATCGCCTTCCACTTCTCCCGAGCATAAATTCAAAAATCCTGCGAATGGCAGCTTAGTTGGTGTGTCGACGGCAAGCGCTATGGATATGGAACTTATTTGGGAGCTGTTTACAAACTGCGTTAAAGCTGCAGAAGTGCTACAGGTGGATGAGGAGTGGCAGAAGGAGCTGCTCAGCAAGAGAGATAAGTTAGCTCCGCTTCGAATCGGAAGAGGAGGCAGACTCCAAGAATGGTCTGTTGATTTCGATGAAGAGGATCCCCATCACCGCCATGTTTCTCATTTATATGGCGTTTATCCGGGCAGTCAATTTACGAAAGATCACGATAGTGACTTGTTCAAGGCAGCTCGTCGCTCTTTAGAAATTCGGGGTGATGAAGGAACAGGTTGGAGTCTCGCATGGAAAGTTGGACTATGGGCACGCTTTGGCGAAGGCAACCGTTCTCGTAAATTAATTAGTCATTTGCTGCGAATTGTTGATGAGAGGGACCCAGATAGAGGGCATACTGGAGGAGTTTACCCGAATCTTTTCGATGCTCACCCTCCATTTCAGATTGATGGAAACTTTGGGGTAACGGCTGGCATTGCTGAAATGCTGCTGCAGTCACATGCAGGGAAGCTGCAACTGCTGCCGGCTTTGCCGGATACTTGGCAGACGGGAAGCGTAACAGGCTTGCGTGCGCGCGGCGGATTCGAGATAGGGATAGAATGGGCAAGCGGTAGGCTTTCGCAAGCCAAGCTTGTTTCAAAGCTAGGACGCAATTGTACGATAGATGCTGAAGTAGAAATTGAAGCTATCAATAATGGAGTAGTTATAGCTAAGTCGGAGCAGCATATTAAGAAAATTTCTTTTCCTACAGTTGCAGGTGAACAGTACATAATTAGACCAATTTCTGCTTTGTGATATCAAGCTTAATGATCAGACAATTTCCGGACTTTTTATGTAAAAGGATTTCGCAAGAAAATGGATAGGAATAGCAAGTTAATCATTTAATCTTCTAAATAGGATGAAAAACATTCCGTCCCCCTTGCATTTGAGGGTTGCCGAGCATAAACGAGTCACGATTTGAATAAAAAACATTGATGAGCAGGTGCTACGGTAACCTGCTCTATTTATTGAGCTAACGGAAGCTAGTATGAGGCAGCGTACGTGCCCTTTTTCTCGAAAATTTACGATCTCATGAGTGACTTTTTTAACATTTGATGTCCATTCCAGAATTTGCAGATAGGAAATCGATATATTCGAGGGGGGGTTTAGCTTTTGACGATTTATCAAAGTTCCATCTTTTTATATAAAGGAGGGAGAGTGTGCTGGGCAAATGGGAGAACACTTAGATCCGAATGCTGGAGTGGGTTCGTGCCGGGTGCCGAGGGGGAGTAAAGCTGGCTTTAACCAAGTTGTTCGGAACAAAAAACGGAAATCGTACAGGGGTGGGAGCGCAACCGTTTCATGCCAGGGGATACATTGCGCGGGTGGAAGTGGTGACGGTACTGCTGGGAATTTTGAATTTATGGGAGTTGAACTGAATATGAAAGCTTTAATTATTTCGGATATTCACAGCAACGTCTATGCATTGGAATCGATCCGCAAAGCAGAACAAGGCTGTGACTTAATCTATTGCGCGGGAGATCTCGTAGACTACGGTCCTTTCCCGCGGGAAGTTATCGAATGGGTGCATAAGAACGATGCAATTTGCGTTCGCGGCAACCACGACGACATTATTATTGACCTATACCGAAACGGCAATAGAGGTCATGATGTGGCGGAGGATAGTATCAAGTGGGCACATTGCAATGCAAGGCTGCTCGGTGAAGCGGAAATTTCCTTCCTAGAAAGCATACCAGTCTACCGCACATTCGAAATGGATGGCTATCGTTATACGATGCAGCATCTGTACGACAACTATTTGACGATTGACAGCTTGCCCAAGTACGACGCTTTCTGGGAGGAACGCAGTGGCGAGACAACAGAGGACACAGGAGATCGCCGCATTATATTCGGACATACGCATCGCAGATGCATTCATTATTTGAGCGACACCAGTTTGTGGCTGAATCCGGGAAGCGTGTCCTACCGCCGTCGCGACGATCCGTCGAAAGAAGCGCACTATTTCACGATTACCGATGGCAAAATTGCAATGAAAAGTCTTGTCTATGACCGCACGCCTCTGCTTGAAGCAGCACAAAAGTTGCTGTTGAAGGAAGAAGAGATGAAGGTTGCATACTTTTTTTTCGGTTAAGCGGGCTGGTAAACAGGCAGCTGCAAAGGGGACGTATCCACGATTTGATATCGGGATACGTCCTTTCGCATGTTTTGTCCACCGCAGGTTGCGATTTACAGGTTGCAAGGCGATAATTTTCGCTATTTTTGAGCCTCAGTTTACTTTTTTATGATTGTTTCATTTTTTTACACTATGGCATGGGAAACGTATCTTTCATAATAGAGGTTGTGAAGTTGCTGATATGATCCTGCAAAGGCTGCGGATCATATCAGCCTATTTAATAGGAAGCAGGTGGGAAGATGACTACTATTTATTGGGTGTCGAGCAGCGACGAGTTGGCGGCAGCCATGGGCCGGGCAGAACCTGGTTCCACGATCTTGTTGGCAGACGGCGTTTATGAGCGGAATGAAGACTATATCATTGAAGGCAAAGTGGGATCGGACACCGCCATATTAAGCATTCGCGCTGTCAATAAAGGAAAAGCGACGATAGCTGGCGAATCAAGTATACGCATCTTGAACTCTGCTTATGTAGAGGTATGGGGGCTGCTATTCCAGGTCGAGCAGCGCGAATCTATCATTCTGGACGGTTCGCGGCATGTGAGGATTGCGCGGAATAGATTTGAGCCGCGACAGGTTGGGGCGGAGTACAGCCTGCTGTCTGTGGTGGGAAGCGGCAGCGGCTGGAACCGAATCGAACGCAACGAGTTCGGGCCAAAGGCCGACCTTGGACCGCTCGTCATTTTTGATGGCGACGGGGAACAAATTTCGCAGCATGATGTTATCGAATATAATTATTTTCATCATATAGGCCCACGAGTCGTCAACGGGCTTGAAGCGATCCGGCTCGGCTTGTCCGGAATCTCTCTCTCGAACGGTTATATTACGATTCAACACAATCTGTTTGAAAATTGCGACGGAGAGCCCGAGATTATTTCGGTAAAAAGCTGCTATAATACAATTCGGTACAACACATTCCTTAACTCCGCCGGCCAAGTGACTGCGCGGCACGGACATGGAAACCGTTTTCATCACAATGTGTTTATCGGTGATGGCATGAAGGAAGAGATGGGCGGGTTTCGCATTTACGGCAACGACCATCACATTTTTGATAATTATATGGAAAACTTGACGTTGGATGCGCTGCTCGTTGACGGCGGTAACTACGATGGGGGTCCAGGCGGCTATCCGGAGGCGCCGACGCAGCAGGAACTGAGGAAACATTGGCGCGTCTATCGCGCGCATGTCGTGAATAATACGATTGTGAATTGTCGTCATGGTATTACGCTGGGCAAGCGGATTCCTTATGCGCCTGAGAATTGTGTAATCGCTTACAACCGTGTATGCGGCAAGGAGCAACAGGCCATATATGAATACCGGCCGTCTCCGGCGGTATGTATCAACAATCAGAAAGCGGAAGTCGAGGATATTCGTTGTCCGGCCATTCTAACAAGAATTGACGTCGGTCCCGACTCCGACTAAAGCTAACATGGAGGAGAACCTATGGCCCAAACTCGAAACCGGTGGACGATCTATCTAAAGCAGCTCCGGCACAAAAATCGCAGCGTATTTCTGACCTGGATGCTTTCATACATTTCGGTGCTGCTCGTGCCCATTCTGATCAGCGGCGTTATATACGGCGCGACGCTGAACGTTGTAAAGGCCGAAATTAACCGCGCCAACCAATCCATTCTTGTTCAGATGGAGCAAGCCATAGATAGCCAGTTCAAAGGAATCGAGAGCCTAAGCCTCGAGGTGAGCCTCAACAGGCGAATCGCATCATTTATTTCTGCCGATCCCATTTTGTCTGATTCAGATCACTACGAAATATACCAAATCGCCAATGATTTGCGCGTATATGAAATTGCTAACGATTTTCTTGAAGGCATTTATATTTATTACAAAAATAGCGATACGGTCATCGCCCGCAACAACCGTATGAACATCGAAGCGTTATACGACCATATCCGCCTTGAAGAGCAAATGCCGTTCCAGTCGTTTCAAAAATATTTTGACCAATGGTACATTAAAGGCTACCACTCGGTTGTTGTATCTGAAGAGAATGAGTGGAGGCCTACGGTCATGTATGCCCAAAATGCGACATCAACGATCATGAATCAGCCGGGAGCTGTCTTGCTATTTATGATTGACCGCAGCAAGCTGCTGGAGCAAGCGTCGGTGCCTGAGGAAGGCACTATCTTTATTTTGGATGAAGACAATCGGTTCATTGCGTCTACGGGCGAGTCGCTGGCGGAACCTGCTCTAAACTACAGCGATATGCCGGAAGAATCAGGGCAACTGGAGATCGAGGCTTCCGGTCGCAGGCTTGTTGCATCCTATACAACCTCCTCCATTACGGGATGGAAATATGTGATGACGCTTCCGGCGGGCGTATACCACCAGAAGATGAACGTAGTAGAGCAATTGACGAACGCAAGCATCTTGCTTTGCCTTATTATTGGCGGTGGCGTGACGTATTGGCTGCTCAAGCGGAACTACCTGCCGATTCATGCGCTCATTCAGAGCTTGTCGTTCAAGGCTGGTGTTACATTCGATCGCGGCTCTAATGAATACTCCTTTCTGGAGCAGGCGCTGAGCAGCACCTTCCATGAGAAGGAGGAGCTTCATAACAAGCTGAATCAGCATAACAATACACTCAGATCGCATTTCCTGCAGCGGTTGCTGAAAGGGCAGCTCGACAGCCATATCCCGCTGCACGAATCGTT
Source organism: Paenibacillus sp. 01T424 (assembly GCF_056398745.1). Classification (NCBI taxonomy): domain Bacteria; kingdom Bacillati; phylum Bacillota; class Bacilli; order Caryophanales; family Paenibacillaceae; genus Paenibacillus; species Paenibacillus sp. 01T424. The sequence continues at coordinate 111,129 of NZ_JBFTPZ010000001.1, read as the reverse complement.
CTCAGCCTATGATCTGCGCTTCCCGCTGGGCGGATTTTCTGTTATCTTGCTGCGCATCGAGCATTTCGGCAAGTTCCATCGGAAGGATGAGGATCAGGTACATAACAAGCGGTTGCTGCACTTCCTGATCGCCAATGTGGTCGAGGAGGTTGCGCGAAAGTCCGTCAACGCCTATGCGGTAGAGCTGGACCAGGAGCTGCTCGCCTGCATCGTCAACCATCAGCTTGTTTCGCCGGTGGAGCAGCGGGGGGAGCTGGAGCACATCGCGGAAGAAACGATGTCGTTCATCGCAAGTCATGCCGATGTCCAGTTGACCGCTGCCTTCAGTGCACAGCAGGAGGGCGAATATGGCATCTTCCAGGCGTTTCAGGAAGCGGTCGAGGCGATGGAATTCCGTATCATTGCAGGCAGCGGGGGCATTATTCATTATGCGGACCTGAGCGGCAGCGACAACCAGGGGACTGCTCCTGGTGGTTATTTTTATCCTCTCAAGGCCGAGCAGCAATTGATCGTTATGGTTCGCGAAGGCCAGCTCGAAAAGGCGAAAACGTTTGTCGGGGAGATTGTTCAGAAAAATGTTACGACAGAGCCGTATCCTTTCCATACAGCGAAATGTCTCATGTTCGATCTGATGGCAACGCTGCAAAAAGTAATTGGAGAAATCCGCATCGCGGGCAAGCCGGATATGCCTGACGGAGTGCGCGCCATAGAACGCCTGATGCAATGCCAGACGGTTGGGGAGATGCGCAGCCAGCTATACGATATGCTGGAGCTTTTGTGCGGCTACGTTAATAATAACCGTGAATACTGCAGCAATCCGCTAATCGATAAGGTCATGAAATATGTTAACGAGTATTACCAAGACGAGAACCTGAACATTTCGATGATCGGGGAAGCCTTCTCCATGACGCCGTCGTATGTTTCCAAATTGTTTAAGGATCTTGCGGGCGAATCTCTGCTCGACTACATTAACAAGACGCGGCTGGCGCAGGCCAAATTGCTGCTTACCAGTGAGAAATATAATGTCAGCGAAATATCGCTGATGGTCGGTTACAACGATGTGAATACCTTCCACCGCATATTTAAAAAGTTCGAAGGCATTACGCCCGGGCGCTACAGGGAAGTCAAGTAGCTCTCGGGCTTTTTTTCAAGAAAAAGCGGTTAACTTGCGGTTTTGCTACCCTCATTTTTGAGAAATTGCAGTATATTTGAGGTTTTGACAATGGTTTGTGGCACTGAATTAGCGTTACGATGAAAGCGTATTCACACCAACATATTCGATACGAAAAGAACGGAGGGGCACAATGGCGAAAAATCGAAACGGCAAGATGCACAAAGGGCTGCAGCTTACACTGGGGATCACAATGGTACTCTCATTGTTGTTAACCGCATGCACGAGTAATGGGGGCTCCGGCAACAAGGACAAGACAGAGCCAACTCAAAGCGCCGTCAGCAATACGGGCGGCAATGACGAAAGCAAAGGCAACGAGGGAGCGAATAAGCCGGTTTATCCGCTGGATGCCAAAGATACGTTCTCGTACTGGGCTCCAATCAACGGAAACCTGATTACATTTACAACGAATCTGGCGGAAGYGCCAATCGGGAAGGCGATTGCAGAAGCTACCGGCGTGAAAGTAACCTACATCCACCCGACCGACGGTCAAGCGGAAGAGCAGTTTAATTTGTTGCTGGCTTCCAGCAAGCTGCCGGATGTGCTGGAGTACGACTGGAGCATCTATCCAGGTGGACCAGAAAAGGCGATTGCAGACGGGGTTATCGTACCGCTCAACGATTTGATCGATAAATATGCGCCTAATCTAAAGAAGATGCTGGAAGCTGATCCGGATCTGGATAAAATGGTGAAAACCGACAGCGGCCAATATTACGCCTTCCCGATGGTACGCAACTCGGAAGGCGTAGTCTTCCGCGGACCAATGCTGCGCAAAGACTGGCTGGATGAGCTGGGGCTGCAATTGCCTGTGACGATAGATGATTGGCATAAGGTCCTAACGGCGTTCAAAGAGAAAAAAGGCGCCGCAGCACCGCTGACGGCACTATACGCGAACAAAATGAATTTACAGGATGCGTTTTTCGGCGCATACAAAACGTCGCACGGCTTCTATATTGACGATCAGGGCAAAGTGAAATACGGTCCGTTAGATCCGCAATACAAAGATGTTTTGACGTTGTTCCGCCAGTGGTATTCCGAAGGGCTGATTGATAAAGACTTTCCAATCGTCGAGCGCAACACGCTGGATAAGCGGTTTCTGAACGGCGAGTCCGGCGCAACTGTTTACCTGCTGGGCGGCGGCATGGGCAAATGGCTGGAGTCCGGCAAAGCACAAAATCCGGATTTTAATCTCGCAGCGGCTCCTTATCCGGTATTGAAAGCAGGCGAAAAACCATTCACCGGACAGCGCGATTTCAAATATAACCCGAAAGCAAGCGCGGCCGTGACGACATCAGCGAAAGACCTGGAAACGATCGTAAAATGGCTGGATTTCGCATTTAGCGAGCAAGGAACCATGATGTACAACTTCGGCGTTGAAGGCGAAAGCTACACGATGGACAACGGCGTCCCGAAATTTACCGATATGATCGTGAAAAACGAAAAGTACACTTCGCAGCAGATGCTGGCGCAATATACAGTTCCGAATGGCCCGTTCCCGATGCATGAGCAAAAATCGACCAACACGTTTCCGCAACAGGATGAGGCGGTCAAGGTTTGGTCGGAGACCGATGCGGAGAAACATATTTTGCCCGCGTTCATTACGCCTACTGTAGATGAGAGCAAGAAGGTAGCGCAGACGATGACGGCAATCAACACGTATCTGGAAGAAATGTTTATCAAATTTTTAATGGGCAACGAACCGCTCGACAAGTTCGACAGCTTCGTGAAGCAGCTGGAAGATATGGGCATTCGCGATGTAATCGACATCTATCAAGGTGCCTTGGAACGCTACAACAAAAGATAACTCCATGTATCGTCTTGCGGCAGGCTGCTGGCCGCCGTGGGGACAGGGGGTGGTGCAACCATCCCCTGCCGATGATGCTGCATGTGGACAGGAGGAGTAGGAGATGGCTCAGTTGAAGCTGGGACGCAGCAAAGTCGCGCATGCCGGGCGTCTGCCGCTTAATATCGCGAAAGACATAGTTAAGAACAAGTATTTGTACATCATGCTTACTCCTGTTTTGGCATATTTCATTATTTTTCAATATTTCCCGATGTACGGTGCAATTATTGCGTTCAAGGATTTTAATCCCAGGCTTGGAATTGGGGGCAGCGCGTGGGCTGGGCTTGAGCATTTCAGAGACTTTTTTGGCGGAATGTATTTTTGGCGGGTGTTTAAAAACACTCTGATGATAAGCTTGTACGATCTCGTTTTCGGTTTTCCCGCTCCGCTTATTCTCGCCTTGCTGCTTAATGAGGTGAAAAATGCGCTGTTCAAGCGTTCGGTTCAGACGATCACTTATTTGCCGCATTTTATTTCGCTTGTCATTATTTGCGGCATGATCAAGGATTTTACGAGCAGTGACGGTGTCATTAACGATATTATCGCATTTTTCGGCGGCGAGCGGATCACGATGCTGCTGGAGCCGTCTTTTTTCCGGACGATCTTCGTTTCGTCGAATATTTGGCAGCATGTAGGCTGGGGGACAATTATTTACTTGGCCGCGCTGTCTGCGATCGATCCCGAGCAATATGAAGCTTGCAAGATCGACGGCGGTGGACGCTGGAAGCAGATGCTTAATGTTACTCTACCGGGGTTGCTGCCCGTCTTCGTTATATTGCTCATCCTGGACATTGGCCGAATTATGAGCGTTGGCTTCGAGAAAGTTATTCTGCTGTACAACCCGACCACTTATGTGACAGCGGATGTCATTTCCTCGTATGTGTACCGAGTCGGGCTTCAAGATTTTCAATTCAGTTTCAGCTCAGCAGTCGGATTGTTCAACTCCGTGATTAACTTCGCGCTCGTTATCGGCTCCAACTGGATAAGCCGAAAGTTGAACAATACGGGCTTGTGGTAGAGGAGGGTTCGCATGCGAGTAAGCTTGGGTGAACATATATTCCGGGTTTGCAATACGCTGTTTTTGTCCGTGCTCATGATTGCAACAATGTACCCCATTCTGTACGTGGCATTTGCTTCATTCAGCGAACCGGCGCTGATGATGGCGCATAAGGGCATTCTTTGGAAGCCGCTGGGCTTCTCGCTTGAAACATACGGGGCGGTATTCAGCAACCCGATGATCCTGCTCGGCTATCGCAACACGTTATTTATTGTCATTGTAGGCGTGGCTCTCAATTTGCTGCTCACTTCCTTCGCCGCATACGCCTTGTCCAGAAAAACGTTGCAATATCGCAAGCAGCTTACGCTCTTTATCGTGTTTACGATGTTTTTCAGTGGTGGATTAATTCCGTTCTACTTGCTGGTTAGAGGGCTAGGCATTACGAACTCACTGTGGGCGCTAATTCTGCCTACCGCAATAAGCGCGTTTAACCTCATTATTATGCGGACTTCGTTCGAAGCGGTGCCGGATGCGCTGGAAGAGTCGGCCAAGATCGATGGCGCCAACGACTTTGTCATTCTGTTCCGCATCTTCCTGCCGTTATGCAAGCCTGTGCTTGCAGTGGTAGGCCTGTATTACGGAGTAAGCCACTGGAACTCGTGGTTTAATGCCATGATCTTCCTTCAGGATCGGTCGATGTATCCGTTGCAGTTGATCCTGCGAGAAATATTGATTATCGGCGAGGCGAGCTCCATGGCGGAGGGAGCATCCCAGGATGAGATCATCATACTCGGCGAGACATTGAAATACGCCACGATTATGGTAGCTACCCTTCCGATTTTTTTGGTATACCCGTTATTGCAAAAATATTTCGTGAAAGGCGCCTTGATCGGTGCCATCAAAGGTTAGGATAAGGAGTGGAATTTTGAGATGAGCCATGAAAATGTGAAGCTGAAACCATCCGAGCTGTCGGATTGGTGGGATAAAGTGAAGATTAAAGTTGATCATATGATCGAAGCGGGCTGGACAGAAGCGCCGCATGTTTCGGCAGCAGGCAAATATGACCAGATCAAAGTGGATCAGTGGATTTCGGGCTTTTGGCCGGGCATTCTGTGGATTCTGTACGATATGACCGGAGAGCGGCGTTATCGGGAGGAGGCAGAGCCTTGGGATGTACGCATGGAGCAATGTTACTTGCGAGACAACCATTTCCACCACGATGTTGGCTTTCAGTTTCTGCCGACATCGGTTATTCGCTACAAGCTGACCGGCGACGAGGACGCACGGCGGCGCGGGCTGTTTGCCGCCAACTATTTGGCAGGCAGGTACAACCCGGTCGGACAGTTCATTAGAGCGTGGCCCCGCAACCAGACGGGATGGTCGATCATCGATTCGATGATGAATTTGCCACTGCTGTTCTGGGCGAGCGAAGAAAGCGATGATCCGCGCTTCAAGCATATTGCGGTTGCTCATGCAGATATGGTGCTCCGCTCGTTTATAAGAGACGACGGCTCGGTGCATCATATCGTAATCTTCGATCCGGAGACGGGCGAAGTGGAGCGTTATGACGGTGGACAGGGCTTCGCGCCGCAATCGTCCTGGTCGCGTGGCCAAGCTTGGGCGCTCTACGGGATGAGCTGCGCTTACCGTTATACGGGGGAAGCGCGTTACTTGAATGCGGCGAAGCGGGTGGCGCATTATTTCATTAGCGCGTTGGCGGAAGACGATGTGCCGCATTGGGATTTCCGTGCGGCGGCCGACTTGACAGACGAGCCGCGCGACACCTCGGCGGCAAGCTGCGCGGCATCCGGACTGATCGATATCGCGTCGCAGGTGCCTCCTGAGGAAGCCGCTTTATATCAGCTCGCGGCCACGCGCATTCTGCGCTCGTTGTCGAACAACTACAGTACGTTCGATCAGCCGAAGTATGAAGGCATTCTGCTCGGAGCAACCGGGCATAAGCCAGTCAATAGCAACATCAACGTATCGCTGATTTACGGCGATTACTATTATATTGAAGCTTTGGCGAAGAGCAAAGGCTGGAGCCAGCATATTTTTTGAGCGGGATCATGGGCCGTATTAACGAAGCCGGGAGGACTGGAAGCACCTCCCGGCTTCCGTATTCTTGAGAGGAGGTGCGGACGGAACGAAGGGAATGATTCAATAACCATCAATTCATAACGGAAAGGATGAAGAATTATGGGAACCAAAAGTATGACATGCATGATTTTGCTCTGTATGCTAGTTGCGTTAATGCCAGGAGCGGCGCGGGCGGCCGATACGAAGTTCACAATTGGCAGCTCCAGCGTGACGGCGAGTGGACATGACGGCAATGTTCCGGCCAACACGGTGGACGGCGATTTCGCCACACGTTGGTCAGCGAATGGCGACGGGCAATGGATTCAGTACGATTTGGGCGTAAACCGCAAAGTGTCTTCCATTAAAATTGCTTTTTTGAATGGGGCAAGCCGCACTTCTACTTTTGATATTTTGACGTCTACGGACGGTTCCGCCTTCACGACCGTCAGCAGCGGAATTGTGAGCAGCCTTGTGGAAGGCCTGCAAACGTTCGATTTTCCGGATGTCGATCCTGCCCGCTATGTGCGGGTCGTTGGGCACGGCAATTCCTCCAACCTGTGGAACAGCTATACCGAAGTTGAACTGTACGGCACCGCGAGCGGCCCTTCGCCGGGTGCAAGCAAGCTGGCGGTTACTGTACCGCAGCTAATGGCTAGTGGAGATGACGGCAACATCGTCGCGAATACGATCGACGGCGATCTCGGCACGCGCTGGGCGGCGAGTGGCGACGGGGAGTGGGTCCAATACGGCCTTGGATCGAGCAAACAAGTGGAATATGTGAAGATCGCCTTCACCAACGGGGCGGAGCGAACTTTCAGCTTTGATATCCAGACTTCCTATGATGGCTACAACTTCAGCACAGCGCTTTCGGGAGCAGTCAGCAGTCTGAGCAACAGCTTGCAGACATTTGATTTTGCCGATGTGGCCCCTGTACGCTACGTTCGTATTGTTGGCCACGGCAACTCGGTGAACGCATGGAACAGCTTCGCAGAGGTCGAAATTTATGGCAGCGATTCAAGCGGCAGCGGTAGTGAAGGGACGGTTGTCGAAGTTAGCACTTCCACGCAGCTCACTGCCGAGCTTGCAACCGCTGCGGCGGGTAAAACGATTGTGCTGGCAAACGGCACGTATTCGCGTACAAGCCCGTTTGCTGTTCAGAACAAAAACGGCACCGCCAACGCTCCAATCGTCATTAAGGCGAAAAACCGCGGCCAAGCTATCATCTCGGGAGCATCGGGCTTCCGCGTCGAGAACTCCTCGCATGTGGTGTTGGACGGATTAAAGTTTACGAACACAAGCAATGGCGCGGTGGTGCTCGAAGGCTCGCACCATGTGCGACTGACCCGTAATACATTTGCGCTGCCAAGCTCAGGCGGCGGCCTGATGTGGTTGCAAGTGCGGGGCACGAACAGTCATCATAACCGCATCGACCGGAACGACTTCGGAATGAAGAGCGACACCGAACCGCTGATCGCTTACGAAGGACAGGATGGCTCAGGGCAAATTTCGCAATACGATATTATTGAATACAACTATTTCCATGATGTAGGCCCATGGGTAGCCAACGGCAAAGAGACGATCCGTCTCGGCTTGTCCGGTCTAACGCTCTCCCACGGCTATAATACGATACAATATAATGTATTTCAGAATTGCGATGGCGAGCCGGAAATTGTTTCGGTCAAGAGCAGCAGCAATTCAGTGCGCTTCAATACATTCCTCACGTCCAAGGGCAGCCTAACGCTGCGGCACGGCCATAACAACAGCGTATACGGCAACTTCTTCCTCGGGGACGGTGTCGAGTCGGATCAGGAAGGCATCCGGATGTTCGGCAATGACCATAAGATTTATAACAACTACTTCGAGAATTTGACAGGCGAAGCAATCTACTTGCCAAACGGCGATTTCGACGGAGGTACTGGAGGCTCTCCTCCAAGCCCGACGGTCGAACAATTGCGCAAACAGTGGAAAGTTTACCGGGCGCTTATCGTCAACAATACGATTGTAAACAGCACAACCGGCATCGTCATTGGATCGGGCAAAGCGTATGCTCCGCAGGATTCCGTCGTGGCGAACAATATCGTGCGCAACAGCACCGGCACGCTTTATTACGAGGCGGCGACAACGAATACGCTGTTTCAGGGCAACATCGGGTATGGCAGCACCATTAGCAACATATCGCGCAGCTCGGGGCAGATCCGAAATATCAATCCGCTGCTCACTACGGTGAGCGGCATCCAGAAGTTGTCCGCAAGCAGCCCAGCGATTGACGCCGCTGTAGGGACATACGCGTTCGTGCAGGCGGATATGGACGGCCAAATGCGGGCGACAACGGATGTGGGGGCGGATGAATATTCCGGAGCGCCTCTGCTGAATCGCCCGCTTGCGGCAGGCGATGTGGGGCTGAATACGCCTTAGGGTAATTGATGATCAAGCATGCCGGCGGTCGGTCCGCCGGCATGGCTATGTCGTTCCATAGCTGTGCGGAGCATGCCGGTTATTTACTTTATTTGAAAGGATGGGAGACCATGGTTCGCAGAAGCTATGGAGCAGAGGGAAAAGGCGAGTTGACGTTACATGCATACTAACACGATGCTGCCGGCTCCGCGTGGCGGCGGCTTCCGAATGGAAGGTTATTGGATATGGTGTGGTTCCGTCGTGCAGGGCGAGGACGGCAAATTCCATATGTTTGCCTCGCGCTGGCCGAAGACTCTGCCGATGCACCCCGGCTGGATGACGGCTTCAGAGATTGTCAGGGCGGACTCGGATACGCCCGAGGGACCGTACCAATTCCGCGAGGTGGCGCTTCCGGCGAGGGGAGCGCAATATTGGGACGGACGCTGCACGCACAACCCCCATATCGTTAAGCACAACAACAAATATCTACTTTATTATACGGGCTCGACCCATCCGCTGGGCGATCCGGAGCCGCCCGAAAATTTCGGGTTAACCGATCCGCAATGCATCGTGGCGCGGGCGAACAAACGGGTAGGCCTGGCTATCGCAGACAGCGTATTCGGTCCTTGGTACAGAGCGGACGAACCGATATTGCCAACACGCCCCGGCCGATTCGATAGCTTTCTGACCTCCAATCCGGCTCCGTGTGTCCGGGAGGACGGTTCCGTGCTGCTGATCTACAAGGCACGAAGCTACGAAGGCAACCTGCATGGCGGCATGACGATTGGCGTCGCGTATGCGGATCACTACGAGGGACCATACCGGGTGCTGAGCGGAGAGCCGGTGTTTCCTCCGGAGTCGTTCCATATCGAAGATCCGTTCATCTGGCAAACAGCGAAAGGATACCATTTGATCGCCAAAGATATGGAAGGGCGTCTATGTGGTGAAAAATACGGCGGCATCTACGCTGGGTCTCCAGACGGGCTGAAATGGACCTTGCATGGACAGCCGCAAAGCTATTCCCGGACGGTACGTTATGATGATGGAACGGTGCAGACGCTGGGAAATCTGGAGCGGCCATTCCTGCTTTTCCAGAACGGCAAGCCGACACATTTGTTCGCGGCCGTCTCGGACGGCATCGACGGTTTTATGGATGCTTCCGATACATGGAACATGGTTATACCTTTAAAGCAATGATACATGGGGGAGTTTGCGGTGAGCAATTGCGTGGCGTCAAGCGATTGTTATGTGGCTATGACGTATAACCACTGCACTGAATTGATCGAAATGTAGTATGTTATCCATATTTGTATATGACAAAATTGCATAAAAGAGTGTTACAAAAAACCCGATCCAATGAGATCGGGTTTTCTGTAGCATCTTTAAATATGATTTCTTTTCAAAACAGAGTTAAGAAGCACTGTCCTCTTAACTCAAACAAACTTCCGACTCGTCTTCTTCCCAACGCAGCTGAACACAATCTTCTTATCCTCAACAAACGTCTCCAGATGAACATTTTTCCCCAAAGCTGACTGACATGGAGAAGCGTGCGCTCCAAATACTTCAGATCCTTAACCATCAATCTAGGGAAACCACCGTTTACTTTTGAATAAACAAGTTGATCGCGAATTTTCTCCCACGATTTATCGGATATAAGCGAGCACATGGGCGACGATAAGTATATTTTGAATTAGAGATTCATAACCGGGGGGCAGTCCCGTCTATCCCCCTTTAGGACATCTTTTTTGTACCTCTTCCTGCTAGTTAATCTGTACCAGCTGCCATTGCTGATTGAGATTGCCGCTGTATAAGTTTTGCTGAATATTCGCGCCATCAGCCGTGGAGGAGCCGGCGACTTCTACCGCTTTGTTGCTATTCACATTCAAGATGCTCCAGTAACCGTTGCTGAGCTTGATCAATCGGAACTGCTGCGCGGTATTGGAGAGATCCTGCATAAGCTGAATCGCTTCCCCGTTGTTTTTTGTCCCGTTACGAACATCCATGACTTTGTTGTCAGTTGAGCTTACGCTTCGCAATTCGTAATAGTTATTGTAGGTGCCTTGATCCGTGACGATCCAGCGCTGAGCTGTCGTATTATTGTCTGCCCGCTGTTGAAGCTGCAACGCGTTAGTATTCTGGCCGCCTGGAACCTCGAGTATTTTACCCGAAGCACGGTTGACGAGCTTGTAAGTTGCGCCATTCGTGACTCCATTCCATATACCATTCCAAGGATTGAATTGCGCACGTTCATAGTACCATTCGAATATAAATCGGGCCATGCCGTCCCGGGCAGTGTTGCCATCATACATCAATCCGCCTGTTGGGTCTGCAAATGAGCTTCTCGTGCCGGGATTCAACAAAAATCCATTCATATGGACAGCGATGCTCACATTGCCCGCTGCCGTGAAGATCGCTTTGGTATTTTTGCCGAAGCCCGCGTTCGAGCCGTTGAACAGATCCCAGTAGGAAGAGTCTCCCGGTTGGGTCTTGAACCAGGTTGTCTCCGTAATATTAATTGGATAATTATCAGCGCAAGGCTTAATATTGGTATCCCATTGCTGTTGCAAAGGAGTGTAGTCATCATAAGCGCCATAGCCCGGATACCAATGTACGGAATAACCTATATTGTTCAGTGAATCCGTCAACGGATAGGCTGCGCATAGCTGATAGTATTGATCCCAACCAAGTCCCGATGCCCAGATGACGTTATCCGCGCCTTTGCTGCGAATTGTGGAGATCATGGAATTTTGGAAATTTTTGAGCGAGTTCCAGTAGGCAATGAAATTGGACTGGGAAGGATGACCGCCCCAGACGCCATTGACATCAGACAGCACGGGCTCGTTAATGAGCTCGAACATAACATTGTCAGCGCTCTTGATTCCTGGCTGATCAGCGAGGTAACCCCAAATCTGATTAAACTTTGCGAGATTGGCAGGGGTTGTTGCTTGGTTGTTGCTTAAAGTGAAATCTAGGCCGAGGGTGACATATAGGCCCTTGGTCTTGGCATAGTTGATATAAGGAATGATGACGTTCTGAGTAACGGCTTGCAGGCCGGCAAAATTGTACGTGCCCGCCGCTACGTCGCCCATGTCTTCCCGGTCAATGAATAGACGTACCTGATTCATATACCATCCATGGTTGTTGCCGTATTTGGCCGAGGTGCTTGTAAAGGTGTCGGTGATATCTTTCAAATACGCTAAGATCGCTGCATGTCGATTCCCGCCATTCTGATTCAGGTAGTAATTGCTGTTCTGGTACGTCCAGTAAGCGCCCGAAGGCTGATGCCACCCGCTTAGCAAAACAGGCTGTCCACTGCTGTTCACCAATTGGTTGCCGCTTACATGGAGCTTGGACATCGGCATGCCAACCCACGCATCTGCCTTCTTGCCGCTCAGCAATAATGGCGACATCACTAGCGCCACAAGCAGCAGAAGCTTCAATGCCAAACTGACTTTCTTTTTAATCATTAATACTCATCTCCTTTTTTTTGTTTTACATATGTTAATTCATGGTAGTACAAGGGTGTGGTGAAGCATACGGTGGATGAGGTACCCAGAGCCGATTCAGAAGTGAAGAATAACGATTCATAACCATTTAGACTTCAGGAGAGGAGAAGATGAAAGAGGTGAATTATTTGTCAAATTAATATGTATGCGCTTACAAAATTGAGTTTACTATTCGTTTGACACTATCAACAACCTGTCTAATTATGGTTCTGAAACCCTTCTAACTCTATCTTTAACGTACAAGTGATAGTAACAATTGACAGGTTGTTTGTTCATTATGGAAAGTTTATACTTTTCGCAGTTAAGTAGGTGTAAACAGGAAGGGGAAGGAAAAAGGATGAGTTCAATTAACTATGATTTGCTAAGACGAGCCGTTCCGACCGGGTATGACCAGTACAGGGATGATATTGCCCACGGCAAAATTGAAACGGTTGAATATTTCTCTAAGACAATAGGATGCAAGCGTAGAGCGATGATTTACATCCCTTCAGGTTACCCGGATGGTCAAGGGGAATATAACGTTCTTTATTTATTGCATGGTATCGGCGGAGACGAAGAGGAATGGTACAATCATGCGGGTCCGCAAGTGATTCTTGATAATTTGTATGCAGACAATAAGCTTGCGCGCATGATTGTGGTTCTACCTAACGGCCGTGCCATGCAGAACGACCGGGCGGAGGGCAATTTATTCGACGCGGACAAATTAAAGGCGTTTGAGGATTTCGAATTCGATTTGCTTTATGATCTCATTCCTTATGTGGAATCGAACTATACGGTTCTGACGAGGAGAGAGAACCGTGCTCTAGCCGGTTTATCGATGGGAGGAGGACAATCGCTCAATATCGGATTAGGCAATCTAGATCATTTTGCTTGGATTGGAGGATTTTCCTCTGCTCCAAACACGAAGGAACCCGAGTTGCTTGTCCCGAATCCGGAAGATGCGGCTGCTAAGCTGAGTTTGCTCTGGTTGTCATGCGGACTTCTGGACAATCTTAAGCATGTCAGCGACCGGACACATGCCTATTTGGAGAGGAACGATGTACCCCATATTTGGTACGAGGAGAGCGGCGGCCACGATTGGCCGGTTTGGAAAAACGATTTATACCATTTTTCCCAACTCATTTTTAGATAGCCTGTCTAGCGACTAATCTCTTAGATGTACACGAGTGAAATAATAACCATGGTATCATGACAATTTGGATTCTCAACAATCGGAGCATCACCTTATTAAGGTGATGCTTTTGTGATGTTTTGTTCCACTTTTGATTGTAAGACGAAACACGAAGAATAGACAACGAGGATGATATTTGGAAATCAGGTTAAGAGGTAACTTTCTAATAAATGAGATCACCTGGGATAGAGAATTCCAATTTCCAACTTCATTATAATAAATCTATCCTATTGAAATAGAGTGAGGTTAAATGCTATGTCAATTCCATCATCTGTAAATTTTTCTGCTAAGCAAGCACATTCACTGCGACAGAGGGGCTACGTCCGTTTGCTGCGGAACATTGTGAAGTATCGCGTGCTGCTGCTTATGCTGCTGCCGACAAGCATCGTTTTTTTCATTAATTGTTATATTCCCATGTTTGGCGTTTTCATTGCTTTCAAGAACATTAACTACATCGACGGAATTATGGGCAGTCCGTGGGCAGGGCTCGACAATTTCCGTTTTCTCTTCGCTACTTCCGATGCGTGGCGAGTAACGATTAATACGGTCGCCTACAATGTTGTCTTTATTGTGACCGGTCTTATTCTCTCCGTTGCGATCGCCATTGCCGTTAATGAGGTACGTGCCAGGCTTGCATCGCGACTCTATCAGACAGTGATGATCATGCCGAATTTTTTGTCTATGGTCGTCGTTAGCTATATCGTGTACGCCTTTCTGCACCCTGAATACGGTTTCCTGGTCAAATACGTTTTGCCTTTGTTCGGACACTCTTCATTTAATGCTTATATGCACCCGGAGGCTTGGCCTTATATTCTGTGGTTAACGAAAATGTGGCATTCCGTCGGCATAGGGAGCGTCATTTACTTGGCAGCAATAACTGGCATCAGCGAGGAGCTGTATGAAGCAGCGGTCATGGATGGAGCCAGCAAGTGGCAGCAGATCATCCGAATTACAATTCCGCTCCTGACTCCCGTGATGGTCATTCTGACGATATTGAATTTGGGCGGCTTATTCCGCTCTGATTTCGGATTATTCTATCATGTTACGCTCGACTCGGGCGCATTGCGCTCCACGACGGATGTCATCGATACGTATGTCTATAGAGGACTGATTCAGCTCAATGACTTGGGAATGTCCTCCGCAGCGAATTTTTACCAATCGGTAGTTGGATTTTTCCTTGTTATCGGAGCAAATAGCCTGGCTCGTAAGCTTAATCGCGACACGGCACTTTTCTAGAATGGAGAATCAAAATGAACAAAGCAACGAACGTTAAACCGTACCAAAAGGTGTCTAAGCTAGCTGCGATATTGCTTCATATTATTTTCATCGCATTCAGTCTCGCTTGCATTTTGCCGATCCTGCTGATCGTCGCCATCTCGTTTTCAAATGAAAAGCTTCTAACGTTAAAGGGATACAAGTTCTGGCCTGACGAGTTCGATGGATCTGCATACCACTATCTTTTTGCCAATTCGTCTACTCTCATGAAGGCCTATGGGGTTAGCCTATCTGTTACCTTTATTGGTACTTTGCTGGCAGTGTTGTTAATTGCGTTATATGCGTATCCTATCTTTCGCAAAGATTTTCCGTTTAAAAAAACCTTTAATATTTATCTTTTGATTACGATGCTGTTCTCCGGTGGGCTTGTCCCTTTCTATCTGTTGTACGTCAACTATTTGGATCTGAAGGACACTTATGTCGCGCTTATCCTTCCAGGCCTTTCGAACGCGTTTTATATCTTCATTGCTCGTACATTTTTCCAGCAAACGATACCGGAAGAAATGATTGAATCGGGCAAGCTGGATGGAGCGTCGGAGTGGCGAATTTTTTTCCAGCTTGTACTTCCCATTTCACTTCCAGTGCTGGCAACCATCGGATTGTTCACGACGCTGATGTATTGGAACGATTGGTTCAACTCCTTGTTGTTCATTAACGATAGCGATAAATTTTCTTTGCAGTATGTGATGATTCAAATGATTCGCCAAGCGGAGTTTTTCAAAAATCAATTGGCGGGGAGTGGAGTAGCTCTGCTTGTACAGCAATCGGTACCAACGGAAAGTCTGCGGATGGCGATGGTAGTCGTCTCCATTGGTCCCATCCTGTTCGTTTATCCATTCTTTCAGAAGTACTTTACCAAGGGGCTCACCATTGGAGCCATCAAAGGTTAATTCGTCTAGCTCTGGCTTAACGGCCGGTTAGAATATATGAAAATTTATAGGGGGTTCAAGAAATGAAGAAAACGAAAGGGTGGGGCATGGCGCTTGCTTGGGTAACCGCGACTATGCTGGTCATGTCAGGCTGCAGCACCAATTCAGGATCATCCGGTTCACCTAATGCAGAACCGCTTTCAACAAGCAAGCCATCTGAGGATATCGGATCAAGCAATCCCGATATATCCACCTACCGCAAGCTCAAAGTATACACGGTAGGCAATTTTCCGCAAAACGACTCCAAGGCAGTTGTAGAAGAAATCAATAAATACTTGAAAGAAAAAATCAACGCCGAAATCGACTTTCAGGGACTGCCTTGGTCCTCCTGGTCTGAGAAGATGGCGCTGGCCTATCAGTCCGGAGAGCAAGTAGACTTGACTTTTGCTCCGAACTGGGCAGATTTTTCCAACAATGTAACCAAAGGGGCGTTTCTCCCGCTAGATGATTTGTTAACCGAATACGGGCAAGGAATAATGGAGACTTTAGATCCTCGTTTTCTCGATGGGGGCAGAGTAAATGGGAAAATTTACGCGATCCCAACTAACAAAGAAATCGGCGAGAGCCACACGATTATGTTCAGGAAAGATCTTATTGATAAATACGGATTTGATATCAACTCTATCCAAACACTGGAAGACCTAGAGCCGTGGCTTCAAACCATTAAGGATAAGGAACCCGGCCTTGCACCTATCTGGCTCTCAGGCAGTGGTTCTGATACGCTGAGCTACTTCGACAAAACAAAGCCGAGCATGGAAGAAAACTTCCGTTACGAGCTGGTGGCCGGAGCGCCTGCCGGTATTGTATTGGATACTAAGACAGATAAGATGATCATCAGCACGTTGGAATCCGATGCGACTATTTATAGGTTGAGGCTCTACAGCGAATGGTTCAAAAAGGGATTCATCAATCAGGATGCCGCGACGACCAAAACGAGCGCCGAAGATGCATTTAAGGCCGGCAAAACGTGGATGAAATTCGGTTCCGATAAACCGGATTCTGACAAGGAAGATTCCAGCGCGACGGGTATCGAACTAGTCAAGCTGAAGGGGAATGATCCTGAAATCAGTACAGCAAGCGTCAGCAACTCCATGATGGCAATCGGCCGCACATCTGTCGATCCGGAGCGCACAATGATGCTTCTAAACCTTCTTCATACCGACAAAAATCTGGTCAACCTGATCGATTTCGGTGTGGAAGGACGGCAATATGTCAAGGTAGAGGGCAAGGATAATTTCATTAAGCTGCAAGATGGCGTCTCTACCCGTGCGGATACGGGGTGGGCTCCGGGTATTGAGTGGATGTTTGGGAATCAGACGCTCACTTATTTGTGGGAAGGCGAAAGCCCTGACAAATGGGAGAAGTTCAAAGCCTATAACGAAAAAGCTCATAAAGTAAAATCGTTTGGCTTCAGCTTCAACACGGACGCTGTCAAAACAGAGGTGTCCGTCGTCAGCAATATTATTAAGGAGTATCGTCCGCTGCTTGAAACGGGAAGTTTGGATGCCGACAAGGTACTGGCAGAATACAATGAAAAGCTAAAGGCCAACGGTATTGAGAAGATCCGAACCGAAGCTCAGAAACAGTACGATGATTGGAAGGCGAAGCAGTCATAAGCAGGCAGGGGAAAGACCGAAATGGTCTTTCCCCTTTCGTGCCGCATGGGCGTTCATATACTAGACAAAGGAGTGGAACTGTGGGACTTTCATTGCAATTTAAAGTAAGCGCACTCGTCCTGCTATTAGTGGCGCCACTTTTTTTCTTTCTTTACTACACCAATATCTACTCCACAAATATTGTTCGTGAGAAAGTAGCGAAATCCGCATCGGACACGTTGACCCTTCATTTAGGCGCTCTTGATGAGCTGCTGGAGCAGACCAGTACTTATTTGCTGCGAACGGCAAATGAAAGCATGCTGCTCGAGCTATACTCGGAGAGCGACCCAGACAGTGTAAACTATTATTTATCTATCAGAAAATTAATGGATCAATGGTATAGCGATGTTAGCTACTACTCTATTATTCGCAGTGTATTCGTGTATCATCTTGACCGGGAGGAGCTATTCCTCAGCAGTCAAAAGGAGTATTACGAGGAGAAGAAGGCTATCCGTGCCGGTCTGTCCGCTCGGCTGAAGAAGTTCAAGCTTCCGACGTCCTTGAAGTGGGAAATCATTAACGTCGGCGGCGAGCCGGTCTTATTTAAGGCACTTCCGGATAAAAGTGGAAGGCTGCTCATCGGTGTACTTGTCAGCATTGATTCCTTAGCTCAGCCTCTAATCCGGTTGGAGTCCGTAGAGAGCGATGAGAAAATCGGCATTATATCCAAGGAGGGGCATCTGTTGTGGGGGCAGTTCGGCAATGAGGATCTTGTCCGCATCCGTAGCCATCTGAACGATCAATCGAATCGCTCTAGCGCTTCTATTCGACTTAGTGACGGCAGCAGCTATTTGTTCGTAGGCAAACCGTCTCTTTTTTCGGATCTCAACGTTTTCATTTTATTGGACGAAGAATTGCTGCTGGACGAGCTGCCTCTGTTCCAACGCGTAATTAAGGTCATTCCCATAGCGGTAGTTGTCATTCTAGTTGTATTGTTCTTTCTATTAAGCCGGCTTGTATTTAAACCCATTCAGCAGTTGGCAAGCGGGATGCGCATACTTGGCAAGGGACAGCTGGATTACCGTTTAAAGGAAGAGAAATCCAAGGAGTTCCAACTGATTACACAACAGTTCAATCGGATGGCTGAACAAATTGGGAATTTAAAAATCTTCGTATATGAAGAGCAAATGAAAGTGCAGCAAGCCGAACTTAAGCATCTTCAGGCCCAGATCAATCCCCATTTTTTCATGAATTCCTTAAATATCGTCTTCCATCTTGTAGAGCTTCAGAAGTATTCACTGATTAAAAAGATGATCAGCCACCTCGTCTCCTATTTCCGGTTCATCATGAGCACCAACGATGCGTGGATTACGCTTGTTAGCGAATTTAATCATATCCGAAACTACCTTGAAATCCAAATGGTTATGTACCCGAACAAGCTGAGTTTTCACGAACGGGTGCCCAAGGAACTTGAGAACGTCCTTGTGCCGCCATTGCTTGTACAACCGTTCGTGGAGAATGCTATGAAGCATGGATTTATTAATAATGCCAAGCATTTTGAAGTCAACGTCACGGTAAGTAAAGAAACTAGTAAAGAAGGGGATTCATGCATGGCCATCGAAATCCGCGACTCTGGACCTGGATTCTCCGAGCAGCAATTGGTCATGCTTAACCTTGGCTTATATGAAAAGGAGCCCACAGACCGTCAACTGGGGATATGGAATGTGCGCAGACGCTTGATTATGTTCTATGATGGACGCGCGAATATAGCCTTCAGCAATGATCCACAGGGCGGCGGAATAGTGAATATCAAATTGCCTATGCAAAGGAGGCTTTGATCATCGTATGTATAGAATCTTAATTGTTGATGACCAATATTTTGCCTTGCTCGGTTTGCAGCAAGGCGTGAACTGGAGCGTGCTGGGCGTTACGCACATTAGTTTGGCGGAGAACGTGGATCAAGCGTTGAAGATACTAAGGAACACTACTATTGACTTGCTAATTTGCGATATCGAAATGCCGGGGAGCAGCGGTTTGGATTTGTTGGCCTGGGTGGAGCAGCATTCGCCGTACACTTTGACGATTATGCTTACTTGTCATGCGGACTTTGAGTACGCGCAGCGCGCCATCCATCATGGAGCGTTCCATTATTTGCTGAAGCCCGTCGATTATGAGCAATTGAAGAAAGTGGCCAGCGATGCTTTTGCAGAGGTCGGTAGGCAAAAAGAACAAAAAAAGTTTGAAGCTCTGATGCAGGACTATCGAAGAAAATGGGAACATCAGCTGCCTATATTGGTGGAACGCTTCTGGCAGGACATCCTTAGTCAGCGGGCATCTCTGCTCCCGGACTCGCTACAAAGATCCGCACAAACTTGTGGCTTGTCGATCAAGCCTGATGATCGTTATATCCTGGTTCTGTTTGGACTTGAGCAATGGAAAGATAATCTGAGCGCGCGTGATGAAGCCATTATGGAATACGCGCTTCGCAATTTGGCTGGAGAACTGCTTCTGCTAGAGCTGGAAGGTGTTGTATTTCAGGATCATACAGGGCTTAATCTGGCGATCGTATATGTGAGAAGTGAAGAAACCTCTATTAGCAGCGTGCTTAATCACAATTGCCGTCAGTTTCTGAACGAATGCGAACGGCTTCTTCATTGCTCCTTATCTATTTATATTAGCCCGACGGTAGTATTACCGGAAATCGTTAGCGCCTACACGTATGTGACAGAGAGAGAGCAGCACAATTTAACTCGATCCCGGCAAGTATTCATGCCTGCCTCTACTCCTATGGAAAAAAGCATGAAACAATTGCAGGCTGTAGCTCCACTAAGCTTATTTGCGGAGTGGTCCACTATTATGGAGCTTGGTGAGTTAGAAGAGCTGGATCGCCGCGTGAAGCAATGGTTCTGGAGCAGTGAAGGAAATACATGGACAAAGGAATCTCATCATCAGTTTATCCACGGTATTCTCTTCATTATTCACACCATATTGGCCCAAAAAGGTTTATCTATTCACAAGTCGGCCGAATTAAAGAGCTTGACAGATAAGGAAAGCTATCCCAAGCACTCGGATGCCCTGCAACAATGGACGAGATGCTGCCTGAAGGCAACCGTACGACTTCTCACGGTAAGCAACAAAGTATCTTCTGCTGTGGTTACCAAGATTAGACATTACATTCGTTCACGATTGAACCAGGAGATTACCCGGGAGGAAATGGCTGCCCATGTCTATCTGAACCCGGCGTATTTATCCAGATTGTTCAAGAAGGAGACCGGGTTATCTTTGTCGGATGCCATCATTCAGGAACGAATCCAAGAGGCCAAACGATTGCTGGAAGAAACCGAATACAAGATTACAGACATTGCAGAGCGTATAGGTTATACCAGCTTAGGAAGCTTTTCGAACTTGTTCAAAAGAATTGTCAGCGTAACGCCACAGCAATATCGAGCACGGAAAAAACGGGATTAATTAATCATTTTACACAACGATACGGACTTTAAGAACGGCAAATATTTATCCGCCTGCTCCCTGATACTTGTTTGCGCCGTACATCCAAAAGCGGTAGCCTAGTCCATAAATCAGCGGACCCGCGAGCGGGACCAGCCACTTGGCCCAATGCGGTATTAGCGATGTCTCGTACGACAAAAGAAAGGCTGCAGGATAGAAATTGACAAAAGCGAGTGGAATGCCAACGGTCAAGAGCAGCTGAACCACTGTTCCGAATATGGGAAGAGGATAGGATATGAACTCCTTCAAATGGAAAAACAATGAAAACAAATATCCCGTCCTCACCCACACGAAGGTTGTAGCGCCAATAGCAGTGAGCAATCCAGCATGAATCATTGCACCGCTGATTAAAGCAAGCAGTAAATAGACATACTCTGTCCACGCCCACTGTAAATTTAATTGAGCGATGGCCCAAATCAATACAGTTCCGGAAATACTGATATGAGCGACGTATGCCAGGTTAAAACCGCGACTAATCAGGTATAAGTAGGGGTTGACAGGTTTAATGAGCAGCGTATCGAATGTGCCTTCCCGAACTTGACCTTCTAGACCCGACATTTGCACGAAAGAAAAGGATGCGCCAAGTGCATATGTAAATAATCCGATGCTATAAAGCAAAGCAATTTCAGGCCAGTTCCAGCCAGCAATCGAGTTGAATTGCTTCATAAACAGCCAAATGACAATATAGTCTCCTGCATAGGAAATGATTTGCGCGCAGGCAGAAAGTACAAAATCAGCTCGGTATTCCATTTTCTCTTTCAACAATAATCGAACCAGCTTACTGAAGAGTAATAAAGTCATAGTACGCCTCCTTTCTTATTAGCCTCCTTGAACGATTAATCGCCGTACGGCTTTGCCCCAAAGCCAATAGGCAACAACAAGCAACAAGATGATCCATACACATCCCAACGCGACGGTTCTCCATAATTCTGCCTCGTTCAGATTACCGAGATAAATCGCCGCAGGTACATAGCCTAGATATTGGAATGGCAACAACTTGGCGACCGCTGCCCAAGAAGGGGAATAGAACCACAAGGGCAGAAACGAACCGCTGAAAATGGTAGTTAGGCCGCCAAGCGTCCAACTGAGCGCAAAATGGCTTAAGAACCAAAAGGCCAGAAGAGAAACAAGATAACCAAGAAGAAAAGAAAGTATTAAAGCCATTAGCAGAGCCACTAGGAAAGCAATGAAATGTATCGTGGAAGCAGGAGGAAGCATCCCGAACAAAATCCATGCAAGAATCAGAGAGGGGATAACTGTGAAAATGAACTGATAAAGCGATTGTCCAAGCCCGTCAAAAAGCAGATATAAAGGATAGGAGAGCGGCTTGACGAGCTCTGATGCGATACTGCCGGACTTAAGACTGCCGTCAACTTTACTGCTGACCCGGTTTAGCAAAAGAGCAAAAAGGAGGGTGTTTAGTATACTATATGTAATCATTTGTTCGACTGTCGTACTGGCTGAACCGCCATTTCCGATAACGGCCCTCCAAATCTCCACTTGGATGAGTATTGCAAAATAGTTGCCCAGCAGACGAAGCCATACTTCGGAACGATATGCTAACTGGTTAACAAAGGCCTTTAACGTAAACATAAAATAGGTCGACATTGTCTGCTCCTTCTCATCCGATTTTGCTGATCGTTTGTTCCTCGCTAGCTAGTTGAAGATACAACTTGCGTATTACAGATTCGATATCCAGGCTTTCAATAGAGGCGTCTTCTACAGGATATTGGGAGGCAATCCGGCTGACGTGTTCAAATACGGTTGATTCACCTCGCGGTACTAGAAATGTTTTGCGTATTCCCTCGTCCTGAAGCATCGTAATGCCAGGGATATCGATCAGCCCGGGATCGACTCGGAAATCGATGATAACTTTCCTTTCACTTCCTAGCTTAGCTCGCAAATCTTCAACAGAGCCATCGTAGACCAGGCTTCCTTTGTTAACGACAAGCATACGTGGGCAAATTTCTTCAATATCTTTCATGTCATGGGTAGTTAATACGATCGTTACTTTACGGTCCCGATTTACAGTGCGAAGAAAGCGCCGAATTTGATCCTTGGCCATGACATCTAGACCGATCGTTGGTTCATCGAGAAATAGAATTTTGGGCTCATGAAGCAGCGCCATGGCGATCTCAACTCGCATACGTTGCCCTAGGCTGAGCTGTCTTACAGGCTTCTGCACAAATTCATGGATGGAGAGCAGACTCATGCAAAGCTCCAGATTTTTACGAAAAGCAGAATCCGGTATTTTATAGATGTATTTGTGAAGATCAAAGGAATCAGTGACGGGAAGGTCCCACCATAATTGACTTCGTTGTCCGAAAACGACCCCGATTTGCTGTGCATTCGCTTTTCTTGCTTCATGCGGTACTGCGCCGAGTACTTTAATGTCTCCGTGCGTTGGGACCAGGATGCCTGTCATCATTTTAATCATTGTAGATTTACCCGCACCATTTGGTCCCAGATAACCAATGGCTTCTCCTTCATTGATCGTAAAGGACATATTGTTAACAGCATCTTCTTCCGTATATTGCCTTGTAAATAGACTTCTAACGGACCCAATCAGTCCAGGAAATCTTCGGTATTGCCGATACGTCTTCGTAATTCGGTTAACAGCTATTATACTCACATCGTCACCTGCCTTTAGAATTTATCGCTACTTCGATTATTTACAGCTTAACAATCTTAAGGGATATTGGCGGTAAATTCAATAAAATGTAAAATAAACTATGATTTGACGGGTGAATGATCAGCTAATTGACAGGTTGTTTCCAATTCCACTATGTAGTAAATTTTGAATTACTAATTATTGGAGGAAGAAGCGGCCTTGGAGAAAATTAAACTTACAATTCAACATATTAAAGTGATTATTGCCAATAACTTATTTGTGTTCAGATTAGCTTGGAGTATGCATCCACAGAGAGTGCTGGCGGATTTTGCAGTTCAAGCCGGTAGAATGATTGGCAATGTGTTTTTTTCTGTATATTTCATGAAGTACCTCATTGAGTCTATTTCAATCGAAAGGGACTTTCAGCAAATTATCCATTTCATAATTATGACGTTAGTGTTGATACTTGCTTTAATTTTACTGGATAATTGGTATGAAATTCGCTTCAAACCCTTAAGTGATCTCAAGTTATATGAGAAGCTGTATCTCATTCTCTTTCGGAAGGCAGCATCCGTAGAATTGAAATGTTTTGAGGATTATGAGTTTTATAACAAGTATACAAAAGCCATTCAAGAAGCCGATCAAAGAGTCAGCGCTGTTCTTGAAAATCTCTCAAGGGTGATATTCGTATCGCTCGCAACGATTAGCATATTTGCCGTGATGTACGCCATTGACCCATGGGTGGTATGGTTTGCTTTATTGCCTATTTTCGGAAATTTTTATTTTGGAAAAAAGCTTAACCGAATTCAGTTTCAGCAAAATAATGAACGGGTACCCTACCAACGAAAAATGGATTATGTCAACCGTGTCATCTATTTATCCCACTTTGCCAAGGAAATCCGTCTGTCCCGCATATTTTCAGTTCTGAGAAACACCTATATAGAAGGGTATGACGGTGCCATTTCGGTCGTTCATAAGTATCGAGTCAAAGCAGGAGTTGTTTCCTTTTTCAAGATATTTACAACCTTTACACTAATATTCCAAGGGGTTCTGTTGTATGGAGCTTATTTGGCTATTGTCAAGCAGTCGATTTCTATCAGTTCCTTTATCGTTCTGGGAAGCGCAATGGTCGGCGGTGCGTGGTCGCTCATCCGATTGTCTGATAGTTTTGTAGAAATTAATAAAAACGGCATTTACATTGAAAATTTAAAAACCTTTTTAAGCTACGTTTCCGAAATCGAGGAGCATGCCGGTCCAGTTAAAGCAATTGCGCCGCCAATTCAGAAATTAACATTTAGGCATATTAACTTTACTTATGATGGGGCAGCTGAGGCTGCTATTCGCGATATTACGATAGAAGTTAATAAGAACGAGAAAATTGCTTTAGTCGGCCATAATGGCGCCGGCAAATCAACGCTAATCAAGCTCATGATGCGATTGTACGATCCTACTGACGGCGAAATATTATGGAATGGCCAAAATATTAAAGAGTTTGATCTCCTGTCATACCGCTCAATGTATGGAACCATATTTCAGGATTTCAAGATTTTTTCGATGACGATTGCAGAGAATGTGCTTATGCGTGATTTGGTTTCCGAAGCAGACCGCAAGCTCGTCATAGATGCACTCAAGAAAAGAAGAGTTGGCAGGGGTGGTGAATCTGCATGAAGCCCAATAAGCATAGCTTTACTAGGGTCCTTAAAAATAATTGGTTTATTATGAAATACGGGCTGCGCCATTCCCGCAACTATATCATCTTTACATGCTTGTATGCATGCTTGCAGGAAATCGAAATTTTTATTGAGCATGTCATTTTGATTAAGTTTGTATTCGACAGCGTTCAATATGGAACTTCCTTCTCTACCGTTGCTTTATATATCGGACTTACAATTTTGTTTATCGCAATTTGTTTTGTGCTGGACAGCATCTATTTTCAAAGCGTTGAACCGAAAGGAAAAGAATTGCTGTATCAAAAAATAAGGATGGATCTCTACGAAAAAGCGATTAGCACCGATTTGGCCAACTATGATGATCCTGTTTATTATAATGATTATGTGTGGAGCGCCAATGATGCCCATAATCGAATTGATGCTACGATAAACAACATTAGAAAATTGTGCCGATCCGTCACGGTTATTATAACCTCTATAAGCTTTTTCTTGTTTGTTGACAAGCTTGGTTTGCTATTTGTGCTCGCGTCCTTCATTCTAACTCTGATTGTCAGCATGATCTCCAATAAAATCAGGTACAAAATGAGAATGGAGCTTAACGAAAAGGATCGTAAACGAATCTATCTGAAACGATTGTTTTACTTGGCTGATTACGCGAAGGAATTAAGACTTTATTCCATCAAGGAGAAATTTTTTAGAGATTTCTCCGATACGCATAAAGAAATGCACGGGATTGTTAAAAAACGTTCAAAAAAGCAGTTTTGGTTAAACTTCACCTCAGAGTATTTCTTCAATGAGTTGATTTTGAGCGGCCTGTACGTGACTTATGTTGTCTTTATGACGTTAGTGAAAGGAACGTTAAGCTTTGGCAGCGCGGTTACACTGTTGAATTCATCATGGCGTCTAAAAGGCAACATGCAATATATGACGACGCTCATCAGTGAAATGCAAGAAAACAGCTTGTACATCGAGAAGTTAAGAAGTTTCCTGGAGCAAAAGAACGCTCTGAAGGAAGTTGAAGATCCACTGCCTGTGCCGGATAAGTTTACTGGATTAATGCTAAAAGAGTTATCGTTCCAATATGGTCCATCCGGGCCGCGTATTCTTCATAATGTTAATTTCAGCATTAGGCCAGGTGAGAAAATTGCAATCGTTGGTTACAATGGTGCCGGAAAAACGACATTGACGAAGCTGATCATGCGTCTATACGATCCAAGCTCGGGAGAAATTCGTTTAAATGGGATACAAATCGATCAGTTCAAGCTGGATGATTACCGTATGAAGATTAGCTCAGTGTTTCAGGATCATCAATTGTTCGCTGCTACGCTTTCCCAAAATGTCGTCATGAATCAGTTTTCATCCGGCGATTCATTTCTGGTAAGAGAAGCGCTGGAGAAAAGTGATTTTGGCAATAAGCTGCAGACCTTGCGATTGGGGACCGATACCTCCATTACCAAGGAGTTTGACGACGCCGGGATAGAGCTATCTGGTGGAGAGGCGCAGAAGGTAGCGATTGCAAGAGTGTTCGCCAAGCCGACTCTTCTCATCCTATTAGACGAGCCTTCCAGCGCCTTGGATCCAATGAGCGAATATCATTTGAATCAAGTGATGCTGGAGAAGGCAGAAGATCGACCCATCATTTTTATTTCACACCGCTTATCGACGACCAGAATGGCGGATCGCATACTCATGATGGAAAATGGTCAAATCATTGAGCAAGGCTCACACGAAGAACTTATGAGAATGGACGGGAAGTATGCTCAAATGTTTAACCTTCAGGCTTCACGTTACCGCGTGGTTGTAGGAGCTTGAAAAATAATGATYGTGGGGTGGCTTGGATAGTGGAATTTAAAGAAATAACGTGGGACAACTTTATTGAATGTATTGAGCTGAAAGTTGCAGAGGAACAGAAACGCTTTATCTCCTCTAATCAACATGCACTCGCAGAAGCATATATCGCATCAAAAGAGGGGCAGGTCATTATTACATTTGCTATTTATAAAGATGAGACTATGGTCGGCTTTATCATGATGTATTATGACGATGGAAATGGGAATTTCGAATACAGCAGCTATGGCGTTTTTAAAATCATGATTGATGGGCGATATCAAGGCAAAGGGTATGGGAAGGAAGCCATGGAAAAAGCTGTAGAATTGTCTAAGACATCTCCTCATGGTGAAGCGAGGGTCGTTGAAGTTACCTATAACCCCGAAAACATAATTGCGAAAAATTTATATGCCTCATTAGGATTTGTTGAAACAGGAAATACCCACCCTTCTGGTGAGGTATATGCTGAGTTTGTTCTACCTAAAACACCATATTTACGGAGTTTTTAAAGCAAGAATGTTATCTGAAGGAACCTGAAATAATTGAAAATACGAGGAGGAGAGTCTCATAGTTTCCATTCGAGATTGTACCGAGGCTGATCTTGATGCCGGCTTCATTGGTTGGTCCTGTAGCTGCATGGATGACCCATAAGGAGTAGGTCTTGAACAAAGTGGGTTCGCTACGTGGGACGATTAGAAAGTCATATTCGTAACCGAATAGTGGCAATGTATAGACCAAACAAGCAGTCGACCATGTCGGCTGCTTGTTTGTTTTTTAGTGCGATGAAATGAGTATCTGACCCATGCTCTTGTGTGGAAAATCCCATCATCTAACAGGTATAGAAACCATTGAACAAAAGGTTGTTTACAAAACATGTAAACGTTACACTTTTTTATGAAGAAAATATTTCGTATACATTGACGAACAAGCAAAAGGAGGATAAGCGTCATGAAATTCAAAAGGTTATTTGCAATCTTACTGCTAAAAACGGTCTTCATATCCGGCTGTACGACAATTGTAACAGAAGAGGCAGTGCCAGTTGAGATTGAGAAAAGTCAATCATTGATCATACAGCTTGTTTCCTGGGTCCCGATGGCTTCGTCAAACGAGGATAATCCGTTGAAGCAAAAAATCGACCGTTTCCGCGAAAAGTATCCGAATGTACAAATTACGATCAATTAGATGAACCCGTGAATGTTGGAGGAAAGTCGAATATTGAACAAGAAATATGGTTTAGCAGCACCAAGTCTCTTCAAGTGATCGTGAATGGACAGAATGGGAGAGAGGCGTTAGCAATATGCGAAAGAATTAGATATTGAATTTGGCTCTCGAGATTAGCATCTGGCATTACATTGTCATGTGAAGTAAAGGCGTAGAGGAGAAATATGTTCATGTCAAACATCAGAAAACTGGGGATACTGCTAATGTTCGTTATGATGTTATCGAGTTGTATGTCGTCATCGCATACACTCAAGAATAACGATACGTCTGCTCGAGTCGGGGAGAAACAGCAGCTAACAATTAAGCTGGTTGGTCGTTATAGCGGGGATTCGCTCCCTCAGAAGATCCAGCGTTTTGCCGATATGCATTCGAATGTGGAAATTAAGATCGAGTGGGTTCAGTCTTATAATAATCCGTATAGCAAATCTCCAGTTTTGTTTGCACCTTGGACTCCAATTGAGGTACCTTCTGAGCTGTATGAGGACTCTAATAACGTTCCGGATATCGTTGAACTGGTGCCCTACCAGATGCGAGAATTGTATCGGATGGGAGTTATCGAGCCGTTAAATTTGAACGAATCGGATCTAGACGATTATGCGATTGCGACTAATGACGGATATGTTCTGGGTATGAAAAGCAAGATTAACCCGATGATTCTTTACTACAATAAAGATATTTTTTCTACCTTGGGGATTGAAGTTCCTTCGGAAAAATGGGATATCGATATGTTGAACGATGCGATCGTCAAGCTGAAGGCTGCGGGAGAGACGCTCTATATTCCTCTATCGCCATTTACACTGGAGTGGGCAACGGGACTGTACGGTGGACGTGTTGTCGGAGTAGACGGCAGGTCATTCACCGGTTATATCGATAGTGATAATGCAATTAAAGCTGCCAAGTGGATTATGACTATCGGAACGAAAATGGAATATGCCTCGATGTCCTTAACTGATTTACGTCCCCCTATGCCTTACGATTTGGTCGATGGTAAAATCGCGCTAGCGATAGAATATGCGTATGGGTTTAATATATCTATGAAAAACAGCTATGAGGAGATTGCGCAAGAGAATAACCAAATCGGAGTGGCAGCGTTACCTGTAGGAACGAACGGTCATAATCCGGCTTTAATATCGGGATTATCCCTAACCTCGAAATCTGAACATAAAGAATTGGCTATGCAGTTAATTCGGTATCTATCAGAAGACCGAGATTCATTGTATACGGACATTGCTTCGCATACACTTCAGACCGCTACAAGAACCTTGAAGGAGCCAGTGGACGCTGCACGGAAATTGATAATTATAAAGGCTATGAAAAGGTCCGTTCCAGCAATACTTAATACGCATGAGGTAGCCGAAATCGGTTTTTATGACGCGATACAATTATTTTTGCCAAAACCACTGCTTGCGATCAGGGACGGGCAGTCAATTAGAGATATGCTAAAACAGTATGCGGATCAACTGGATAGCGATGCGAGAGACAAATAATGTTTTTAAGTAAAAAACCAATAATTAGACATGTATTATAAATTATTCCATAAATGCTAAAATGATTGTGAGTCCGAGAGTTTTGTTGATTCTGTAGTCTGTACTCTCCAAGGACTGGTCTTGGTAAAAAAATAGAAACGGAGGTGATTATATGTGTGGATATCAATCTGGGGGCTGTCTGGCGAGTTCCTGCGGAGGTTCTTCTAAACTGGGGGTTCAACTGGTGAATTACGTATGTGATGGTGTCATTCTATCCCAGACTTCGTCGGGTTGCTGCAACCTTTAAAATCAGTGGACTACATGCTTACAATAATGAGAAAACACGGCTTTATGCCGTGTTTTCTCATTATATTTCATGTTGGAATAGGAGGATCATAAAGTGATGGGTCCCTTTTTGCAGTTCCTGTTACTGATTACCTTTTTGTTGTCTGGATTCGGAAAACTAATCAGTTTCGCAGATTTTAAGAAGACGATTGAACAATTAGAAATCAGCCGTCGACTTGTTTTACCGAGTGCAGCTGTTGTTGTACTGCTAGAATTATCTGTTTCGATCCTTCTTATATTTTCGGGGACTCAGTATCTCGCGTATTTAATAGTCTTGTTTTTACTAGGCTGCTTTGTGTGGTCTATCTACCGGGCATATAAACGCCAGCTGAAAGTGGCCTGTAATTGCTTCGGCAATATTAATCCAGAGTCGTTCGGTTGGAATACGGTACTACGGGTTGTCCTGTTACTTGTCATTACCCTATATCTCTTATCAACCGGAACAACAACTGTATGGGCGGAGTATCCAATCGAAGATATCTATTATGCTGGAGTTGGTTCGATCGGTGTGCTTCTGGTTTACAGCTTAATGCCGTACGCGGCATTCGGTACTTTAGCAAGTGATGGTTCCAAGTAAGGGGGAGTTGGATAACATGCAATCCATTGCGAATGCTGTTCTATGGTTATTAGTCATAATGTTAGCGGTCAGTGTGCTGCGGTTGCGCAATAAGGTCTATATGCCTTTCAAGCTAAAAGAACTGTTGTACTCCGATTTCGGTGCGCCGCTAGGGGAGAAATTTCCAGTAACACACTTTCAGACGATCACTGGCGGACAAGCTGCGGTTCATAATGATTCAGGAAAAAAGAAAATTATATTGGTCACCTCTCCGACCTGCGGCACATGCACGACGTTATATCCACTGATCAATCCTTTCATGCAGAACAAAAACGATCAATACGAGTTTATCTCAATGATGTATGGTGATTTGCAAGAGGTTAAGGCAATCGGTCATAACTACAGCCTGATGGTGCCGATTGTTCAACTGGAGAACGAGGAAAGTTTGAAAGCAATTAAGACCGATCGTTTCCCATTCGGCTATTTGCTATCTCCGGATGGTAAAGTCACATCCAAAGGATTGATTACGAATGAAGAGCAATTTGACCTTCTCCTTACGTGGGCTCCGAAGCAGTCGAAGAAAAGCAGACTAGCCTTTTATCGGCAAAGATCTAATGCAGAGCAGCAAGTCTAATCGGTTATCTGACAGATTACTTTTACATCGTGGGAGCCCTGTCGTGAAATACACAATGATGATAAATGTAGCATTGCTCTTCATCACTTTATTATCCAGCTGCGTGTCGACAACAACAGCTGAAGAAGCAGCACGGAACAGTGAGGAACCCAAGTCGAAAGACACGCTGACCATCCAGCTTGTCTCCATTAACGGCTCGTTTTACGGAGTGGAGCACCATCGGCTAGCGCGGAAAATCGAACGATTTGGAGATCTCAATCCCAATACGAACATTACGATACGTTGGATAAATGATTATAATTTGACACAAGGCTCTAATTCTGTGCCGATTTGGATAAAAACTACAAAGCCAGCCGACTTGTATACAGTAACGCAGAGGGCACAGGATGTACCGGATATCTTCGAACTTGCGCCTAATCAGATGCTAGAGTTGTATCGGCGCGGCGCAATTGAACCGCTGAATATGAATGAAACAGGCGTTAGCGAATATGTGATCTCCTCCAATGACGGCTACGTGCTGGGCATTAAGAGCAAGATCAATCCAATGGTTGTCTACTATAATAAGCAAGCTTTTGAATCGCTTGGATTGGATCCGCCTTCGAATCAATGGGACTGGGAAAAGCTGAACGATACGATTGTCAAACTGAGAGCACCAGGAGAGAACGTTTATATTCCACTTAACCCGTATACGCTGGAGTGGGCGACAAGTTTGAACGGCGGGCGTATCGCAGCGGCAGATGGTGTCACATACCGTGGATTTCTCGATAGTGAAGAGGCGATCAAAGGTGCCGAGTGGCTCGTCGGCATCGGAACAAAGTATAGAGAGAAAGTTGTCAATGGCACTATTCCGCCGGCTATGCCCTTTGATTTATTAGACGGCGAGATTGCGCTTGCAGTCGAATATGCGACTGTTGGCGACCCGAATAATTACGAGGCAATATCCCAGCGCAATGATCTGATTGGCATTGCTGGGCTTCCTACGGGAGATGGGGGCATTAATCCCGCTCATGTATCGGGCCTATCTCTTGCCTCACGGTCGAAGAATAAGGAGCTGGCATTAAAGCTGCTGCGTTATTTAATGGAGGATAAAGACACCATTTATTCGGACATATCGGATTATACGCTGCAAGCGAATATGAGGCCCTTAGCAGTAACAGCCAGCGCTGAGAGGAAAACGTTAATTATACATGAAATGAAACGTTCCGTTCCGGCAGCGCTCTTCATGCATGAGGCATTTTCCATGCCATACTTTGAGCAATGGAGCAGTCCTAATCGGTTAGCTGCCATTCATAATGGCCTGCCGATTCGTGAATCCCTGCACCATTATGCTTTAGAGTTAGAGCTGGAGTTGAAATGAAATTGCATACGCGAAACAACTTTTCGAAGTGTTATGAAACTGTGAAAGATAAAAAGGAGGCGTCTCATGCTTGAACTGACTTTATGGCATCACCTTGAGCAGCCGGAATCCTATGCGTGCAATGGAGAAGATGAATATGACAAATCAAACTCAGAGACCGAACATCGGGATTCGTAGCATAATAGCCATACTGGGGCGTTCATTGATGCTCGTGTGGCGTTTATCGGCGCCACTCGTGCTGCTGCTTCTCGTTATGCGAGTTGTGAGCGCATTCATTCCGGCTATGCAGGTATTGGTCGTGAAGGAATTAACAGATGCGGTCGCCGGACTGCTCACGCGTGATGGCGAGATGTCGGAGCCCGTCAAGTGGCTGGCGGCAAGCGGCGGTCTGCTGCTGATTGGCGCGCTTTTGGATGCCGCAGCCCAATACATGACGATGCTGATGAAACAGAAGACGCAATTCAAAATGGAAACGATGCTGGCGGGGAAATCAATGAGTATTCCGCTGTCTCGATTCGAGCAGCCACAATACTATGATCAACTGCAAAGGGCTAAGATGAACGTCTCTTTTCGAGGTTTTCAACTGATCGAGCAGTTTTTTTCCATTGGCCAATCGCTGCTCACGGTCGCTTCATTCTTCGCCCTGCTGTGGCATTTCAGCTTTGTATTGTCGCTGGGAATGGTGCTTGTTGTCGTTCCGACGCTTGTTGTACATATGAGAATCGGTGAATGGAAGTATTGGCTGATGCGTGTGCAGACGCCGTTCTCGCGGCGCCTGTTCTACTTCTTCGATCTGATGACCAACCGTCAGTCCTCTAAGGAGGTCAGATTGTATCGACACGCTAATAAGCTGCTACACTATTGGGGCGGATATTTCTGGAAAAATGCTGGCGAGCAGAAGAAGGTCGAGCTTCGATCGCAAAAGATGCGAATAGGAATTGAAGGTCTGAACGGAGTGCTTGCCTTTTTATTCTCCTGTTATGCGGTCTGGGTATGTTATTCACAGCAGCTATCGCTCGGGGCTTATGTCGCAATCGCGCAAGTGCTGGCCACGACTCAAGCTTCAATGCGCATGATTGCTCAGAACTTGTCGTCCATCTACGAGGAAACGCTCGTCATGAACGAGTATTACGACTTTTTGGATTCGGAGGAGGAAGAGAACGGGCAGGGACGGCATGTGCTAAACAGCCCCATTGCGGAAGGCATTACCGTTGATCATTTGACTTTTGCCTATCCAACCAGCCTGAAGCCCGTGCTTAACGATATTTCGTTCCGAATCAAACCGAATCAGACAGTAGCGATTGTAGGGGAGAATGGCGCGGGCAAGAGCACGCTCGTTAATTGTCTGATTGGACTTTACCGTGAATATTCGGGCTCTATAAAATACGACGGCGTTGACTTGATGGAGCTGGACGTTAACACATTTCGCGACCGTACTGGAGCGGTATTCCAGGATTTTCTAAGGTACCAAGTATCCGTGAAGGAGAATATTGGGTTCGGCGATGTAGGCCGGATGGAAGACTTGGCCGCAATTGAGGCGGCTGCCGCGCGGTCCGGTGCCGCGGACGTTGTACGAGGGCTTCCGGACGGTATGGATACGTTGCTCGGCCCGATTTTTGATGGGGGGCACGAGCTGTCCGTAGGCCAGTGGCAGAAGCTTGCCCTCGCAAGGTCGTTTATGCGAGATTCTGCAATTATGGTACTTGACGAGCCTACAGCATCCATGGACCCGATGGCTGAAGCGGAGTTGTTCAAGCGATTCACGGAGCTGGCCGAAGGCCGCATTACGCTGCTCATCTCTCATCGAATCGGAAGCTGCCGAATGGCGGATCATATTCTAGTCATGAAGAATGGCACACTAGTCGAGCAAGGCTCACATGAACAATTGCTAAGCTTACAAGGGGAATATTGCCGAATGTTCGAATTGCAGTCATTGGCTTACCGATAATCTAGGTTTCAAACCAACCTGCTATGAACTTCATATCAAGGACGGGGGTGTATATATGGCATTATGGACGATGATTCTCCGCAAGATGGTGAATAATAAGTGGCTGCAGCTGAACTTGTGGTTCGGTCTGACTGTATGTGTGGCTCTATTCTGCTCGATGCCCCTTTATTCTGATGCCATCCTGCAGCGGACGTTGCTGAGGGAGCTCCAGCAGCTTCAAGAGAGGGAAGCTGTATTTCCTGGATATGTAGGAATTAGTACGACCGTCTCCTCCAAGACGACGGACGAGAAGACGAGAAGCCAGATCGCCGAGGCCGATCAATTCGTACAATCGATACCCGAGCGGTTGGGAATGGAAGCAAGAGCGTTCTACCAACAAAGATTTACATCAAAAATGAAAATATACGGGGCGGACGCGTCGGAGCAAGAGAAGAAAGTGCTGAATGCGACAGGCGGCTTTAGGACGCTGACGGACATGGAACATCGGGTTCTTCTTATTGAGGGACGGATGCCCGTCGATCGAACGGACGGCGTCTACGAGGCGCTCGTTACAGAACCCTTCTTGCTGTCGACGAAGAGGGAGCTCGGAGAAGAACTGATCGCCGAAGTAATGACAGGGGATCGTGCACGCTTCCGTGTAATCCCTGTTGGACTTATTGTAACCGATCCGAATGCGGAGCCATATTTGCCTTTTGTTGCAGAAGAGGTCGTTGACGGATTCATGATTCCATTCGAGACGTTCGAGCGCGAGTTTGTACAAGGAGGTAAAGCGGCAATCGCTTTCCTAGAATGGCGTTATGCTATGGAATATGAGCAGTTGAACGTTGAGTTTATCGATCAGCTCGTTAAGGCGGATACCGAGATTCGACGTTTTTTCCAAGGTTATATCGGCATTGCCGAGGTCGAAATTCCGGCAACGCCGACAGCGGCATCATATCATGCGACGGAGAGTCAACTGACCGTTATGATGTTGGCGTTGTATACGCCCGTCATGCTAATGCTCTCCTTCTATTTATATATGGTTGCAAACCTGATTATTAATCAGCAGAAGACGGAGATATCCGTGCTGCGCAGCCGAGGAGCAAGCCGTACGCAGCTGATGACGGCTTATACCGTAGAAGGCTTGCTTCTTGGCCTCAGTGCACTTGCGATCGGACCGTTTCTTGGCGTGAAATTTACACAATTGCTGGGCGCTTCCAGCGGCTTTCTGGAGTTCGTCCAGCGTTCGGCGCTTGAGGTCAGCTTGAGCAGCAATTCTTACAAGATTGGAGCGGTTGCCGTTGGTGCGGCGCTTCTGCTGATCCTGATTCCGGCATTTATGGCTACTCGCGTCAGCATCGTTAGCCACAAGCAGGAGATGGCTCGAGGAGCTAAGCTCTCGTTCTGGTACAAGAGCGGAATTGATATTATTTTGGTCGGATTGGCCATCTATTTACTGATTAACTTTAATAAACGAATGGACGATTTGCAGCGGCTTGCGCTCGATGCCAATGCCTTGCAGGTTGATCCTCTGTTGTTCTTCATGCCCGCAATGTTCGCGCTTGGCGGGGGGCTATTGGCGCTTCGCGTCTATCCATGGTTCATTCGGTTCTTATATTGGGCTGGTCGCAGATGGTGGCCGCCGTCACTTTACCATTCGCTTGTGCAGATCAGTCGCTCATCCGACCAATATTTGACGATCAAGGTGTTTCTAATTATGACTGTAGCGACAGGGTTGTTCAGTGCCAATGCAGCGCGGACAATTAACGATAATATGGAAAGTAAAATCCAATATGCTATCGGCGCGGATATCACGGTGAAGGCCAAGTGGGAAACCTACGAGTCCGATTCCGGAGGTCAAGCAAGTCTGGCACCGAATTCGAAGCAAATCCAATATATTGAGCCGCCCATCCAGCCGATGAGAGAGCTGGATGGCGTGGAATCGGCAGCCAAAGTGTTCAGGAAGGAAGACGCGTTTTTCGTAGAAACGAAAAACAAGAGCTCAGGCGTTATGACGATAATCGGCATCGACACGTTGGATTACGGCAAGACGGTCTGGATGAAAGACGGATTGCTTGATTCTCACATTAACTACTATCTTAATCTTATTGCGCCAGACCCGAAGGCGGTGCTCGTCTCTCGTTCCATTGCCGAGGAGCACGGCGTAAAGCCGGGCGATAGTATTCGGGTTTATTGGCAGGGACAAACCCAAGCCCTGTTTACTGTATATGGCATTATCGACTATTGGCCGACATGGAATCCTCTACCTTCCGAAAGATCGTTCGGAGACATGAAGACGGAGAAACCTCATCTGATCGTTGGACATCTGGGTACAATTCAGAATCGGATTGGATTCGAGCCATACGAGGTATGGTATAAGCTGAAGGCCGGCATTTCCAGCTCGCATATCTACGATCAGCTTGCGGAGAAAGGAATTCCGCTTGTGAGTGTCCGTGACGCAAAGCAGGAATTGATACAGTCCGCGAACGCTCCGCTGCGGATGGCAATGAACGGCGTTATGACGCTTGGTTTTGCCGTTGCGATGCTCATCTGCTTCTTCGGCTTCTTGATCTTCTGGGTACTGACCTTATCCGGACGCACGCTTCAATACGGAGTGCTGCAGGCAATGGGCATTCCGTTCCACCAGGTATTCAGCATGCTTGTCAGCGAGCAGGCGCTCACCTCGGGAGCCGCAATCATTATAGGCGTCTATATCGGCAACTTGACGAGCGATCTATACGTTCCGCTGTTCGAAATGTCTTTCGCAACAACGGAGCAAGTGCCGCCGTTCCAAATCGTGCGCAAGCTTGGAGATTATGTGCAGCTCTATGGCATCGTTGGGCTCACGATTGGCATCGGCTTGTCGATTCTCGTCTACCGGTTGTCGCGTACGCGAATTAGCCAAGCGCTTAAGCTGGGAGAGGAATAATAGGCCTACATGAAAACACGCCAGAACCGGCGTGTTTTTTGCATGCTATCGGCAATCGGGTTCCGACTTGTGCCTCGTTTTTTTCATCAAGTAAAGATTGGGTAACATTATAAAGGATTGGCTCTTGATTTTTTGGTGATCAATCATGGAGAATAATAAACATGCATGATTAATTCGTTGTCGAGAAATGGGGTTGTCATCTTGCGGAAGCGAATATGGAATAAGGCTGCGCTTATGCTCGCCGTATTCATGTTTATGCAGACGCTTACGGCGTGCGAAGAAAATAAGGAAGCAGCAGAGAAGCCTGATACCGAAGTTACGGAACAATCGATGTATTCGGATTTAGGCTTAACCAAATATAATCCTCCGATCGAAATTTCGCTCGTACGGGAAATAGACGAAGATTTTACGGATTTGATAGCCAATTTTCCGGGGGAGACACTCGATAACAATCGGTGGAGCCAGCTCTACGAGGATGTGCTTGGCATTCGTGTTAAGTACGAATGGACTGCCAAAAGGGATCTCTATCAACAAAAATTAGGATCTGCGTTAGCATCGGGCAACATACCCGATATCGTCAGAGTGAATGCGCAGCAGTTGCGGCAATTGGCAAACGAAGGACTCATGCAGGATTTAACCAGCGTGTACGAGCAGTATGCAGCGCCGTTCACCAAGGATGTGCTGAACCAGGAAGGGACGGGGCCGTTTGAGGCGGCAACGATTGACGGGAAGCTGATGGCGATACCAGAAACGTCGGCATCGATCGAAGGAGCCCAATACTTATGGATACGGACCGATTGGCTGAAGCGGCTCGATTTAAAGCCGCCAGAGACGTTGAATGATTTGCTCGCAATTTCGAAAGCGTTTACAGAAAACGATCCCGACGGAAACGGCAAAAACGACACGTACGGGCTGGCGCTCACGCAATATTTGTGGGATCCCGTTATGGGGGCTTTGGATTTTATGGCCGGTTACGGCGCTTACCCAAACATTTGGCTGGAGGATGATACGGGCAAGCTTATGAATGGAGCCGTTCAGCCGGAAGTGAAAAAGGCGCTAGCCGTTCTTCAGCAGATGTACCGCGATGGACAAATTGATCCGGAATTTGCGTTAAAGGACGGCCGTAAAGAGAAGGCGATGATCTCGGAAGGGAAAATCGGCATGATGTTCGGAGAGCAATGGGGTTCATTCTTGGTTCAAGCAAGCTACGAGAAGGATGCCGATGCGGACTGGCAGCCATTCCCTATTGTGTCGGATAGCGGCCAGAAGCCCAAAGTACCGCTTCGCTTTGCGACTACGCAGTTTCTAGCCGTCAAAAAAGGGGTAGAGCACCCCGAAGCGATCGTGAAAATGATCAATTTGCATCTAGAGAAAAATTGGGGCGTTACAGCGGAATACGAAACCTACTACAGCACTCCGTATCCAGCATGGCAGCTCTCGCCCTTTACTCCCGCCCCATTGCTCAAAAATTACGAGGCTTTTCTGCAGCTGGATGAATTCCGGACCACGGGAGACGAAGCGGTGCTGCATGATGAGGCTAAAGCGATCAAAAAAAATATCGATGCGTATTTGACTAAAAACAACGTAACCGGCTGGGGGTGGGAACGTACTTACGGGCCCAAGGGGGCGTTCTCCATCTTCAGGGATTATGAAAAAAACAATCAGCTGCTCTACGAGAAGTTCGTCGGCGTTCCGACGCAAGCGATTATCGAGAAGCAATCCATATTGGACGATTTGAAGCATAAAACATATATGAACATTATTCTCGGACGGCCTATCGAGGAATTTGACCGCTTCGTCGAAGAATGGCATCGATTAGGCGGATCGCAGATGACGGCTGAGGTAAACGAGTGGTATACCAAGAAAGACGGTACATCCTAGATAAGAAGTAGGTTCTCTCATGGCGTTCCTTTAGTATTACTTGTTCCCTCCATAGATAAAGCTGCTTGCGAGGAGTTGTGTAAGATTGCTTAAGATACCCGTCAATTCCATGCGCCATGCTTTGTTTTTAAGGCTTGTTATCATGCATCTCGTCGTTATTTTGCCTATTATCTTACTTGGCGTTTATTTATATAACTGGAGCTACACCAACGCGAGCCAGGACATTTCCAGAAACACCTTGGCGCAGCTGTCATCGTATCTTGAGGACATGAACCGCGAGGTGGAATGGCTGGAGGTTCAGCAATTCGATATGCTGCAGGAAGGAGAGCTTACGAAAGTCGCGGTAACGTGGGATATGATGGACAGCGTCGAGAAGAAGGAGAGCATGGACTACTTGGTTCATCGGCTGACCTCCATTAAGAACAGCAGCGCTTATATGAAGGATATATATGTTCATATCCCCTCCATCGGCAAAACGCTCTCATTCGGCAATGCCGTTCACGATCTCGAGCAAGGAAGGTATGATCAAATCCGTGCCGTGTCGGAACGAAACGGGGCGAAGCGTCTCATCAGGCAGGGAGATTCACTTCACCTAAGCGCCTCCAAGTTCGGGGGAAGGAAGGGGGAAGAGCCGCTTTATATCGTGCAGATCGAGCTCGATACGGCGAAGCTGAAGGAATCGTTAAATCAACTGAGCGTTTATGCTGAGAGCGGTTCTTTCTTGATCGCCGATCAGGTGGATTTTACGCTGCTTGGCAACGACAATTCTAGCGTTATTTTGGACAAATATTTGCAAACAACTCGTCTTTCGAAAGAAAGTTCCCTGCTATTGAAAGTCAATGGACAATCGTATCATGTCGACAAAGCCAATTCACCGGAATTAGGGCTTTCGGTCGTCACGTATTTGCCGGAGGAGACGGTCAAAAGGCCGCTTAATAAGTTTAATCTATGGGCTTGGCTGTTCACGGGCACGTCGATTCTCGCTATAGTTGTTTATTCCCTCTCGACGTATAGGCTCGTTCATCGGCCGCTGCTGCTGCTTGTTCAGAGCTTCCGCAGAATGGAAGGCGGCACGCTGGATATTCAGATCGATCACGAGAAGAAGGACGAGTTCGGTTATTTATATGATCGTTTTAATCACATGCTGAACAAATTGCAGACGCTGATCGATCAGGATTTTAAGCAGAAGCTGATGATGCAGAAGGCTGAGCTGAAGCAGCTGCAGTCACAGATTAACCCGCATTTCCTGTACAATAGCTTCTTTATCCTTAATTCGCTTGCCAAAACGGGCGATACGGATCGTATCGAGCTTTTTACAAATATGCTGGGCGAATATTTCAGATTTATTACGCGCAACGGGGAGGATAATGTTTACCTTTCGGAGGAAATCAAGCATGCAAGGATGTATACCGAGATCCAGAAGCTTAGGTTTTCTAGACGCATAAGCGTACAGTTCGACGAGCTGCCGAAGGAAATGGAGCGCATACGTGTACCAAGGCTTATCGTTCAGCCGATTATCGAGAACGCGTATGAACATAGTCTTGAGAAAATGTCGGAGGAGGGCTTTCTGCGCATCTTCTTTGTACGGAATGAGCAGGAGTCCATGATTGTCGTCGAAGACAACGGAAGCCGGATCGATGACGCTCTAGTCGACGCTTTGAACGGTCAAATGGCAAATAACGGGGAAGCGCATGAAATGACAGGGATCATTAATATCCACCGTCGGATTATACTGACCTATGGCGAAGGTAGCGGCTTGTTTCTATCAAGAAGTGAGTTAGGTGGCTTGCGAGTCGAAATACGCATAAATTCAAAGGAGGCGGATGGGGATGCACCGGCTGCTAATCGTCGATGACGAGGAAATTATAACCGACGGACTTTATGAGGTGTTGAGCAAGCTCATTCCGGATCAATTGGACGTTTGCAAGGCGTATTCGGCTAAGGAAGCTTTGGAATGGATGTCGCGAACGCGCATCGATATTGTAATGACTGATATCGCCATGCCGGGCAAGAACGGACTGGAGTTGTCGGAAGAAATATTGACGTATTGGCCGAGATGCAAGGTCATTTTTCTTACGGGACATAGCGAATTCGATTTTGCTTACCGGGCATTTCAAATGCCGGATGTCCGTTATTTGCTGAAGACAGAAGGGTATGCGAAAGTGACGGAAGCCGTCCGGGGCGCCTTGCTCGATATTCAGCGAAGCACGGTCGAGAACATGTTGCTTGAGCAATCACGTGAGCAGAAGTATGCATACGAGTTCATGGCGCAAGGCGATTATATGAGGCAACTGCTGCATGAGAGCGATTCGCTCTGTTCGGAGCAGAAGGAGCTCATGGAGGAATTCGGCCATTTGAATATCGGACTGGACCCAACGAAAACTGTCATGCTCGTGCTTGCTAGGTTGTCGTACCCGTCCGGCATGACGTATACGGAGAGGAGCAAGCTGCTTGCTTCGGCCAGGACGATATGGGATTCCTTGCTGAAGGACCATGTGAAGAGCATCGGAATTGTCGATCGGCATGGTGACCTTATGTGGTTCATACAGTCTGGAAGTGAAAGCGGTGGGAAACCAGCCGTCGACTTCGCATGTTATATCGAGGGGGTACTCGAGCTTATCCAAGAAGCCTGCCTCTCCTCTCTTAAACTGGAAATCACGTTGACAATAAGCGGAACAAGCTGCGATTGGACGGCCGTCACCCAGCAATATGAGAGACTGCGCCGACTGCAGCAGCTTAGGATCGGAACTGGCATTTGCATGATTCTAAGGGATCATGACGAGAATATGGACGGATTTTCGGGGAAAGAAGCATTCGTACCGAGCCGTAAAGTAGAGATTATGGCTGCACATTTGGAGGCTGGCCGCGCGGAAGAGTTTTATTCTGATTGGGAGCAATTGTCGAGAGTGGCGCTGCTTCACAACGAGCAAGCACAGCGATCCATCGAAGCTTATTATTCGGTTGCTCTGATACTCTACTCGTGCTTGAACAAGCTGGGGCTGCAAAGCCGCCTTGATGATCACGGGAAGCTGATGCGACTGGACTGCCATGCCTCGATGAAGGAGGGGTTCGAGTATTTGAAGCAAACCGCGGAAGCGATTTTCCGATATAAGCAGAGCGATGAGCGGGACAGA
Organism: Paenibacillus sp. 01T424; assembly: GCF_056398745.1. NCBI lineage: Bacteria > Bacillati > Bacillota > Bacilli > Caryophanales > Paenibacillaceae > Paenibacillus > Paenibacillus sp. 01T424. The sequence goes on along the minus strand of NZ_JBFTPZ010000001.1, from coordinate 69,104 downwards.
ACCTCGCAAGTTATTGACCGAATCTGCCAGTACATCGACGACCATCTGAGGGAGGACCTTTCTTTGGTAAGGCTTGCGGAAATCCACTACTTCAATCCATCCTATCTGTCGCGTTTCTTCAAGCAGGAACGAGGCATTAATCTATCTGAATATATCGATACCTGCAGAGCAAGAAAAGCGAAGGAACTGCTGCATGACAACGATTTGAAGGTAAGAGAGGTTGCCGTATCAGTCGGGTATGAAGCCGCTCATTCGTTCACGCGTTTCTTCAAGAAGGTGACGGGTATGACGCCCCAAGAGTATCGCGATTCACTCAACGTATAGATGAATTCCAATGAACAAGGCGAAAGGATAAGGTTTCTCTTATCCTTTCGCCTTGTTCATTGTTTCTGCGCGTAGCCCGTTGTTGCAGTACTACAATTTGAAGGGTAAAAACATATGATTCGTCAGGTTGTGGATGTATCTTGAAGACGATAAATTGATGTAACGAGAGGCCGAGCGATGCCGCGGATCGCAATCGAAGTCTTATATGACTCGGAATAAATCGAGCCACGCCGCCAAATGACGGCGACAGCCGTTTCACCTTGTGAAATTGTTTAATAAATACGGTAGTTGCCGCTTAATGCCAGCAGACTGAAGAAATACAGGCAATTATCGTAATAGCGTCGATCGCCGGTACGGAGGGGCGTGTCCCAGAACAAGCGGACAAAATAGGCGGCATCGGGTCCGTCCGCAGCGAGAGAAGCCATTGCATTCGTGGCGAGAAGGCCGATCGGATGCAGCGCCGGTTCATCAAATGGTTTGCCTTCGATTGTATAGCGACGATAGTCGGAAACATCGATGTTGCGGAAGAACGCCTGGATGCGATTACTCTGATCGATTTGCCATGGGTCCTTGCGGAACCATTCATAGTCAAGTCCGATATTCGCCGCTACGCGGTAAGCGTCACTGAAGAAATGCCGAAAGTCGCCGTGCCGCTGAGGTACCGCAGGCGTTCCGTCATAGTTCGCGTATTCGGGGGAGAGTCCCGTTTCCGGATGGCAGGCAGCATGCAGGTAAGCGCGACTCGCTTCTGCGGCATCTCTCCAGAACGGCCTGTCCTGTTCATCGGCATGAATCGCGAACAATTCATAGAAGTGCGGGAGATGATAGGAGGGATCGCTAAACGGCGATTCAGGAATGAATTTAATCAGCTTAGTTGCTGGATCCCACATCGGGTCGCCTTCGCCGTTCTCTCCCTGATGGATGCATGCGCGCAGAATTGTTTTGGCTTGCTCGGAATAATCAAACGGCACTGGCCCGTTACCCCAGCGGTTGGAGGCGAAAATTAAGGCCATGGCGAAAAACTCTTCCCCGTCGGGTGCTGGACCTTGCGAAATACGAGAGCCGTCCGGCTTGCAATGCCACGCGAAGTAATGCTTGTAACGCCCGTCCTTATGCTGCATGAACGTCTTCGCATAGTTCCATAGTCTGTCGAATTCATCTTTTTTGTTCATTTGCACCGCCATCATCATGCCGTAAGACATGCCTTCTGAGCGTACATCCAGATTGCCAGTATCTAGAAGATACCCTTTGTCGTCGCCCAAAGGGTAATAGATGCGCATTTCAGGGTTGCCATAGAACAGCTCGTTCCAAGCCTGCTCGAGCTTGCTTTCGATTTCCTGAAAGGAATACCCAAGTTCCTTGAATAGATTTCTGTAGCTGCCTGTATGGAAAGCACCTTGGTTTGAGTCTGACATTGTCGCAACCTCCACAGTACATTTTTTTGAACCTATCATAACATGGTCGATGCTTAAGGAATTATAGCGTTTACTTTAAAAAATATAGCACTTTTCAATTTTCGAAGAGAGAGGGCTGCCTCATGCATAGCGTTATTATTGTCGACGACGAACTATTTTTCCGCAAAGACTTTATAGGAATGATAGATTGGGAGGGCAACGGTTATCAAGTGATCGGTGAAGCGGCTGATGGCAAGGACGCGCTTGCCATGATTAGAGACAAAAAACCCGATCTTGTCATCACTGATATCCGAATGCCCGTACTCGACGGTCTTGCCTTAATCCAAGCTGCGGAGGAGGAGAAGCTCGATACCGAGTTCGTTATTATAAGCAGGCATACCGATTTCTGTTATGCGCAGCAGGCCGTTCGTTTGGGCGTATTGGATTATGTGCTTAAGCCTATCGACGAAGATGACTTTGTTTATGCACTTGTGAAGCTGCACGACAAGCTGGAGAGGAAAAAACAGCTTCAAGTGCGTAAACGCATGCTGAAGAACCAGAAGCAGATCGAAACTTTGATCAGGGGAGAATCGACGGGGAAGGCGAAAGAGGAAAGCATAGTGCTGGAAATGGCGATCGGATCAGAGGCGTTTACATACACGCTAATTGAGCTGAATAACGTTCATCCTTGGAGCGGAAGGAAGTTTCCGTTAAAGGAGAAAATTCGGGCAGACATTCGGGATGCGATACAGCAAATCGTCCCAAGAGCGTCAGAGCCGTTTATATCCGAGCACGGAAGAACCTATGGGTTGATCGTTCCCTCAATGTATCTTGCTGGCGTTGGAGGAAGCATAAAGACGTTTATGGAGCTTTTATTAATGCGGCTCGAAGATCGCTGTGGGCTTCCGTATCGCGCCTACGCGGGAACAACGGTCAAGCAATTGGATAAGATCAAGGAATCGTATGCAAGCGCCAAGAAAGCAGTAACTAGCAAGTATTACAGAAGCGCCGATTGTTTCATTGCATATAGCGAAGTGAAAGAAACAACATTAGTTTACGGACAATTAGACGGCGACCTATGTCGGAAGTTGGTAGAGGCAGTCGAGGAGAATGATTCATATGAAATCAGACTGGTCGTTAATCGGATATTTTCTGAATTTCGCGAGAAACGTTTCTCGCCCGAGGCGATTCAAACAAGCATCGTACACTGCGTGTTATTGATTTGTATATCGATTAGAAGCATGGAAGGTGATGAAACCGAGCTGACGTCCTTTGAAGCAATTATTAATTGGTATGATTACAATGTCACGTTAGACGAGATCAAACGGCTGCTTAACGCTTTCGTTTTCGAAGCAAGCGATTTGATCAACATGCTATACAGAACCTACGGGAAGGGGAGAATTCACAAAATCAAAACGTACATCGACCAAAATTACAGTAAAAATATTAGTTTGAAAATCATTGCTGGTCAATTTTATTTGAATCCGGCTTATTTAGGACAGCTTTTCAAAAAAAAATACGGTGTGTACTTTAATGAATACCTGCAGCAGCTTAGAATCACAGAGGCGAAAAAATTGTTGAGGATTAAGGACTTTCGCATATACGAGGTGGCAGAGCGTGTCGGATTTAACAATTCCGATTATTTCATCACTCAATTCGAGAAGCTGGAGCAAATGTCACCTTCCGAATATCGAAATAAATGGAACCTGCAATAAGACCGAAGGCTGTTAGTTGGCGGTGCTGCTCGAATTGCTATTTCGCTTCGTGATCGGATTCATCTGCATAACAACTAGAAATAGACGGGTAATGACTGAGAATTTGGCGGGTTGTTCCTTGCCGAGGTTAACCTTACTATGTTCAATAATAGGGAAAGAGGTGAAAGCTTTTTGACAAGCAAGAAGCGCTTTGGAATCATTGCCGCCCTTGCAGTGACCGCCACAGCGATATTCCTTCTCAGCCAATTGCAGGCTAACCGGAATGAATCGGAGCAGATGCCTGATGTGAAGCTGTCGGCTTATCTGAAGGAAGAGACGGTAGAGCTTAGCAAGAAGAGGGATAGCACATATGAAGTGGATTTACTCATGGATGATTTCCCGATCGGGGCTGAGGTTGTACAAATTCGCGCCTTGCTTCACATTCCGGTTGCATTCGAAGTCGGTTCGATCGTTCTGAACCTCAATAATGTTTTGGCGGCAAATGTCGCCTTAAAGCCTTCCGATGAAGGGCTGGAGCTTTGGATCAGCAATGACGACGGTTCCAAGGTTTCATTCACGAATCTTGACGGCAGCAAAGCGCTGGCTACGATTACATTAAAACAAAAGCGGGAGTTGATTGTGAAAATGAAAGATGAATTGAAGGTAAGCAGTCTGGAAATCTTGGAGTCCAATCATAATAACACGGCATATGACGTTAACCAGGCAACCTCGAAGCTGAGCTATGAGCCGCCTGCCAGCGCGGTTGGGAAGCTTCCGCAGAACGGCAATCCGATCGTATCCCATAAATTCGGCGCAGATCCTTATGCTCTCGTATATAATGGCCGTGTTTATATTTACAATACCTACGACGTACTAGAATACGACTCCGCTGGAGAGGTGAAGGATAACTCTTACGGATCAATCAAGCGGCTGTCGATCGTTTCCTCCTCGGACTTAATGAACTGGACGGATCATGGTTTCGTAGTTGCCGCTGGTCCCGAAGGGGAGGCGAAGTGGGCGACGCAATCCTGGGCGCCGGCAGCGGCGCATAAGGTGATTGACGGCAAGGATAAGTTCTTCCTTTACTTTGCGAATAACGCCAGTGGCATTGGCGTGCTCACGAGCGACAGCCCGACGGGACCTTGGATCGATCCGATCGGCAAGCCGTTAATTGCGAGATCGGCGCCGGCCGCAGAAGGCGTGACATGGCTGTTCGATCCGGCGGTGCTGGTCGATGATGACGGCAAGGCGTACATCTACTTTGGCGGGGGTATCCCAGAGGGCAAAGAGGAGAAGCCGGATACGGCTCGCGTTATGCAGCTAGGGGACGACATGATCAGCGTCGTCGGCGAAGCCGCTGTCATTCCTGCGCCATTCATGTTCGAGGATGCCGGCATCAATAAAGCAGGCGGTACTTATTATTACACATACTGCTCGAATTTTTACGGCGGCACTCGTCCAGAAGGAAGCCCGCCTGCAGGGGAAATCGCTTATATGACAAGCGATCATCCCATGGGGCCGTGGACATACCAAGGCACCATTCTGAAAAATCCCGGCCACTTCTTCGGCGTGGGCGGCAATAATCACCATGCGATGTTCCAATTCCAGGACGAATGGTACATTGCGTATCACGCGCAGACATTATCAAAGGCGATGGGTGTACCGAAAGGCTATCGATCGACGCATTTGAACAAAGTGAGCTTCGGCGCGGACGGCTCGATTCTAGAAATTGAAGCGGATTTGAAAGGCGTACCGCAGATCGATAAGCTTAACCCGTTCGTGCGAGTGGAGGCGGGAACGCTTGCTTGGAGCGCAGGCATTGATGCGTTGCCGCATAAGATGGACGATAACGGAACGACGGTAGGAGAGGTTGCAATCGGAGCTATTCACAACGGCGATTGGACAGCTGTGTCAGGCGTGGACTTCGGCGCCGGCGCCTCTACGTTCTCGGCGTTCATAGCAGGCGGAAGCGAGGCTGCCGTCATAGAGCTTCGTTTGGACAGTCCGGATGGCGATTTGATAGGTACGCTTGCTGTTCCACAGGCAGACGGATCGACAGGCTGGACAGAAATAAATACGGTGGTTGAAGGCGCCGTAGGCATTCACGATCTGTATTTTGTGTTCAAAGGCAAGGCCGATACGGATTTGTTCACCTTTCGTGCATGGCAGTTTTCTAAATAATTGAAAAGGTTACCCTTAATGAAATCGATTCATCTTCCTTGAACAGAAAAAGACTTGCAGCCTCTTCGCTGCGAGTCTTTTCTTTGATGTAAAGCAGAGGTTTTGTTGTTAGTGGAGTTCCTATATTGGTTGAACTAAAGAAATACAGTTTAAGCGAAGCGAGAAGATCGTTCTGGAGAAACGCAGTGTTCGCCTTTGTAGCCGGATTTTTACCTTTAAATGTCTTAGTCAATCAAAAAATCTGGTTACAACCTCGATTGTAAGAATGATCTTCTCGCGCAGCGACCAAAACGAGAAACTTTAGTTCAACTTATATAGTTCAATTGAAAAGAGGCCTTAGCTTGCGATTTAGGGTTCAATTTGTTGTTTTTTAGTTGTTAATCGAGACCAAAGCTATCGTTTATAGGGTAAACGAACAAGAAATGAACAGGTACTTCTACAGAAATGAAAGCGTTAAAATAAATAGTAATAACGGGGAAAAATGAGGAGGTTAGCGGTATTGGCGAAGTTAGAATTGCCGGGAGAAGCAATCGGCGGGATGATTCTGAAGGCGGTCGGCCTTAAGCGTGTATTCGGTAGAGGCAGTGGCGCCGTCACCGCGTTATCGGATGTTCATTTGGCTATACCAGCCGGATCAATGGTTGCGCTTAAGGGCAGGTCCGGTTCAGGCAAGACGACTTTGCTGAATATGCTCAGCGCGCTTGACGAGCCAACGGAAGGGCAAGTGTTTTTCCGAGACAGAGAAATTACGCGTATGCCCGGAAAAGAGAGAAGTGCTCTGAGGCGCAAAGAAATCGGCCTCGTCTTCCAGTCATTTGGACTTATTCCGCTCATGAATGCATACGAGAACGTGGAATTCGGCCTGCGCGTTGCGGGCACGCCGTTTAAGGGCAATCGGGAGGCGGCGGAACGGGCATTGGAGCAGGTTGGGATGAAGGAAAGAATGAAGCACCGGCCGGCCGAGCTCTCAGGAGGAGAGCAGCAGCGCGTGGCGATCGCAAGGGCAATTGCCCACGAGCCTGTGCTGCTCATCGCGGACGAGCCGACGGCGGAGCTCGATAGCCGAATGGGCTTTCAAGTGATGAGAGTATTCCGGGAGCTCGTTAATCGTTCTGGTATGACGGTCGTTCTGACCACGCATGACCCGGGCATTATGGAGCTTGTCGATCATGTCATTTCATTGGAGGATGGAAGAATTGTATCGCAAACGAACATCGAATAAGGGAGGCGGACTGCTGCTTTCAGGCGTGCGCCGATCGGCAGTGGCGTTGGCATTGATGCTAGCGCTGTCCGGATGCGGCCTTCTCCCTGCAGAGCAGTCTGCTTTGCAGCCGCCGCTTGTTCAGCCGGCGCAGGAGCAATTGGATATCGTAGAAGCAAGCCGCGGATCGATTCAGACATATCTGAAAGGAACGGCTCATTTCGTTTCCTCGAGCGCGGAGAACTTGTCATTCAAGGAATCGGGAGGTCGGCTCAAAGCAATCAAGGTAAGCGCCGGGCAGGAAGTTCACGCTGGCGATCTGCTCGTGGAGCAGGAAACCGGTGATCTTGAGCTTCAGGCTAGCCTTCAACAGCTTAACGTGGAACGGGCAGAGCTGCTGTTCAAGCAAGCATATCTTGACGGCGCGTCGACCACTGACTTGCGTTTGCGCGAAATCGATCTCGAACGCGAGAGAATATCGCTTCAGTCGATGGAGAAGCGTCTTGCAAAATCACGTCTTTATGCGACCCTATCGGGAACGGTGACGTTCGTGGAGACGTTGAACGCGGGCGACTTTGTGAACGCCTACCAGGCTATCGTATCGATCGCGGATACGTCCCGCATTCAGCTTACGTATGTTGCCGCAGACATGAAGGAGGTACAGCCGGTCGAAGCAGGAATGCCGGTCAATTTGAAATACAAGGGAAAGGCGTATACAGGCAAAGTGCTGCAATCGCCTTCCACTGTGCCTATCGGAACGGACGGATCCAAAGCAGAGCGCAATGCTGTAACGCTCTACATGAGCATGGATAAGGCCCCGGCAGGCATCCAAATCGGAGATAGCGCCGAGCTGACGATCGAGCTTCAGAAGCGCGAGAACGTCATCATCCTGCCTCGCTCGGCCATTCGTTCTTACATGGGGCGCTATTACGTACAGGTGGCGGAAGGCGAGCGACGCAAGGAGGTTGACGTAGAGGTGGGGCTGATAACGCCGACGGAGGCCGAAATCATTAAGGGACTCGAGGAAGGCCAGAAGGTCATCTTGAACAACTAACTAACAATGAAGACCGGATACAGCAATGTATCCGGCGCTGGGATGGGGTGTACGTATGGCCTTATGGACGATGATCCTTCGAAAGATGGCAAACAACAAGTGGCTGCAGTTGAACCTTTGGATCGGCCTTACTGTGTGCGTGGCTTTGTTCAGCTCCATGCCGCTTTACTCCGAAGCCATATTGCAGCAGACGCTGCAGAAGGAGCTTCAATCGGTGCAGCTTCAAGAAGGCGTGTATCCGGGATATATCCGCATCGGAACGACAGTATCCTCGTCGACCGTGGACGAGAAGACAGTAGAGGCCATCAGGCGGGCTGACCGATTCGTGCAAACGATACCGGGAAGAGCGGGACTCGAAGCTTTATCCGCTTATCAACAACGCTTCACGCAGCGAATGAAGGTGTACGGAGCTGATGCTACGGATCAGGAGAAGCAGTCGCAAAAGGCGGCGGGCAGCATCAAGTCGCTATCCGGTCTTGAGAAGCGCGTTCGCCTGATCGACGGCGTGATGCCAGCCGTACGCACGGACGGCATTTACGAGGCTCTCGTTACGCAGAAGTTCCTTATTGCGACGAAGCGTGATCTCGGGGATGAATTGATCGCGGAAGCGCCGGACAAAATGAAGTTCCGCTTTATCGCGGTAGGGATCATGGAGACGGATCCGACTGCTGATCCTTATTTGCCTTATCTCGCTTCAGAGGACAGCGATGGTTTTATTATTCCATTCGATCAATTCGAGAGCGATTTTATCATTGGAGGCAAGACGAAGCTCGCGAGCCTCGATTGGCGCGTGGCGCTTGATTACGAGAAGTTAACGATCGATTCGATTGATGCATTCGTACAGGCCGACAAGGACATCAGGCGATATTTCCGTGGTCGCATCGGTGTCGACGAGGTCAACATTCCTGCCATTTCGACAGTGGATGCTTATCAAGGCAAACAAGAGAAGCTTGATGTCATGATGCTGTCTCTTTATTCGCCGGTCATGCTGATGCTCGCCTTCTATCTCTATATGGCGGCCAATCTCATTATTGAACGGCAGAAGACGGAGATTTCCGTTCTGCGCAGCAGAGGGGCAAGTCGTCTGCAGATTATGACGGCCTATACGTTCGAGAGCCTATTTCTTGGCGTTAGCGCACTTGCGGTTGGTCCTTTTCTCGGCATTCTGTTCACTAAAGTATTAGGCGCCTCGAACGGTTTCCTAGAGTTCGTCGATCGTTCGGCCCTTGAGGTCAGTCTGACCAGCAGCGCTTACTTGATGTCGGGTGCAGCGGTAGCTGCCGCATTGGTTTTGACTCTCATACCGGCTTTCATGGCAACCAGAGTCAGTATCGTCAGTCATAAGCAGCAGAATGCCCGCCATAACAAGCTGACGTTTTGGCATAAGACCGGACTTGATTTTATCCTCGTCGGCGTTGCTATGTATTTGCTCTATAATTTCAACAAACGGCAGGAGGATTTGCAGCGGTTAGGGCTTGATTCGGATGCTTTCCAGCTCGATCCGATGCTGTTTCTGATGCCTTCGCTTTTTGCTCTCGGGGGCGGCTTGCTGCTGCTGCGGGTTTATCCGTGGTTCATACGTCTAATCTATTGGGCAGGCCGCAGATGGTGGTCGCCAGCGCTGTACAACACGCTAATACAGATTAGCCGATCGTCCGGTCAATATCAGACGATCAAGCTGTTTCTGATCATGACCGTTGCGACAGGACTCTTTAGCGCGAATGCGGCCCGAACCATAAACGACAACATGGAGAGCAAGATTCAGTACGCCATCGGAGCGGATATGTCGATTATGACCCGCTGGGAAAGCGATGCGCGTCCCTCAACCTATATGTCGTCGGCCTCTCAAACACTGACCGAACCGACACCGTCCAGCTCGAGCCGGGTAAATTACATCGAGCCGCCGTTTCAGCCGTTCGAAGAGCTGGAAGGCATTGAGGCGAGCGCTAAAGTATTTAAGAAAGAGAATGCGCGCTTCGTCACGCCTGCCAGCGGGGCAAGCGGAGCGACGACGCTCTTTGGCATCGACACGATGAACTTCGGCCAGACGACATGGATGAAGGATGGGCTGCTTGACTATCCCATTAACGGCTACCTTAATCTCCTCGCGCCTAATACGAAGGCGGTACTGATCTCTCGTTCAATCGCGAAGAAGGCAAAAGTAAAGCCAGGCGACACCATCAGCTTGTCCTGGGACGGGCTCGATCAGGCGCAATTCATCGTCTATGGCATTATCGACTACTGGCCAAGCTGGAATCCGCTTCCTACGGGCAGCAAGGATAATGAAAAAGCGGTTCAGCCCAACTTGATCGTAGGCCATCTCGGAACAATTCAGAAGAGACTTGCTGTAGAGCCATACGAAGTATGGCTGAAACTGAAGGATGGCGTTACAAGCCAATTCGTCTACGACCAACTGGCAGAGAAGAAGCTGCGAATCATCCAGCTTCAGGATGCCACGCAAGAGCTGATTGAATCGAAAAACGATCCGTTCAGACTCGCAATCAATGGCGTTATGACACTCGGATTCGTTATCTCCATGCTCATCAGCTTTTTCGGCTTCTTGCTGTTCTGGGTGCTTACGCTGTCAGGCAGAACACTTCAATACGGCGTGCTCGGGGCAATGGGTATTCGGTTCGGACAAATTATCGGCATGCTCGTCAGCGAGCAATTGCTGACTTCGGGAGCGGCAGTTGTTCTGGGTGCTTTCATCGGCAATTCGATAAGCGAGCTATTCGTACCGCTCTTCGAGATGTCCTTCGCAACGAAGGATCAAGTGCCTCCTTTTGAAATGATTCAGCAGCTCAGTGATTATTTGCAGCTGTACAGCATCGTCGGCATTACGCTGACCCTGGGTTTGCTTATTCTCGGTTACCGCTTGTCGAGAATCCGGATTGCACAAGCACTCAAGCTTGGAGAGGAGTAAAGGATGATTAGAAGTGAAGGACTCGTCAAAATTTACAAAATGGCGGATCTTGAGGTGTTCGCTCTGCAAGGTCTGGATCTACAGGTCGAGGCCGGCGAGCTAATGGCGATTATCGGCAATTCAGGCAGCGGCAAGTCGACGCTCCTGAACATGCTGGGGGGACTTGACAAGCCGTCGGCCGGCAAACTTTATGTGGACGGCAAAGACCTGCTGAAGTTCGGAGAAAAGGAACTGGTAGCCTATAAGCGGGATACAGTCGGTTTTGTATGGCAGAACAATGCGCGTAATCTTATTCCTTATTTAACGGCGCTTGCTAATGTGGAGCTTCCGATGCTGCTTCGCGGCAAGCGCCGGCAGGCACGGGCTATGGAGCTGCTGGAGGCGGTTGGGCTTGGCCACCGGATGAAGAACAGGCTGAATGAGCTGTCTGGCGGTGAGCAGCAGAGGGTGGCGATCGCGATCGCGCTTGCCAACGATCCGAAGCTGCTGCTCGCCGATGAGCCAACAGGATCCCTTGATACGAACACATCGAATCAAGTACTCGATTTGTTCCGAGCTCTTAATCGATCGATCGGAATTACGATCGTAATTGTAACGCATGATCCGGAACTGGCTCGCAAGGTGGATCGGGTCGTCCAGATTCGGGATGGCAAAACGTCGGCAGAGATGATCCGCAAAGTCTCGTACGCTGATGAGCTGGCCATGTTGGATGCCGAAAGCGCTATGTTGGAGGCGGAGAGCCACACGGAATATGCGGTGCTGGATAAAGCGGGTCGCCTGCAAATTCCTTCCGGTTTCCTAGACACGGAAGGATTCAAAGAAATCAACAAGGTGCGGGTAGAAATGGAGGATGGCCGCATTGTCCTCTATCCGCGTTAGGAACGCACGAAAAGTTAACGTAGCAGCAATCTTAAAGATTATGACGTGATTGGGAAACCTCCTATACAAAAGCAAAAACCTCATTTCCCGCTATTAGGCGAGGATGAGGTTTTTTTGCTAGAAATGTCAGTCGATACTGCTATGCAAAAAAAATGTAAGCGGTTACGCGATAATGGAAAACATCTTACGATATTCGTTAGCACTTACACCGGTATACGCTTTGAACTTCTTATAGAACCAATCCATCTCCGAATATCCGATCTCATTCGCGATTTCGTACACCTTCATGTCCGTATTCTCAAGCAGCAGCTTTGCTTTCTCCATGCGCTGCTGCAGCAAATATTCATTGAAGGTCATATTTTCCTGATACTTGAATTTTTGACCTAAATACGAGCAATTGAAATGCAGACTGTTGGAAATTTGCTTCAAGGTAATATTTTGATGCAGCGATTCATCGACATATTCCTTGACCCTCTCGATGATATTAGGCTGAAGCTGGGCATCATTTTCCACAGGCGTCCATGATAGCGCTTTATTTTTATCGTTTACACAATCAAGCTCGCCTTTGACGGTCATAAGACATGAAGTCAACTCGACAGAAGAAACAGGATCTGGCAAATAATCATTTACTTGGTAATAGAGAGCCTTTCTGGCAAGCTGGAAGTCGTTGCTTCCGCCTATCAAGACGAGCGGTACGCGGCTCTTCCGGCGAATGTAATCACAAAGAAACAAGGCGTCATGGTGAGAGCCGTTCATGCCGACCAGGATGAGCGAAAAATAGTTTCGATCGAGAAATTCGATAGCGTCCGCAGAGCTGTTCGCATAAGCGTCCAATTCAAATCCAATTCCATTCCACTCTGGCATATGTTGCAACATCTCCATCGACGATGTGGAGTCATAGTCGACAAGCAGCACTTTATACACGATGGTTACCTCCCAATTGCATTTGCTTGAGCGTAAACGTCTACCGCCGTCTTTGGCTGTAAAAGCTAACGTTTCGCTGTGAAATATAAGCACAGTAAATCAACAGATGCTTTACATTCTTATACTTGTACTTAGGGGTTTCCCTGACGGGAGATAAGTCTACGCTTTAATTATGTAAATTGGGGGCAGTGGATACAACGTGCTTTTCTTTGCATTGCCCACAGGTTTTTACTTGTTGAAAAAAAACCGGCTTTTGGCGAAAGTAAATGATTTCCAATCTAGAATATGACAGGTAATAAACCTGATATTCAACAGGTTGTTGCTTGCCTTATGAAAGCGCTACACTTTCGATGTAGTTCAATATGTTAAGGGGGATTCGCAATGAAGATTCGTAAATTAATGGTTTTGTTATGCGCGCTCGTTCTCGTTCTTTCTGCATGCAGCAGCGGTTCGGGCAACAGCAAGAACAACGGAACAAACGGCGGCTCGAACAATGGCTCGGGCAATGCGGGCACGGAGACTACCGTTCCTGAGGGCGACGGAGAAGAAGAGTTATACAGCTCGCCCGAGATGGACTTCGACATGGGTGGAAGAACGATCAAAGTCGTTTCCTGGTGGGATATGGCGATTCAAGAAGACAATCCGGATAACATACAACGCAAGAAAAACCTCGATGAACTGATGAAGAAGCATAACTTCAAAATGGAATACGTAGCGGTCGACTTCGGCGAATATCAACAAAAAGTAACAGCATCCTTGCTTGCTGGAGAACCGCTTGGCGATATCGTCCGTTTGGGAAGAAACTATACGATTCCGACATTAGTCAAGCAAGATTTGCTATGGCCGGTCGACGAGTATACGAAAAACACGAAAGTGTTCAATCAAAAGGCTACAAGCGAATTCTTTACTTATGAGGGCAAAGGCTATGCGTTCACAGAAGACCAGGGCAACCTGATTCAAGGCATTTTCTACAATCGGACGCTCTTGAATCAGCTTGGCATCAAGGCGCTTCAAGATTATGTAAAAGAAGACAACTGGAATTGGGATACATTCGTTCAAGCAGCGAAAGAAGCCAATAAAGATACAAACAACGACGGCAAGCTGGATACTTGGGGGCTTGCAAATTCTCAAGTTGTCGAGCATGCAATGTATTCGAACGGCGCTCACCTGACGAAAGGCGACAAGCAAAACCTGGATGATCCAGCAACGCAGGAAACATTGAATTTCTTGTCGAAACTCGCAACCGAACAAGTGTACAGACCGACTGAGGGTGGAGATTGGACCGAGCCTGGGCAATTTTTCCGTCAAGGAAATACGCTCATGTATGCCGGTGCCATTTATGAACTGAATGGCTTCAAAACGGATATGCCGGATGCGGATATCGGCTTCGTACCGTTCCCTAAAGGACCAAGCGCAACGGAATATCATTCCGGCGAAGGCGCATACCAAGCACTAACAATTCCAAAGGCAGTGGAGCATCCAGAGCAGCTGCTTTACATTTGGGAAAAAATCAACGATATCGACTCCGAATATGACTATCCGGGTCAAGCGTCCCTTGAAAGCAATTTTGCGAACGAGGATGACATTAACAACGCTAAGCAAGTAGGATCTGGCATGATCGTATTCGACCATGGTACGTACGGCGATGCTTTGAAGTTCTGGGACTTTGTCGGAGAGATCAACAGCGGGGTATCGGTATCTACAGTTGTCGAGAAGTATAAACCGGTATTCCAAGCGGCGATTGATGCGGTGTATGGTTCTTAACATGTAATAACGTGTGAGAGACAGTCCCCATTTTAGAAATATTTCTAATGGGGACTGTTGTTGAATTTAACTTCTTACTGCAGGAGGGAGAAAAGTTGAACTTCAGAAAGAAGAACTACATCGCAATTATACTCGTTCTCACTATAGTGGCAACTTCTATATGGGCTTTCTACCCTTCAGATTCGAAGGATAGCAGACGCGTAATGGCCATGGGAGATTTCGACGCTGTTACGGCATCAGCAGGAGAAGACAGTTATGATGCGTATTTGACTAGCCACATAAATGCTGGGCGGCCGGAAGAAGTCATCCGAATAGAGGGCGAGAAGTTCTCGGGAACGACTGGAGAAGGGTTCGACATAGCGGACGATTTAGAAGGACTGTCCGGCAAGGCGGTTGTCACTCCGGATAACGGCTCCATTGTGTGGGATGTACTGGTAAAACAAGCGGGTCTGTACAACATAAGGATTCATTATTTGCCGATCGAGGGAAAAAGCTCTGCGATCGAAAGGCAGTTTGCCATTAACGAAAAAGTCCCTTTTAAGGGAGCGGATATATTATTATTCGATCGAGTTTGGGGAAATCGACAGGACGAAATCGAGCGTGACGATCGCGGCAATGAAATCAGGCCAAGGCAGGTAGAAAAACCGGCATGGCAAATCGGAATTTTCACGGATCGAAATGGATATTATGACGAGCCTTACTCCTTTTACTTTGAGAGCGGGCAGCAATCGTTTTCCTTGACGGCCTTAAGGGAACCGATGGCGATTGATTATATTGAGCTGTATCAGGAACCAGTTTTGTATTCGTATGAGGATATGAAGAAAGAGTATGAGACCAAAGGAATCAAGGCAGTATCGGATCAATACCTTGAAATACAAGCGGAGGACGCGGTCGCCAAATCATCTCCTACGTTATATCCGCTGGCGGACCGATCGAGTCCGACGGTCATCCCTTACAATGTGTCGAAGCTTCGAATCAATACGATCGGCGGAACGAACTGGAAGCTTCCTGGACAGTGGATCGAGTGGGAGTTTGAGGCCCCAGAAGACGGCTTATATCAGATCGCGTTAAAGCAAAAGCAGGATACACTGCGCGGCATATACGCCACTCGAAGCCTCACGATCGACGGAGAGACTCCTTTCCTGGAAATGAAGCGCTTACGCTTTAATTTCAACATGGATTGGGAGATGAACGTACTGGGCGATGAAGAAGAGCCGTATTTGTTCCATTTGTCCAAGGGAACGCATCGCATTCGAATGGAAGTTTCACTCGGCGATATCGCCCCGCTCATTCGAACGATTGAATCCAGCGTGCTGCAGCTTAATGAGATGTATCGGAAAATATTGATGATAACGTCAAATACGCCCGATCCGTTCCGTGATTACCAATTAGGGAAGCGGATACCGGACATGGTTAAGACATTCGAAGAGCAAGCCGTAATCATACAGAACGTAGCCGATTATTTAGAGAAATCGACAGGAGAGCGGAGCGACAAAGTAGCCGTTCTTCATACCATGGTTGGTCAATTAAAGGAAATGATCAAAAATCCGGAAACGGTTGGCAATCGCTTAACCGCATTTAAAACGAATGTCGGGGGATTAGGCACGTGGATTCTCACGGTTCGCGAGCAACCGATTAAGCTGGACTATCTCATTGTGTCCTCTCCAGACAAGAAGCTTCCGAGAGCGGGAGCGACTTTTTTTCAAGAGATGAAGCATGAGCTTGGTGCGTACTTTGCTTCTTACACCGAGGACTATGACAGCATCGGCAATACGGGAGGAGAGCAGGACCGTAAAATAACGGTGTGGATTACAACGGGGCGGGATCAAGCACAGGTGCTTAAGAGCTTAATCGACGATTCCTTCACGCCGGAGTCGAATATCGCGATAGATTTAAGGCTTGTACCGGGGAACATCTTGCTTCCGGCAACACTGGCAGACGAGGGACCTGACGTTGCCATGCAAATCGGTGAGGACATTCCCGTGAACTATGCGATGCGGGATGCTGCGACAGACTTGACCCAGTTTAGTGATTTCGATGATGTAGCCTCGCGTTTCCATGACAGTGGACTTACGCCTTACAAGTACGATCAAGGCGTTTATGCACTGCCTGAGCAGCAGTCGTTCCCGATGCTGTTCTATCGGAAGGATATTCTTGAGGAGCTAGGGCTTGCGCCGCCAAAGACATGGCAGGATATTTACAACATGATTTCCGTCCTCCAGAAGCACAACATGGAGTTCTGGCTGCCAATCGAGGCTACGAACGCAAGTCTCGTACCGAATGCGACCTTCTCTATGCTGCTTTATCAGAATGGCGGCGAATTCTATCGTGATGACGATAAGAAGAGTGCGCTTGATACGGATTTATCTATGGAAATGTTTAAGAAGTGGACGCAATTTTATACGAACTACAAATTCCCGGTATTGGCAGACTTCCCGAACCGATTCCGTACGGGCGAGATGCCAATCGGCATTGCGGACTATACAACATATAACATGCTGACGGTGCTCGCGCCTGAGATTAAAGGGCTGTGGGAGTTCACACTCGTTCCTGGTACGGAGCAAGATAACGGAACCGTTAATCATGCGGTAGCCAGTCATACGACTGGCGTTATGATGATGGAGAATGCCGATAATAAGGAAGCGTCCTGGGAATTTATGAAATGGTGGACCAGCAAGGATACGCAAATTGCTTACGGTAGAGAGATGGAAGGTTTAATGGGCGAAGCTGCACGTTATCCAACTGCTAACGTAGAAGCACTTGCAGAATTGCCTTGGCCAATCAAGGATTACAACAATCTGTCCAGTCAGTGGGAGTGGGTTGAAGGCATACCTCAAGTGCCGGGCGGTTATTTCACCGGCCGGCATCTGGACAACGCCTTCCGCAGAGTCGTCAACGCGAACGAGAATTCTAGGGAAGCGCTTAACGATTATGTGCTCTACATTAACGATGAAATCGAGATTAAGCGGAAAGAATTTAATTTACCGTAATTGTTTGGGGGTGGAGTTCATTGCAAGCCGAAACAACCAGTCAAGCCGTATCTAATCTTATCCATCCGAAGAAAAAATCGAAGATGTCCCATGTATGGACGGAACTGAAAAAAAATAAGCATTATTACCTTCTGATGAGCCCATACATGCTTATTTTCTTTACCTTTACGGTCATTCCGGTCGTATTCTCACTCATACTTAGCTTTTTTTACTTCAACATGCTCGAATTTCCGCGGTTTGTCGGATGGCAGAACTACTCTAGATTATTTCTGAATGACGACATCTTCATGATTGCATTGAAGAACACATTCATCTTCGCAATCATTACCGGTCCGGTCAGCTATATCGCCTGCTTTTTCTTTGCGTGGGTTATTAACGAGCTGTCGCCTAAGATACGGGCGGTTATGACTTTGATCTTCTATGCGCCGGCGATTTCTGGAAACGTGTTTTTTATCTGGCTGATTGTATTTTCGGGCGACCGCTATGGTTATTTGAACGGATTCCTGATTAAATTCGGATTTATTCTGGAGCCGATCCAATGGCTGACTAATGAAAAATACATTCTTATGATTGTCATGATCGTGCAGCTATGGCTCAGCTTAGGCACAAGCTTCCTTGCCTTTATAGCAGGACTGCAAACGATTGATCGGACGCTGATAGAAGCGGGTGTCGTGGACGGAATAAAAAACCGCTGGCAGGAGCTATGGTTCATTACGCTGCCTTCGATGAGGCCGCAGTTGCTGTTCGGCGCCGTTTTGCAAATTACGGGATCTCTCGCGGTGGCCGATATTACGATCGCGCTCGCGGGTTTCCCGAGCGTCAACTATGCGGCGCACACGATTGTAACCCACCTGATGGATTACGGCACGATTCGATTCGAGATGGGTTATGCCTCGGCGATTGCGACCGTTTTGTTCGGTATTATGATCGGGACTAACAAATTGACGCAAAAACTGCTCAGAAAGGTAGGTGAGTAACGTTGGTCGTTAAAATGATGACCGTATTTCGGACAACGAAGCGTCTGAACCGTTCGTTTACGGTTAGCTTCATCTTGTTCGCGTTTCTCGCCGTGTTCGGAGCTTTTATGGTGCTGCCTCTGCTTTATGCAGTGAACAACGCCTTCAAGCCGCTGGACGAATTATTTATATTCCCACCGCGATTCTTTGTGAATAATCCAACATTGGATAACTTCTATGACCTGATTGCCTTGATGGGCAATTCATGGGTACCGTTATCGCGTTACATTGCCAATACAGTGCTTATCACTCTCATCGGGACGGTAGGACATATTTTGCTGGCTTCCGCTGCGGCGTATCCGCTGGCTAAATATCAGTTCCTCGGTTCGAAGACGCTCTTCTCGATCGTCGTTCTGTCGCTGATGTTCTCGGGTCATGTCACAGCGATTCCAAACTATATGGTAATGTCTTGGCTCGGTTGGATCAATACACATGCATCAATTATCGTTCCATCGCTCGCTTTTCCATTAGGCCTATTTCTAATGAAGCAATTCATGGAGCAGCTTCCGACGGCTTTGCTGGAAGCCGCCAAGATTGATGGAGCGAGCGAGTACCGGATCTATTGGAGCATTGTGATGCCGAACGTGAAGCCAGCGTGGCTCACGCTTATGATTTTGCAGTTTCCTATGCTATGGGGAACAGACGGAGGCAGCTTCATCTACAGTGAGAACCTGAAGACGCTTCATTACGCACTGGGACAGATTACGCTAGGTGGAATCGCGCGCGCGGGCGTCGGAGCGGCCGTCGCGCTCATCTTGATGGTTGTTCCGATCACGCTCTTTGTTATCTCCCAGAGCAGCGTCATTCAGACGATGGCGACTTCCGGGATGAAAGAGTAGAAGGGAGACTTGCACGATGTTGAAGAGTAAAAACAAACGAAGAGCTTATCTCCTTGCGGCCATATGCTGCTTAATTGGCATAAGCACGGGAGGAACGCTTGCTTCTGCTGCGAGTGGCGATTCTTACAACTATTCCGTCTGGGGAGAGACTGTCGTATCTCCTTCCGCTTATGAAGCGACGACTCTAATGACCGGCACTTCGCTTGGTGTAGGTGCGTTTAAAGATCCAAGTGATCTGTACGTGACGGCGGACAATGAAATATATGTACTCGATTCCGGCAATAATCGGATTGTCGTTTTGGACATCAATTATCATCAGAAGACCATCATCGACACCTTCGATAACGCCGGAGTAACCGATACATTTCTGAATCCTCAAGGTATCTTCGTAACCGAGCAGAAGCATGTGCTGATCGCCGATACAGGAAACAAACGGGTCGTTCATTTGGATGAGAAAGGCCGTTTGGCGCAAATCGTAGAGAAGCCTGAATCCGATCTGCTGCCGGTCAACTTCAATTTTCAACCGGTGCGGGTCGTCATGGATAAAGCGCAGCGCATCTATGTCATGGCGATAGGTGTGTTCGACGGGCTGATGGAATTTAGCGCGGAGGGTGCGTTCACTTCTTACATCGGCGCGAACCGTGTCTGGGTAGATCCAGTGGAGCTGTTCTGGAAGCGGCTATCGACGAAGGCGCAGCGCAGCCAAATGGTGATGTTCACGCCAACGGAGTTTACCAATATGGACATTAATGACGAAGGCTTCATTTACGCGACCAGCGGTGATTCGGGTGACACCATTCGTAAGCTGAACGCCCAAGGCAATGATATTTTGCGAAGAACCGGTTTTTACAAACCGCAGGGTGATATAAACTTTACGAGCGATCTTGGACCTTCCAGACTTATAGACGTCGATATTACGGACAGTGAAATCTACTCGGTTCTTGATTCGAAGAGAGGTCGGATTTTCACTTATAACGGAGACGGGCAATTCATGTACGTGTTCGGAGGCATGGGCAATCGGATCGGCGAGTTCAACACGCCGGTTGCCATTGAACGGGTTGGGGACGATTTCCTCGTTCTGGACAAGGCGTTCGGTGAAATGACGTTGTTCCAGACGACGGAGTACGGCCGGACGTTGAATGAAGCCGTCAGAAGCTATTACCGGGGCGAGGAAGACAAGGCGCTTCAGCTCTATGAGCAGACTATTAATATGAACACGAATTTGGATTTCGCTTATTCCGGCATCGGCAAGGCGATTCTGAGGCAGGGCGACTACAACGATGCGATGCGTTACTTCAAGCAAAGCCTTGATCAACCCAACTATTCCAAGGCGTTTCTCCTTTACCGCAAGGAAGTGCTAAGAGCAAACTTCAGCACCGTTATGACGGTTGTCATCGGATTAGCCGCCGTTACCCTGACCGTAAGGATCTATCGGAAAAAGCAGGCTAGAAAGAGGGGCGTTTCGTTTGAATAAAGAGTACATTACATTTCCATTTTATGTTATCATGCATCCCTTTAACGGTTATTGGGAGCTGAAATACGAACAAAACAAGAAGCTGAACTTGATCTTGTCGTTCGGGATTCTGCTGATGCTTATCTTGACTAACGTACTAAGCAGTCAGTACAGCGGGTTTCTAGTTAACATCTACAATCCTGAATACATGAACAGCTTAATGGAGATCACTTATGTTCTCGTACCGGTCTTATTCTGGTGTGTAGCGAATTGGTCGCTTACGACTCTAATGGATGGTGAAGGTAAATTCGTGGATATCTTCACATCCACCTGCTTCGCACTACTGCCTTTGGTTATTGTCAACTTCCCGTGGATTTGGCTAAGCAATGTCATTTCCATGCAAGAGACAACGTTTTATTATTTTTGCAACAGCTTTGCCGTTCTATGGTCGGTATATCTTCTGTTCGTTGGAAATATGACCGTTCATCAATTCACACCAAGCAAAACAATCGTAACGATTATGCTCTCGCTGATTGCCATTGGGTTCATGGCGTTTCTCTGCTTATTGTTTTTTAGCTTGATTCAACAAATTATTACCTTCATCACGATCTTATATCAAGAAATCACCTTGAGGAATTAGGAAAGGAGGAACGTTAGATGCGTATGGCCAGAAATGCCATCTTGTCCGCGTTTCTCGCAACCGGACTGCTGGTCGCCGGCTGTTCCAGCTCGGGTACCGCAAACCAAGCGGAAGACGCGCAGCAGCTAGAGGCGGCATTCGTGCAAGGAAAGGCGCTTAACGCTTCGTTCACGGATGCGCGTCTCGCCGATATGAAGGGAATCGCCGAGAATGAGCGGCTTAGGCTGTTCATCAACGAGGAGACGGGCGCTATTGCCGTGCTTAACAAAAGCGGAGGCGAAGTATGGCATAGCAATCCCCTCGAAGCGGAGGCTGATCCTGTCGCAACCGGGGTGAATAAGGGTTTGCTGTCCTCGCAATTGAAAATAGATTACTATAACAGCTTCGGACAGGTCAATTCGATTAATACGTTCCTGGACAGCGCCTTGTACGAACAGGTTAAATATGAAACGATTGATAGCGGAGTCAAAGTAACCTATAAATTCGGTAAAGCCGAGAGATCTGCCATGGATCTGCCTCTCATGTTAAGTATGACTCGTTTTGATGAGTTGTCGGGCAAGCTGGATAAGGCAGGTCAACGTGCTTTGCGTATTGGTTATACAAAAAATGAGGATAAAGCGGTCTATGCTCGGAATGACCAAGCGCTGAACGGTCTTCAGCTTGATCGCGCGTTCAAAGCATTCGAGGATGCCGGCTATACGCAAGAGGATCTGGAGAAGGATATGGCTGAACTGAATTTTTCGCAAGATTCGCCTGCACCGAGAATTTTCCTCGCTTCCATCGAGTATAAGCTCGATGCGGACTGCCTTGTTGTTAGGGTGCCATCAAAGGAAATTCAGTCTCCTAGCGAGTATCCGGTCAGCAACGTCTCAATGCTAAGCTTCTTTGGCGCAGCGGGGAGTAAGGAGAAAGGCTCGATCTTCGTTCCGGACGGCTCCGGCGCTCTCATCTCGTTCAATAACGGCAAGACGAAGTACCCTGCGTACCAGCAGGCGGTATACGGTAATGACCAGGCAATGGAGAGGGTCGAGAACGCTGTTAACGAACAAACCGTTAGGCTGCCGGTTTTCGGCATGATCAGGGACGGCAACGCATTTCTTGGCATTATCGAAGAAGGCGCGCCTGTTGCGACGATCAATGCGGATATCAGCGGCAAATTGAACAGTTACAATTATGTTTATCCGACCTTCAACGTTACGAACAAAGGGGAGCTTACGCTCCAGGCGAACGGATCGGAGCGAACATTGCCGAAATTCCAGGAACAACCGATGAAAAGTGATTTTACGGTGCGTTATGCCTTCCTTACGGGCGAGTCAGCATCGTATCAGGGCATGGCCGAGTATTATCGTCAATATTTGGAGCGCCAGGACGGATTACCGGCTCCGAAGAAGGGGAGCGGGGATAGTGAGCTTCCGTTCTACGTTCAGGTCGTGGGAAGCATTGCGAAACAGAAGCATTTCGTCGGCGTCCCGTACATGACGCTCGAGCCGCTTACCACTTTCAAGCAGACGCAGGAAATGATTAGCGAAATGAAGAAGCTCGGCATCGCCAATATTAAGATTCGATATGCCGGTTGGTTCAACGGCGGACTCGATCATAAAGTACCCGATGACCTGTCGGTAGACAATGCGATTGGCGGTGCAAAAGGCTTGCGCAGCTTGGCGATGTTCGCGAAGGAGCAGGGCGTAGACCTCTATCCGGACGTAGCCATTCTAACCGCGCATACGGGGAAGGGATTCGACGAGAAGGAGGAAGCGTCGCGTTCTCTGCGTGGCGTGCCTTCGTCATTCTATCCTCTTGACCTTGCGCTAGGGCGACGAGACCGCTCGAAGTCCCCATCCTATGTCGTATCGCCGAGGCGTGTCGGTACTTACGTGGATGCTATTCTAAAGGACATGGAAGGTTTCGATACGGACGGGATTTCGCTTCGTGATATGGGCGACAAGTTGAATAGCGATTTCCGCAAAAACAAACAAATCGACCGTACAGAGTCGGAAGATATTTCTACTCAGGCGTTGAACAAAATTCGTGAAGCAAACTTGAATATTTTGGCCGAGGGCGGCAATGCTTACGCACTGCCTTACTTATCAGATATTACAAACGCACCTTTAACGAATAGCCGCTATAAGCTTGAGGATCAAGAAATTCCATTTTTCCAAATGGTGATTCGCGGAAGTATCGATTACACGGGATCGCCATTTAATTTGACCAGCTACACGAACGTAAGGCAATACATTCTGAAATGTCTCGAGTATGGCTCCGGCGTATACTTCGAATGGATCCACGCGCCGAATTATAAGGTTAAGGATACGGAATTCAGCAATCTATATGCCGTCAATTACGAGCAGTGGCTGGAGCAGGCTGCATCCATATATGCTGAAGTGAACGGCGTATTGGGTAAAGTTCACAATGAGCGTATCGTAGCGCACGAGAAGCTAGCCGAAGGCCTGTTCAAAACCGTCTATGAAAGCGGGACGTACGTCATCGTTAACTACAATGCGACGAATGCAACAGTAAACGGGATGACGATAGAGGCCGAGGGCTATGTGACGGGTGGTGAGCAATCTTGAAAACGATAACGAAGCTGGTATTCAGATCAAGAACGTACAACGAGCAGAAGGCTTTGTGGGGCTTTCTCTACGTGCTGCCCTGGCTGCTTGGATTTCTATTTTTCTTTTTTATTCCTTTATTGACTTCACTGCAATACAGCTTAAGCTCGATTAAGGCCAATGCGAACGGAATGACTATGAAGTATATCGGATTCGCGAACTATATTGAAGCGCTCACGGTCAATACGAGCTTTAATCGAATATTGACGGAATCGGTCGTTAATATGGTCGTAAACGTTCCGCTTATCGTTATTTTCAGCTTGTTTCTGGCTGTGCTGCTGAATCAAAAGTTCGTCGGGAGAGCACTGGCAAGATCGATCTTTTTCCTTCCAGTTATACTTGCTTCCGGCGTCATTGCGACTTTGGAGGCATCAAGTCTGGTGCAAGCGATCAATGAACAAAATGCGAACGGGGGCGTATTTTCGAGCGGTACGATAGAGTTGGCGAACATCATGTTGCGATCCGGAGTCAATGAAGATATTGTTTTGTACCTGATGGATGCTGTCCAAAGGATTTATCAAATCGTCAGTCAATCCGGCGTGCAAATTCTTATTTTCCTAGCTGGGATTCAGACCATCTCGCCGCAGCTGTATGAGGCCTCCAAAATCGAAGGGGCAACGGGGTATGAGGCATTCTGGAAAATCACGTTTCCGATGGTCAGTCCGCTCATACTCGTAAACGTCATTTATACGATTATCGACTCTTTCTCCAGGAACAACATGACGACGCTAATCAAAGAAACCGGCTTTACCACCTTTAATTTCGGGCTTAGCTCGGCGATGGCGTGGATCTACTTCCTGGTCATCATGATCATTCTATTAGTTAGTGCATACTTCATATCCAAGCGGGTCTTCTACCAGGAATAGAAGGAGAGTGAAAACGTTGATATTGGCCCGATTGTTATCGTTGGAAAGCTGGAAGCGAGGGCTGTGGACGATCGTTCGGCTCGTGCTGATTATCGGATTGTCGTTCGTTATCTTGTATCCCATTATTCAAAAAATTTCGACGGCGATCAAAGACAAGGCGGACCTGTATTCGCCGATCGTCGTGTTTATTCCAGAGCACTTTACGCTCGACAATTTCAAGCAAGCGATCTCCATTATGGATTATTGGGAAACGCTGGCAAATACATTTGTGCTATCTAGCATGACGACGATCATGACCGCCGCATCCTGCGCGTTCGCAGGTTATGCGTTCGCCAGGTTGAAGTTCAAAGGAAGCAATCTGCTGTTCGCTGGCGTTATATTAACCATCTTGGTTCCGCCTACGACCATCCTAATTCCGATCTATATGAACTTGAAGGACTTTACGCTTCTAGGCGTGATCCCGCTGCTAACCGGCGGAAAGTCCTTGAATTTGCTTAATTCTTACTGGCCGTTTATTCTAACTTCCCTTACGGCGAATTCGTTGAAGGCGGGGCTGTACATCTTCATCTTCCGTCAGTTTTTCCGTGGTATTCCGAAGGAGGTGGAAGAAGCGGCATACATCGACGGGGCGGGCGTTGGCTCGACGTTCCTTCGCATCATGCTGCCAAATGCGATTCCGTCGATTGTTACCGTATTGCTCTTCTCCTTTGTGTGGCAGTGGAATGATAGTTTCTTCACGACAACCTATCTGACGTCGAGCAAAGTGATGTCCACGCAGTTGTCGTCCCTTCCTTACAACTTGCAAATTTTGCTAGAAGGCGGCGCAACGACCAACAAAGACCCGTTCTTCATGAGCATGGTGCAGGATACCGGTATTTTGCTTGCGATTCTGCCGCTCGTTATTCTTTATTTGTTCGTTCAAAGATACTTCGTCGAAAGTATCGAGCGTACTGGAATCGTCGGTTAAGAAAAGTACTGACGCATGTATAGCGCCTTGGGGGGGGCCAGCTACTTCGGTCAGCTGCCCGCAGGGCGCTTATTGCTGCTTAGAGGTTTGGTGTGCAAAACAAGATTACGTTTGAAAGGCGGGCAAACGAATTGAGTCAAAAAAGAAACAAGCTAATATACAGCATTATAGCTGCTGTCACCTTAATTGCGGTTGTTGCTGTGCTTATTCTCAATAAGCATCAAGCGGAATCAGTGAATGAAACGGCTGCGCTTCAGACGGAAGCACCTGCTGGCAGCGTCAATACTGAAGATGGCCAGCCTACAAGCACGATTGAAGCGACTCCGGCTCCAACCTTGAAGCCAACTCCGACGCCGGAACCATCGGTTGAGCAGGATATTCCATCGCTTGCGGAGACATTCGCTGATTACTTCCCGATCGGAGCTGCCATCGAGCCGGCCCAGATGGAGGGCCTAAAGGCAGAGATGCTCAAGAAGCACGTGAATTGGCTTGTTGCGGAGAACGTGATGAAGCCCGATGCGATTCAACCTACGGAAGGTAAATTCAATTGGGGGAATGCGGATCGAATCGTAGCGTTCGCGAAAGAAAACAACATGGAGGTGCGCTTCCATACCTTGCTTTGGCATAGTCAGGTCGGCGCTTGGTTTTTTAAGGATGCGGAGGGCAAGCCGATGGTTGAGGAGACAGACGTGGCTAAGCGCGAAGCGAACAAAAAGCTGCTGCTGCAGCGAGTCGATACGCATGTCCGCACAATTGTCGAACGATACAAGGACGATATCCAATCATGGGACGTTGTCAATGAAGTAATAGAGCCAGCCGATCCGGACGGGATGCGAGCTAGCGAATGGTATAAGATAACGGGTACAGACTTTATCGAGACGGCATTCCGAGCGGCACGCGAAGCGGGCGGAGCCGAGGCAAAGCTGTACATTAATGATTACGGAACGGACAATCCGGCGAAGCGAGACCGATTGTATGAGCTTGTGAAGGAAATGCTGGATAAAGGCGTACCGATCGATGGTGTCGGTCATCAGACCCATATCGACCTATTCGGGCCGACGGTGAATTCTATTATCGAATCGATGAAGAAGTTTGCTGAGCTAGGTCTTGATAATCTCGTTACCGAGCTGGATATGAGTCTCTACGCATGGAACGATCGCAGCGATGTTGGCAGCGATATACCGGTTGACCTGCTGCAGAAGCAGGCGGATCGATATCGCGAGCTGTTTGAGGCTTTCAGAAACAATAAGGACATTCTTAGCGGCGTCGTATTCTGGGGCATCGCGGACGACCATACGTGGTTGAACAGCTTCCCGGTGACGCGTACCAACGCGCCATTCCTGTTCGACAAGCAGCTCCACGCGAAGCCGGCATTCTGGGCCGTCGTCGATCCATCTGGGCAAGCACGACCATAAAAGTATAAAAAGTACCGCCTATAATTTGTGTAGGAAAACCTATAGATAGACGGGTTGTTGCCGAGGCGCATACAGGCTAGACTGGTTGGATGATGGACTAATCCAGCCTTACTAGGAGGAGCTAGCGATGAACAATACGACAATAACGAACCCGGTCATCTGGGCAGACGTTCCGGATCCGAGCGTGATCCGTGTAGGATCGACCTTCTATATGGTAAGTACAAGCATGCATTCGATGCCAGGCTGTCCGATTATGAAGTCCGAAAACCTGCAGAATTGGGAGCTTGTTAATTACGTATACGAGACGTTCGAGGATAATGACGCGCACAATTTGCTTGACGGTAAAGGCATTTACGGCAAGGGATCATGGGCTGCCAGCTTACGCTATCGCGACGGTATCTTTTATGTGTGTTTCTCGAGTCTGGATATGAATCAGTTCTATGTGTATACGACTGAGGATATCGAGAACGGGAAATGGGAACGAAGCGTTATTCAAGGACTTCACCATGATCCGAGCATACTGTTCGACGACGATGGCCGTGTGTTCGTCTTCCACGGCAATGGCGATATTCGAATTACAGAGCTGTCTGAGAAAGCAACTGCTCTGAAGCCGGACGGCATCAATCAATTGCTGCTCGAGACGGAACGAGACGGAATTATGCTTCGTGCCGAGGGCTGCCATGCCTACAAAATCAATGGTTATTATTATTTATTCTTCATCGATTGGCCAAATGCAGGTAACAAGCGCCGCAGACAGCTATGCTATCGTTCACGTGATCTGCTCGGTCCATACGAGCACAAGCTAGTACTCGATGATCAAATGGATTATCGCAACAATGGCATCGCACAAGGTGGCATTTTTGATACGTCAGAAGGGGATTGGTATGCGGTACTGTTCCAGGATCACGGGGCCGTTGGCCGTATTCCATGCGTTCTGCCGGTCGTTTGGGATAATGACTGGCCAGTTCTGGGGCAACAGGGCAAAGCGCCTAAGACGTTCGAAGTGAAGCTGCCCAGCTCGGAGACAAAGCCGCTTGTCATCAGTGATGAGTTTGATTACGGGGAGAATCGTCTAGCGCTTCATTGGCAATGGAATCATAATCCCGACAATGGTAAATGGTCGGTAACGGAGCGACCGGGCTGCTTGCGCCTAACGACGGGTCATATCACGAATAGCGTAGAATTTGCCCGCAATACGTTAACACAGCGTACAGAAGGTCCGGCATGTGTCGGTACAACGTTTATGGACATCAAGGCTATGAAACCGGGCGACCGTGCAGGGTTAGTGTCGCTGCAATATGCTTTCGGCTCGGTCGGTATTCAGGTCGATGACAACGGCGATTTTTACGTAGCAATGTGCGTCAATGGCAGAGTGGACGACGGTCAAGGCGAAATCACAGTTGAACGCGTAAAGTATGAGGGCGACCAAATCTATTTGCAAATAGAGTGCCAGTTCGATAATGGCGATCGCGAGGATATTGCCTGGTTCCGCTATTCCTCGGACGGAGTGAATTGGGTTGTGATCGGAGATCCGTTTCATATGCAATATAGGCTTGAACACTTTATGGGCTACCGATTCGGGCTGTACAATTACGCCACGAAGCAAGCTGGCGGTTTCGTTGATTTCGATTACTTCCGCTATGTGAGTCTGATTTAACTAATTTCGCAACGATAAGGAGAGTGCGCTTGCTTGAATTATAACAATCCGGTTATAAGCGGTTTTCATCCGGACCCAAGCGTCTGTCGCTTTGGCGATGATTATTATCTCGTAACGAGTTCCTTCGAGTATTTTCCGGGTGTTCCGCTGTTCCACAGCAAGGATCTTGTGAATTGGACGCAGCTCGGTCACGTTTTGACAAGGACCGAGCAGCTCGATCTAAGCCGTGCACCAAGCTCCGGCGGCATATTCGCGCCTACGATCCGTGAGCATAACGGAACGTTCTATATGGTGACGACGAACGTTACCGCCGGCGGTAACTTCTTCGTACATACGAATGATCCGCGCGGGGAATGGTCGAATCCGATATTCGTCGACCATCCCGGCATAGACCCAGATTTGTTCTTCGATGAGGATGGAACATTGTATTTCACTTCCTCTGCTCACGGGGATCAGGGGCCTGGCATCTATCAAAGCAAGATTGATCCGAAAACCGGCAAAAGGCTGACTGATCCTGCTTTCCTCTGGACGGGAACAGGAGGCCAGTACCCGGAAGCACCGCATATTTATCGTGTCGGCAGTTGGTACTATTTAATGATTGCCGAAGGCGGCACCGAATACGGCCATATGGAAACGATCGCTAGAAGCGAACGTCCGAATGGACCTTTCGCAAGCTGTCCGCACAATCCAATCTTAACCCATCGCAGCCAGTCAAAAACGATTCATGCAACGGGACACGCAGACCTCGTTCAAACGCCGGACGGAGACTGGTGGGCTGTATTTCTTGGCATCAGGCCGCATGGCTATCCGAATAAACACCATCTCGGCAGAGAGACGTTTCTTTCTCCCGTCACATGGACGGAAGAGGGTTGGCCGATCATTGGCGATAACGGAACGGTCAGCGAGACGATGCCGGCAGGCAATCTTCCGTTGCTGCCTGTAGCCGCTGCCCCAGTTCGGGACAACTTCGATGCGGCGGCGCTTGCACCGTATTGGAATTTTATGCGTTCACCCAACCCGGATAACTGGTCCCTTAGCGAGAAGGATAGTTGTCTAA
Source organism: Paenibacillus sp. 01T424 (assembly GCF_056398745.1). NCBI lineage: Bacteria > Bacillati > Bacillota > Bacilli > Caryophanales > Paenibacillaceae > Paenibacillus > Paenibacillus sp. 01T424. The sequence continues at coordinate 39,257 of NZ_JBFTPZ010000001.1, read as the reverse complement.
CGCTGCAGGGCAACGAGACGACGTTGAATGAAATCGGAGCGCCTGCATTTCTAGCGAGAAGACAACAGCATTTCGATTGCAGCGTGTCTACACATATGGAATTTGCACCTGAGCGTGACGGAGAGGAAGCGGGCATTACCGTTTATATGAACGATCGCTTCCATTATGAGATTGCTGTGACTCGTATTGCTGGCGTGTGCAAAGTAATTTTCCGTAGAAAGCTTGGCAGCTTGTGGAAGATCGAGAACGAGGCGCCGTGGCCGTTCGATTCTATCGTGCTTCATGTGAGCGCAAATCGCGACCTGTATGCTTTCGGATTTTCTGATGGCAACGGAGAACCATTCTGGTTCGGCCATGGAGAGACCTCTCTTCTTGCAACGGAAGTGGCTGGCGGATTTACTGGCGTGCTCTTCGCCTTGTATGCGACCGGAAATGGCGCCAAATCGGAGTCGCTTGCCCATTTTGACTGGTTCGATTATGAATCAAAGTAACAAATTATCCATACGAACAATAAAAGCTTTTCCCATATTACCTGGAAAACGCTATATTCTTCTAAATCGGCAATCAAATTAAGTTTAAAGTCAACCTATACATGAAGAGGAGGCGATCGGAGAAATGGACAATTCCCGATATGAAGGATCTTTAAAACTTCATAAATCGTTTAGTCAGCAGTTTTTAATTGGTGCAGCTGTAAATATGAAGACGCTGGTCACACAACGCGAGTTGTTGGCTTATCATTTCAATAGTGTAACGGCTGAAAATGAGATGAAGTTCGAGCGTTTGCATCCTGCAGAACACCAATATACTTTCGAGGATGCGGATCGAATAATGAATTTCGCGAAAGTAAACGGAATGCAAGTAAGAGGGCATACGCTGGTCTGGCATAATCAAACGCCTGCTTGGGTGTTCGAGAATGAGACTGGAGGTCTAGTTGATCGCGATACGCTGTTGGAGCGAATGAAAGCCCACATCAATACAGTGGTTGGGCGTTATAAGGGTCAAATTTATGCATGGGATGTCGTGAATGAAGCCATATCTGATAGTAGCGAAGAACAACTTCGTTCGTCCAAATGGCTCGACATCGTGGGTGAGGAATTCATTTCCAAGGCGTTCGAATATGCGCATGAAGCCGATCCCGAAGCGCTGTTGTTCTATAACGATTATAACGAGTCCGTACCTGAGAAGAGGGAAAAAATTTATAGACTGGTAAAATCTCTGAAGGAGAAGGGCGTGCCAATTCATGGTATCGGACTGCAAGCGCATTGGAATCTATCCCATCCGTCACTGCACGATATCCGAACTGCAATTGAACGTTATGCTTCGCTGGGGCTCAAACTGCATATCACGGAGATGGACGTGTCGGTGTTCGAGTTTGAAGATAAGCGAACCGATCTGATATCGCCTACTTCCGAGATGATGAGTCTTCAGGAGGATAGGTATTCCGAGTTATTCCAGCTGTTCTGCGAATATAGCAATGTGCTGACGAGCGTGACGTTCTGGGGGGCCGCGGACGATTATACTTGGTTGGACAACTTCCCAGTCAGAGGGCGCAAAAATTGGCCATTGCTGTTCGACAAGGAACAACTGCCGAAAGGATCGTACCACAAGTTGGTCAGCAGATAGCATAAACGTTTAAAAGCAAGAATATCGTAAAGCTTTCTTTGCTTAGGTGATCATGCGATTCGATACAACATGAAAGCCCTTCTGCCCGGTTATATCAGGGCTAGAAGGGCTTTCATGTTGTATGGTCATTTATTATATATAGAAATGTCGCTTATATGATGTAGGCGATTCCCTAAATATGCTTTTTTGAATATGCAGGTGAAAAGATCAGTAATAAGAAATTCTCAATGCAAAATGAGCTGCGAGTGACTATTGTGTGAAGCCGAAACCAAGAATTGTAAATCGCTTGCTCTCATGCTCTGACGCCATTCTGATTTCTACTGTATGCTCTTTCGATTGCTGCTCCCGAAATAAAATGAGGGCGTGGCAACGCGTCCACTTGACGGTTTGGGACTCCGCCACCTTCACAAGCTTGCCGTCAACCCAAATATCGGCGTTTCCGAAGTCGTTGCTTCCGGAATTTTTATAAATGAGAAGCAGGCTTTTGCAGTGAATCGTCATCGTGAAGCTGTCGCTGCCGGATTCAGATGTATGCATCCAGTTGTCGGGGAATTGGGCTGTGCCGTATGGATGATCATCCATCTCCGCGAATTGGAGTTCGGTATCGGATGCGTAGAAACTGCCTTCCGTAATCTTTGCTACACTAGAACCATTGTCTCTATCCAGCAAACGAACTTCGGCGAAATCGTTGCCGAACATCGGTGGTTTGTCGAGGACGATTTCCTCTTGATTAGGTGCGCAACGATCGGTCTCCATGAATAGCGAGCGCAAGCAGTCGGCCATGATGAGATGTCCCATATTTGTCGGATGATAGATGTCGCTAAAAAATTGCGACTTGGAAATGATGTTGCCCTCGTCCTTCGACTTTTGAAATTGTTTTGTAACTGCATCCTTCACGCTTACCATGGGAAGATCATAATGATAGCCTACAGGAGAAAGTTGTTCCTGCAGATTCCAATCGTTTTCGAACACGCTGAACAGCAGAATGACGGCAGGCGAATTGGCGGCGGCCAGGATTTTCAGTACGAGACTCTCGTAGCAAATCCCTTTCGTCTCGTCGTCAGCGTCATTGACGGCAAACTCCACGACGACGATGTCCGGTTGAACCGTTCCGTTTCTCAGGACATCTCGCTCATAGCGAATCATGCCCAGTTCAGAAGGCGTACCGCCTAAGCCAGCTTTAATAAAGCGAATCTGATTACCTCCGTCCTTACCGAACATCTCTTTAAAAGCGGTATATGTTTGGTGAGCATAGCAGGACGTATGGAGCGGGTCTGCTCCAGCTCCATGAGTAATGGAGCCGCCAATGAAAGCAATCGTAACGTTATCGCCTCTCTTAGCCTTTTCAATGGCGGCTTTCAATCGCTTATTGTTGCCTTTGTCAAGCAGCGATTGGGCGATCATCTCATGATAAGCCTCCGAGTTAACATCAACGAGCTTCTCAGTTGCGTTCAAGGATAGACCATCTGTCATTGTGATTCCCCTTTCTTAGGTTCAATTAGTCTATCTTAGTACAAACCGACCGAGCAGCAAACCCGTCAAAGTATAGTTAAAGGTTCGGAAATTCGAGTCATGATTACGAAATAGACTGGCTAGCAGTATTCGCATCCATTTACACGAAAAGGAGTACTGTACTTGTTTTACATAACAACTAATATGATGGATCCTAAATGTTGAAAAGTAGGTTTTATTGCACATTAAGAATTTCTTGGAAGTATCGTAGGCTATCAAATTTACAATCACTCCATCGCAGAATATATCAATTATACGTGAGTATAGATCATTGTTTTTAGGCTGCTGGTAATTTACTATTTATTAGAAAGTTGGTAATTAATTGAATAATAAACAATGCATTTACGGAGGTGTATGGGCTGGAAAGGAAATGGAAGCACGGATAGGGGAGTGTTACCCGGTTGCCTGGACATCGCGAAATATTTCTTTTCTACAATATTGGAAGCGCTTCCAAACATTTTATTTATAGGGGGATTACATGGTGCGTATAAAAGAATACAGGATGAGAAGTGAATCTATTAAAAAATTTCTCTACATACTGCCTTTCATGGGTTTACTTGCTACCTTTGCATACTACCCGCTATATGGTTGGGTTTATGCCTTCTTTGACTATACGCCGCCGACACCTTTGTCTCAATCCACTTATGTTGGTTTCAAGTGGTTTCGTTCCTTAGTTGAAAACCAAGTAAAGATAGACCAATTGCTTCAGGTTATCAAAAATACGTTTGGGATGAGCGGCTTGGGCCTGCTCTTCTCATGGCTACCAATGATATTTGCTATATTTTTGAATGAAATAAAAGCTTTGCGTTTCCGGAAGTTTGTGCAGACGGTAACGACCTTGCCAAACTTTATCAGCTGGGTACTGGTCTATTCACTGGCCTTTTCTATGTTATCGAGTGAAGGCATCATTAACGGCCTTTTGAATCAACTGGGACTCATCGATTCTCCGATCCTATTCCTTCAAGACTCTGAACATGTATGGATCACCATGTGGGGGTGGTCAATATGGAAAACATTGGGCTGGTCAGCCATCCTGTATATAGCAGCCATTATGAGTATAGATGAATCCCTTTATGAAGCGGCGCGTGTAGACGGTGCGACAAGGATGCAGGTCATATGGCATGTGATTTTACCAAGTCTGATGTCAACCTATTTTGTTTTGTTAATGCTGCAAATTGCGAGCTTCCTGAATAACGGCTTGGAGCAATATTTTGTTTTTCAAAATGCATTTAACAAAGAAAGCATACAGGTTCTGGATTTATATGTGTACAACCTAGCCATGGGGGGCGGTAGCTATTCCGTTTCTGTTGCGATCAGCATGCTGAAGAGCTTGGTCAGTGTTGTGCTTCTCTTTTCAGTGAATGGATTATCAAAAATGATAAGAGGAGAGAGCGTGGTATGAGCGATAAAGCAGCAGGCCTGGCAGCGAACACTGTTAACAACAACAACAAAAAGCATTCCAGCATAACCGACATCTTGATCTCATCATTGATTTATACCTTGTATACGCTGTTTGCTCTAATTTGTATTTTTCCATTTTACTCTATCATTATCAATACAATAAGTGCCAATGATCTTAGCGCCAGAGGTGATATTGTATTCTACCCGCAGCAAATCCATTTCCAGAACTACTTGGATGTATTTAAGATTCCGGGACTATGGAACGCTGCCGTTGTATCTTTGGGAAGAACGCTGATCGGGACTTCTTTGACCGTCGGGGCTTCAGCCTTTTTGGGATTCATGTTTTCTCAGGAGGATATGTGGGGGAGAAAGTTCTGGTACCGCTTCACAATAATTACGATGTTTTTTAATGCAGGAATTATTCCGTGGTATCTCACCATGCGCTCCTTGCATCTGACAAACCATTTTTTGGCCTACATTTTGCCGACAATAGTAGCCCCGTTTTTTATCATTCTTGTAAAAACCTTTGTGGAATCAACGCCTAAGGAATTGCAGCAGGCTGCAAGTATCGATGGGGCTGGGGTTATGACCATTTTCTTCAAAGTGATATTGCCTATAAGCAAGCCGATATTGGCTACAGTTGCCATATTTGCAGCGGTGGATCAATGGAACTCTTTTCAGGATACGCTGCTGCTCGTCACTGACAGCAAATTGTATAGCCTGCAGTTCATTTTATATAACTATATTAATCAAGCAAGCTCATTATCTACCATGGTTAATCTTCAAAATGCCGGTTCTACAGCCATGGCAACTCTGGCAACCAAGCAAACGACAACATCAATCCGTATGACGGTTACCATTATTGTTGTTGCGCCTATATTGCTGGTTTATCCGATCTTCCAGAGGTTTTTTGTAAAAGGGATTATGATAGGGGCAGTGAAAGGCTAACCTGCACCATTATAATAAAAAATGAATTGAGGGGGTTTACCATTGAGTAATCGTCATAAAGCGGTGAAAAAATCGATGGTGGTGTTGTTTACTTGCATATTCATGGTGACAACAGCATTGGCCGGCTGCAGCAAATCGGAGCCCAGCACTAATGAATCGGGACCACAAAACCACACCACGATTGATCACAGCAAGCCGCTAACCCTTACCGTATTCAGCAACGCGGCAAACTACCAAGGAGAGCAGACCGGGTGGTATGGGAAGCTTCTCAAAGACAAGTTTAATATTACGTTGAACATTCTTGCACCTCAGGTAGCCGGCGACCAGTTATACAAGACAAGATCGGCAGCAGGTGATCTGGGAGATATTCTGATCATCGAGAATAGTCAGTTGGAAGAGTTGATTCCGGTAGGTCTTGTTATGGATATCACCGATCGGGTTGCGAATACGAAGTACCTGTCACAATATGTGGACAATCACTTCAAGCCTTTTAATGGAGGATTTGATAAAGTAAATCCGGAAGGCAAGATTTATGGTTTGCCGACTTTTGTAGCGGATACTTCACCAACGACATTTTCAGAAGAACTGCCTTACTCCAGTCCAATCCTGCCTTGGGATTACTATAAGGGAGTAGGAGCTCCTAAGCTGAACAATCTGACCGATCTACTGAATGTACTGAAGCAGATGCAGGCAGAATACCCTAAGACGCCAGACGGCAAACTGATCGTTCCGATCACGCTGTGGAAGGATTGGGACGGCGGGGGGATGGAAAATGTACGCTGGTTGAGCAACTGGTACGGTTATGAACAGCCAAATGGTACCTCTACGATACAGTTGAATGCAAAAGGCGACATCGTTCCGCTCATCGATGACAACAGTATGTACAAAAAAATTGTGCAATTCTATTTTACTGCAAATCAAATGGGACTGATCGATCCGGATTCGGCATCCCAGGACTGGAACAAGGTTGCTGAGAAGCTTACCAACAAGCAGGTGCTTCTTTTGTGGTACTCATGGCAAAGAGGGTTTTACAACTCGATTGAAAGAGGGATGAACGGAGATGGGAATGTCGCAGTTCCGATCGCTGACACCCGAATCATTCAAAGCAGCGATGCTTATTACGGCAGCGGGAGAGTATTTGCAGTCGGTTCAAAAGCCAAGGAACCCGACAGAATTATGGAATTCTTGGATTGGTTCGTGTCTCCTGAAGGCCTTCGCTACACGACGAATGGTTTTGAAGGCTTCAACTACGAAAAGACAGCAGACGGCAAGTTTAAGCTGACCCAAGTCGGTCAAACGGCATTTCAGGAGAATACACCTGTTCCAGAGGAATACGGGGGCGGCGGGTACCAGGATGGCCAAAGCAAGATCAATAGTATGATCATGAGCGATTTTGTGAAGGACCCCGATTCAGGAGAGTTTTATAACAATAATTACTGGAGCTCTACAAAAGAAGCTAACAAGACAACTTTAACGACAGATTGGCAGAGTACATTTAATGCAACGAACGCAACAGAATACTACCTGAAAAATAATATGATCGATATTGTACCTAACATTAATACAAGTTTCGGTGTTGATTCATCAGATATCAAAAACAAGCGAAGCCAAATATCGGATTATGTAAAAAACACATCATGGAAAATGGTTTTCGCAAAAAATCAAGGGGATTTCGACCAGCTGTGGGCAAAGATGAAGACAGATGTGGTGGGTCTGGGTTGGAATGATGTCGTTGCCTCGGATACGGAAAAAGCTAAAAAAATCGTTCAAATGCGTGCTGAAGCGTTGGCAAGCAAATAAATAAAATCTTTCATCATTTCAAACAAGAGGGGTATGAATGAATAATTATACTCCTCTCTTTTACTAGATTACTTAGATTGAAGGGAGTCGTTATCATTGCTTAGAGTCATAAAGGTTAACAATGGAATGGTCCAGGGTCTTCCAGCAGCGGACCCGCGAATTACAAGCTTCAAAGGAATCCCATTCGCCGCTCCACCTGTGGGCGAAAACCGCTGGCGTGCCCCTCAGCCCGCGCAAGATTGGGAAGGCATATTAAAAGCATTCGAATTCGCGCCGATATCGATGCAGGTGAAACAAGAGATCGACGAAAATAATATCTATACCCGGGAGTGGGCCGTGGAACCTGACATTGCGATGGACGAGAATTGCCTCTACCTAAACGTATGGACACCAGCCAATCGTGCAGATGAAAAACTACCAGTCTATGTATGGTATTTTGGCGGAGGACTGCAAGTTGGCCATCCTTCCGAAATGGAGTTTGACGGCGAACGCATGGCTAGACGGGGCATCGTGGTGGTTACGATCAACTATCGTTTGAATGTCTTTGGGTTCTTGTCCCATCCCGACATTACGGCGGAAGCCCCAGAAGCTCCCGCTAACTTCGGCAATCTCGACCAGCAGGCGGCTACAAGGTGGGTCAAGAGCAATATTGAAGCTTTCGGCGGCGACCCGGATAATATCACCATCGGCGGGCAGTCCGCCGGCGGGGGAAGCGTCATGAGCCAGCTTACTTCACCTCAGAATGAAGGGCTCTTTCAAAGGGCAATTATACAAAGCGGGATCTTTACGCCGTTATACCCGGGAAATCTTATGCCGCTTCTTCGGAGCAGCTTGGAAGAAGCGGAACAGGACGGTGTGAAGTTTTTTGAGTATCTCGGTATATCCTCGCTTGCAGAAGCCAGGAAGCTGGATGCGGTGTATCTCCGCGACAAGGCGGTGGAGTACCATGGATTCTGGGGCACCGTCGCAGATCAAGTGTTTAGCTTGGGTAACCCGTTTGAATTGTTTCTTCAAAACAAGCGCTGGATGGTACCGGTAATGTTCGGTCATACGTCCACCGAGTTTTTCAGCGTTCCGCAAGTCGACACCATTGACGACTTCAAGCAAATGGCCATCGCTTTGTTTGGCAATGATGCCGATACCTTTATGGAGCTTTGCAGCGTTCAGCCTGATCACCTCGAAGAGTGCAAGAAGAAGGCCTCGGTGAGCGGCATTGAATATGCCATTCGAATTGCTGCGCAAGGGAGCGCCGATGCTGGTGCCGATACCCCGCTGTATTACTATAATTTTGATGCTGAAATACCGGGTTGGGATAACCCTGGCACTTTTCACTCGGTGGACCTCTGGTTTTTCTTCGAGACGCTCGCTAAATGCTGGAGACCATTTGTAGGCAAACATTATGATTTGGCGCGCCAGATGTGCAATTACTGGGTGAATTTCATCCAGTCGGGAGACCCGAACGGACTAGATGCTACAGGAGAGGAATTGCCGCAATGGGAGCCCTATACACCCGAAGCCCCGTATGGGATGCTGTTCGCAGATCGGGCCGAGTTTTCTAAGGAGCAGCCTAGCGAAATTATGAAGTTTCTAGTGGAACAATATTTCAAGAACAACAGGCTGAACCGCAGCGCCCTTTCATTCGGATGAACCGATTTTGACATAGCTGTCCGGGATGGAAATTATTCATTTGCATGCTTTTGAAATTTTCTTGGCGAATACCCCGTTATTTGTTTGAATTGCCTGCAGAAGTGTTCCACATTATGATAACCGCTAAGAGAGGCTATTTCAGCAATGCTCTGATTGCTGTGAATTAAGTATTCTTTGGCCATTCGAATGCGGCTGTTGATGACATCATCCATGCAAGAGGTACCAAATGTCTTTTTGTAAATATTCTGAAGATAGCCCGGACTGATACAGAGATAATCCGCCATTTTCGACACCGTCCAATAATCGCCAGGATGGTTTTGAATGGCGATGCGAAGCTTCAATAAAGGATAATGCTGAGGCAAAATGTCAACTTGAAAGTAAGATTCTAATAGCTTGTTGAACAGCGTACGGAGTAAACAGTCAATGGAGGATTTTTTGTAATCTCGATTAAAGCTGTGTTCAATGACGAGCAGTTCAAATAACTTGTAGCAGTAGTCCGGATCATTTAGAAAAAAGGGAACGCCTAACGGAAGCGAAGATTCCGTAAAGTAAGGTTCATTGGTTTCGAAGCGAATCCAGTCATTGACGAATTGATCCGCACAGGCCTGGTAATATACTTTTTGTTGCGGGCAATAGAGAATGGCGTTATGGGCGGGATATTCCTTTAATTCGCCATTGACCCAGAATTGTGCGGGAGTTTTGTTGATGACAAGGAGCCAGTGATTGCCAATGGGGACATCGATAACAAAATTTTTTTCGTGCGTAGTATTGCATTCTACATAATGAATATGGGTCATGAGCCCCTCCTTGTAATTAGATCTACTATATTAAGTAGAAGAAATTTATGGATTAATATTCAAATGCGTTACAACAACCAATAAAATAAACTAATGGTAAAAGGTTGAATTGAAATTATGCCCTTTCGGCTTTCCGAGCGGAAGCGAAAGGGCTAAAAAGTTATATTCTCGTTAGTTGAAGCTTTGTTATAGTTGTCATTAACCTTTCACACCACCGACGACCATCCCTTTGACAAAATACTTCTGTAGAAACGGATAGACCATAATAATGGGCAAGCTGGCTACGATCGTCATCGTTGCGCGAACCGATGTTGGCGTAACCGTCGTTACATTGCCCTGCGCATTAGCAAAGGCATCGGCAGCCGAGCCGCCTGAGCTCGTTGTAGCGCTTGATGTAGACAATACCTTCATCAGTTCATACTGCAAGGTGCTTAGTTCTGGCCGGGAAGAGTTATACAAAAATACATCAAACCAGGAGTTCCACTGGGATACCGCTACGAATAGAGACACCGTAGCAAGAGCCGGTATAGTAAGCGGGAGCACAATGCGTGTAAATGTGATAAAGTCTCCAGCACCATCCATTTTGGCCGACTCCATAATGCCCTCCGGCAATCCTTCAATGAAGGAACGGATAACAATCATATTAAACACGCCGATAATGCCGGGGATAATGTATACCCAGAAGCTGTTCAACATCCCAAGCTCTTTGGTCAGCAGGTAGGTCGGAATTAAGCCGCCACTGAAATACATCGTGAAAATAAAGATCATAGATACCATTTTTTTCAATGCATATTCAGGACGGCTAATGGTATAGGCCAGCATCGCCGTACAAAAGACAGAGATAATTGTCCCGATAATCGTCCGCGCCGCGGAGATAAAGGTCGCATAAAACACATTGGATTCGTTGAACACATATTCAAAGTTTCTCAGCGTCCATTCGCGTGGCCAAATATAAATGCTGCCTCGAATCGAATCATTCGCATCGTTAAATGACAAGGCAAACATGTTTAAGAAGGGATAAAGGGTCAAAATAACCAGAATAATCATAAAAATAATATTACACACATCGAATATTTTATCGCCTATCGATGAATTTCGAGCTGATTTGGCTTGTTCCATAGCCTTTGCCTCCTTTCAATTAGTACAATCTGCTTTCGCCCATTCGTTTGGCGAGGTTGTTGGCTGCGATGAGGAAGATGAAGCTGACCACGGTTTTAAACATCCCGGCGGCGGTCGCCAAGCCAAAGTTATTCATTTGCATCCCGTATTTCAAGACGAAGATGTCCAGATTTTCCGAAAATTCAACATTGATACCGTTCCCCAGCAAGTACTGTGCTTCGAACCCGGACTCCAGAATGTGGCCCAAATTCATAATGAGCAGGATGACAATGACCGGCTTCATGCCCGGAAGCGTAACATGCCACATCCGTTGAAGGCGCGAAGCGCCATCCATTTCAGCCGCTTCATATTGAGTCGGATCAATCGTTGTAATAGCGGCCAAATAAATGATGGTATTCCAGCCGACATTTTTCCATACTTCCGTTACTCCGAGAATTCCCCAGAAATATTCGCCAACTCCCAACCACAAAATAGGATGATCGATGAGCTGCAATCGGAGCAGCAATACATTGACAATACCCTCTGGCGCGAGTGCTGTTTGCACAATATTTGCAGCGACTACCCATGAAATAAAATGCGGCAAGTAGCTAATTGTCTGCACCGTTCGCTTGAAATAAACCTTACGCAATTCATTTAGCAGCAGCGCCAGCACAATGGCCGTTCCAAATCCCAGTACCAGATTAATAGAGCTCATAACGAGCGTATTGCGCAGGACGAGATAAAACTGCTGTTCCTGAAACAAAGATTTGAAGTTATCTAAACCGATCCAGGTCTGGTCAAAAAGATCCTTTGCCAATTTGAATTTCTGAAAGGCAATCGTCCATCCCCAGAGCGGAATATATTTAAATAGGATAACCCAGAGGAGAAAAGGCAATGACATCAGCATTAGCATTTTCTGTTTGGATAATGTTTTGAATAAGGTTCTCAGGCGCGAATCGTCAGAAGTCGATCCTGCCAGCTGTACTGCATGTTTCTTCACCCGATCCGTCTCCCTTCCGGCTAAAACTGTCTCTCTTGAGCAAGCTTAGAAGGGAAAAGTGAAGTGGCTTCACTTTTCCCGGTTCATTATTATCATTCAGATGCTGCTGTCTACCAATTTCCTTCGATACGATCCTTTACTTTGGCGGTTACAAATTTTTCAAATCCAGCAGAACCTAGCTTATTAAACTCTGCGATGTATTCATTCCAAATGGACTCAAAGGCTGTCTCAGAAGCGAACACCATTTTTGGATAGTATTTCTGCTGTAGGTCGCCTGCTTTCTGATTGAAGATCTGTTCAGGAGAGCCTTGTTCCTTCTCGATACTCCAGGCAGGGTACCAAGCTCGTTCTACCGGTTCGGAGTAAAAGCCGGAGAAGGTCTTTAGACCGTAGGCTTTTAGGAGGGCTAGATCGCCATCCGTGTAATTGACCGCCGCAACCTCTGGCTGATTAGTAGGCACATGAGCGTTGCCGTCCTCGTACACCGAGTTGTTGCCATATCGCGGCCACTCATAATCGAAGTATGCCCAGCCGTATTTACGTTTGAATTCATTGTCGTTGCGGTTGGCTACTTGCTCCTTGCTCATGATGAAACGGCCTTCTTCATTTACCGAATAGGTGACATCTTTCTCACCCCATTGAATGAGCTTCTGATTTTCTTCGGTCAATAGGTTATCCCAATATTTAATGATTCGTATCGGATCCTCAGCGCTCACGGTAATTCCTAGCCCTCGGTTGTTTACAAAGGAGGGAGGATCGATATAGGCATCTGTTATGCTTTCGTCAAAGACAATGGGAAGCGCCACATAACGTAGGTCGTCATTGCCTGCCGCTTTCAAATTGTTGGTAGCATCGCCAATCTGCCAAGCATAGTTGACATATCCGAGCACGCGGCCGGACGTAAGTTTAGCGAGGTACTGGTCTTTGTTARCAGTAAAGGTTTCCGGGTCAAGCAAGCTTTTCCGGTTCATCGCATTTAATGAAGAAAGCCAGCGCCTCTCATATTCGCTAGCCATATAAAGCTTGGCTTCATGAGTTTGCATGTCAACCATGACGTTGCCGTCGTTTGGATATCCGGCTAGATGCATCGGCTGATTGGTGATGGTGAAAAACTCGCCAGGGGTGCCAGCGAAAGTAAGGAAGCCAATCGTACCTTTTCCGTCTACCGTAGGGTATTTGGCTTGATACTTCTCGATCAGATCAAAATATTGATCAAGCGTTTTCACTTCCGGATAACCAAATTCTTTCAGTACACGTCTTTGCATCCAAAATGTACTGGACGCGTCCGGCTCCATCAAGTAGCCGTTTACATTGGCCGTGAAAGGAAGAATATAGATGTTTCCGTCCTCATTCGTGATCTTGTCCATATAATCGCCGTAGACACGCTTGATGTTAGGACCATACTTCTCAATCAGATCGTTGAGCGGGATGAATGCGCCTGCATCCAGAAGCTTAGAAAGCTCGCCTACTGGAGAGATGACATCAGGATAATCGCCGCCGGCGATCATGACTCCAGACTTTGTGCTTGCATCTCCTACTACATATTCCATCTTCCAATCGACACCTGTCTGACCTTGGAGGATCTTGCCGATGGTTGTGTTGCTTGCAAGCACGTCTTTATTCGTACCGAAAGCGAAGTAATCGTAGGTTACCGGTTCTGTACTTACCTCGCTTTTCGTTCCTTCTGCCGCTTTGTTTCCTCCTGCATCATTATTTGAGCAGCCAGCAAGGAGGATTGTCATAGCCGTTAGAACGGCCAGGCTGGATTGCAGCCATTTTTTGTTGCGCATTGCTGTATCCCCTTTCTCTATCAAAGTATTGTAAGCACTTTCAGTATAGAAGATAGTGTTTATGATTGTTATATAGCAAAGCTTAGATCGGTCTTTGAATAATTAAGTACTTATTGCTCGGAATTTATCTTTTTTTTTTCCAGCGGTAGACGCAGCATGATCCGTGAGCCTCCCCCTGGAGAACTGTCAATCGTGAAGCTGAACGATTCACCGTAGCATATTTTCAGGCGAGTAATGACATTTTTCATTCCGATGGAATCGCCCATAATCGCTTCCTCATGGAGATAATGATGAAGCTCGCTGATCTTCTCCTGATCCATGCCTACCCCGTTGTCTACAATAAGGAAGACAATCTGACCTTGTTCTTGCGCGATCTGAATCGTAATATAACCGATGCCTGGCACACTCTCAATGCCATGAATGCTTGCATTTTCTACAAATGGCAAAAAGGTCATCTTCGGAATTTCAATATCCAGCAAGGATTGATCCACCTCGATATGAAACTCTAGTTTCGTATCGAAACGGTACTTCTGAATTTCCAGGAAGCTTTCCATTAATTCAAGCTCCTCGCGAATCGTAACGAAGCTTCGCTTCCAAAGAATTGATTTACGGAAAATTTTCGCCATGTTCTGAATCGTCTTGGCCGTCTGCAGCTCGCCCTTCATCTGACTCCGCATTCGGATCGTTTCGAGCGCGTTGAATAAAAAGTGGGGGTTGATCTGACTGTGCAGCGCGTGCAGTTGAGCTTGTCTTTGGCTTAGCTCCAGCTCTTTCTTCTGAATTTCTGTAACATACACATCATTGATCAGATTCTCAATCCTCTCGCTCATTCGGTTGAACTCCACTGCAAGCTCGCCGACCTCATCCCGTTCTCGATGATAAGGAATACGTTCGAAGTTTTTGCCTTTTACGGATTTCATGTGTTTCAGAATCTTTTGAATGCGTGTATGGATCGAGCGGGAAACAATAACAATCACAATCGTAGGCACAAGGAAATTAATCCCTGCAAACCAAAGGATAAATTGCCCTGATCGCCGGACATCATATAAAATTTTCTCTTCATCCAATACTCCGTATATCGTCCAGTCTCCCAAATAGCGGTTGTTATGATATTGCTTGCTAATGATGATTGCCTTATTCGGTACGGGTATTTCCTTGAGACTTAGTGTCCGTCCTGTTTTGATCAGATCACTTGGTTGACCGCTCGACAGACGGCCGTATCGAGCTTGAGAAGACGGATCCATAAAGTAAAAATCCCCCTCAAAGCTGGATAAATCAAGAATTTGGTTAATGTATTTCATATTTAAGTCGATTTTCATGACATGCTCATAGGTTTCAAACCGGGGATCGGATAGCTTTTGAATAACGCTGATACTGTCGGACGTCACATACAAATAGGGATACGTGTTATTGAAATTTTCAATTTGATGATACCAATCCGTATTCCGCATCTCGTTCTCGAGCCTGATGATATGGCTCGAAGCCAGTATCGACGGATTGTCGCTCATAATCACAACAGAGCTGATGGATTTGTACTCCTTGTCGGCTCGGTTGAACAGATTGGATATGGCATTTAGAGACTCCACATAGTGGTCATGAGAGGCATGGAGGGTGTTTAAATGATTGTTGAGCTGCTTGTTAATCGAATACAGATAGGAAATACCTGCTGCATCTTCAATGACTGCCCCAAATTCGGCTTTTAAAAGATTTATGGCTTGTTCCGCATCTGTCGTTTTCTGATTTTTGATGTTAATGGTGGTCACATGATAGAACATCACGTTAGTCAGTACGATCGGTATGAATACGCATACAATATAAATGAAGACCAGTTTATTTCGGAGCTTCAGATGATGAAGCCGATAGTTGAGCACGGGGGAGCCTCCTTATTTTTTACCGATAATCTTATTCCGATAATCCGTTGGCGTCATGTTTTCCAGCTTTTCAAACTGGGCGGCAAAATAATCGGCATTTTGAAAGCCTACGAGATCCGCGATTTCGTACATGCGTTTTTTCGTTTGCCGCAGCAGCCGCTTGGCGTCCTCTATGCGAAGTGACAGCACATACTCATTGAAATAAACGCCGTAATTTTTGCGAAACAACTGACCGAGATAGACTGGATTCATATGGAATTCGGCAGCTATTCCTTTTAAATAGATGTTTTCTTTGTAGTGGCTGTCGATATATTTTTTCACTTTTTCAATACTGCCCTCGTTCTTTTCGCCTCGCTTCTCCGCGATATATTTAGCCGCTTCTTCTATAAACTGCAAGAAAACATGCCTTATCTGCTTCAAATTGCGGTATTTCATCTGCCAATTAAGCAATTCGTCCAACCATTGCAGATCTTTTTCGTTTCCTCCCAGCTGCCGGATGATATTGATGATAGCAATCATGATTCGCCTAATTGTATTCGTAACGGCACCTGGAGCGAAATGCCGCTCCTGAAAGGAAATAAAAATGGCATCAATGGCGGAGTGATAACCTTTCAGTTGATTGGCTTCAATCTCATAGATGAGCTTGCTATGCAGTTCTTCATCCACATCAAAGTAATATAAGGGCAGCTTATGCAGGTCCGATGCCATAAAGATGCCGTTAAAGCCTGCGGCAAAACGATAATTCAAGCATTCCTCGGCACTGGTTCCGGATTGAGCAATTTGTTTTAAATGGCTTGTCGAATGGCCTATAAACAAAGCTATCGTCGTTGCAAGCTCCGTCTCCAGCATGTCAAGCAGCATGGCGTAGTTCGTCCGCTCTGCATTGTTTTGCTCGTCCAGCCACAACTGAGGCACAATAAAGCCATATTGATTGTACGCGCGTACATGAATAAGCAGAGCTTGTCCCTCATGATGAAAATATTGCTGGAGTGCCGTTTGCAGTGCTGGAAAATAGTCAATTGCCCCTTGAGGCAGCCTATCTTGTATTTCTGCAATGATATACGTATAGGAAGAGGAGAGTGGAAGTTCCAGCGCATGGGCAATCCGCGCCATCACTTGCTCGCTTGGTTCGGTTTGCAGCAAACTTTCGATGACGGTTTCGATAAGCGGCTTTTCTCTCGTTATCGATAAGAGCTGTTTTTGATTCAGCGAATTGGCTATTTTTTTCAAAGTGGATGTAAACTCCTGTTCATCAACGGGCTTCAGGATATAATCCGACACATTGTAGCGGAAGGCTTGCTGAGCATAAGAGAAATCGGGGTACCCGCTTAAGATAATAAACAGCGGTTGATGCTCGCATTCCGCTTTCACCTTTTGAATCAGCTCCAGACCGTCTAGCACGGGCATGCGTATATCCACAATGACGAGGTCCGGGGTCTGTTGTTCGATAAGGTCCAGTGCTTGCTTCCCATTTTCCGCTTCGCCACAAATTTCAAATTGCATAGACGACCAATCCATCAGACTTATTAAGCCCTTGCGCACAAAAATTTCGTCATCCACGATCAGCACCTTATACATGGTTTTTCCTCCTTTGAGATACAAACTACGGCCTTAGCTACGGCTGTTTAACTACAGCGATTCTTTCGGTAATGATGCATTCCCTTGCAGGCGTTTAAACGTTGAAGGCGAAATTCCCTTATATTTCTTGAATTGCTTTGAGAAGTAGCTAAGCTGCTGAAAGCCGTTTTCGAGAGCTGCCTGCAGCATGCTGCACGAGCCGGATTGGATCATCAGCGCGGCGCTGTTGACGCGGAGCATATTAATATATTCGAGTGGTCTCATATCCGTCAGCTCTTTGAACAGCCGGCATAGATGGGACGGCGATATGGAGCCGATGGATGCCAGATCGTCGAGCGTGAGCGAAGATTTGTAGTTTTTGTTGATGTACTCCAGCACTTGAATCATGTTTTTCCACTTGTTCGTGTTTAAAGGATTGGCGCGTTCGTATAGCTGCTTTGGAATCAAATGCGGGTAGAGAACTGCGAGAATCATATAAAGCCGTCCTTTGACACCAAGCTGAAATCCTTCGCGTTCGACGCGGTATTCCGTGAGCAGATCTTCGATTCGGTCGATCAATAGACGATCCTGCACTCGCCGTCGAGTCAACAGGGAAGGGAACAAAAGATCTCCTCGAAGAAGCGGATTCAAACATTGCTCCTGACAGAAATCGGGATGCAGGGCGGATAGCCAGGATAGCTTGAATACGATAGCGGTGTAGGAGCAACCGTAAGCGGAGTTGCAATAGCCGCTGTGGAGTTCTGCCGAATTGACGATCAGACAGTCGCCAGCCTGCACATGGATCTCCACATGGTTCACGGAGAATACGGCCTGTCCCGCTCGAATATAAATCAACTCGATTTCCTCGTGCCAATGCAACGGAAGAATAGACTGATTTCCCGAAAGATAATCTACGTTATAGACGGCGAACGGAAAGTCAGAGGAGCCGTGCAGTACTTTTTCCAGAAGACGGTATTCCAGCAAAGATATTCACCACCCTATCAATATTGAGTTAATTATAAACAAAATAGAGTTATAAGTTAACTTATAATATCAATTTCGTGGTAATGCAGAGGATTAGAATTCAGTATACGAAGGAAATGAATATTTGCTGTCCTTTTGCACCAGTTAATGATTAGAACTGCATAGGTCATGTTTTAACTTTACAAATGTTTATAGTTGCATGCGATTAGATATAACAAATCTCAGTTAAAGTAAACATACTTTGTCGAAAGGGGATTTGTATTAAATGAGTAGAGTACGAAAAAAAATGTCAAGGTGGATGACGGCAATGTTGGTCTTGCTGGTAGCTGCCACCGGAATTGTAAAGCCTATGCCGGCTCAAGCAGCTCCACCCGCGGCCATTCCGTCGCAAATCACATTGGCTATAGGCGGAGGCGCAGCCGATGGTAAAACGGCTATGGCTTTCAACTGGGTTGCGGATGCGACGGTTAACACATCAGAAATTGTTTACGGTACTTCTCCAGACTTGGCCGGCGGTACAACAAAAAGCGCCGAAGTTGCCACAGTCAATGCTTCAACTGTGACTGGCAGCGTTCCGGACAACAAGCTGGTTAACGTTAAAGAGGTACGTACTTATCGTGTAGTTGTTCAGGATCTGACACCAGAAGCCAAATACTATTACAAAGTAGGAAACACAACCAACGGTTATTCCGCGGTCTCTAGCTTTACTGCGCCTGCAGATCCTACGGCTAGGAAACCGTTTTCTTTTTTGATCACTCCTGATACGCAGGGAACATCCCCAAGCACGTATCAAAACACCGCCGACTTGTACGATTATATCAAGGCGAACCATCCGGATGCCGCATTTCTCGTCCATAATGGCGATGTAGTAGAGGATGCGAGTTTTTCAGACCACTGGCAGTATTTCTTTGATGCCGCTCAAAACCTTTCTAGTACGATGCCGATCATGGCTACCCCTGGTAATCATGACAATTCAATCTATGATAAAGATTCCATTCAGTATACAAACAGATTTAATTATACAACTCTGAAGAGACCAAGCGGTCTGTCTGAGGCTGCTGCTGGAACTGTGTATTCCTTTGAATATGGAGACGCTTTGTTCATCTCTCTTAATTCGTTTGGTCTGAATTCCAGTGATGATGCCGTACAATGGAAATTTCTGGCTGATGAGACGGCAGCGTCGACTAAAAAGTGGAAGGTCGTAAATCTGCACGCTTCGCCTTATGACCCGGGTTCAAGCCACTATGCAGTCGACAATGTAATCGGTAAAAAGTTTACCGATGCCGGCATCGATCTGGTTCTCGCCGGTCACGAGCATGCCTATGCCAGAACCACATTAAAGACAATCTCAACTGCGGCGGGAACAGGAAGCATTCAAAAAGCGAAGTTTGGCGAAGCGCCGACCTATGTCATAGGCGGATCGGTGTACAACTATGCGTACAGCCTGCACGGCAGCAATGACACGTCTTGGAACGACTATTTCTATGACCTTCGTATCAACAAGACGGGTACAGGTGGCGGATCCATCTATTCACCAGGTGTATATAGCAGAGCTGAGGTTACAAGCAATGCAATCATTTATAAAACGTATTATAAAGCGACAGGCTCTGACAAGCCTTTCCGAGTCATCGATGAATTCACCATTACCAAATCGGGGAACGAGATCACCCAGCCAACAGGCGGCGGCAAAGTGCCTGCCTCGGTGACATTTATGTTCGACAACTTCAATGAGGATACACGCAAGACGGTGAAAGACAAGTACATTGCCCGCTTTAACTGGGTAACTCCAGTAACAACAAAGTCGACGCAGCTCTTTTATGCGAAAAAATCCGACTTTGACAGCAACGGCGGCAAGTTCACGGATTTTGTTTTGGGAACCAATTTCACAGTAGATTTGAGGAGCAATATTGAGAATTTGAAGTATACAGGCGCAGGGACGCAATACTCAGTCGACCCGGTCCAAAGCCATAAAGCACAAACGGCTGTCCTCGAGCCGGGGACGGAGTATGTGTATAGCGTAGGTGACGGCGTTCAAAATGTGACGAGCGTTACAGCGCCTGCCAGCTTCATGACACCTGCCAGCAACATCGATACTTTTAACTTCAACTGGATTTCCGATGCCCAAGCAAACGATACCAGAGGTTATGCAGCAACGCTCGATAGTTATAATAAAATGAGTAAAAAGGCGCTGACGCAAGCCTTTACAGATTTTCCGGATGCTGCGTTTGTCCTGAGCTCGGGCGACCAGGTCAACTTTGGTTTCGACACATGGGAATGGGATGCATTCTTTGAGGCCAATCAGGATTTGTTCTCGAAAGTGCCGCTTTACATGGCGACGGGCAATCATGAGTTCGATGGAGCGGGCAACAGCTGGGCCAACAACAGCTGGACTCCTGTGGACCCAACGCTGCAGAACTTTTTAGGTCGCCACAATCCGCCTAAAAATGGTGCTTCCTTCTACGGCGGCGGTGACGGCACAGAGCGTATGGTTTCAGGTACGACGAAATTGCAGATCGAGTCCAGCAACTATTATTTTGTACATGGCGACACGCTGTTCTTGGTGATGGATTATCAGGATCAGAGCACCGCCGCGCAGATCAAAGCACAGCAAGACTGGATGAAAGCTGTCGTGAAACAAAATCCGACCAAATGGCGCGTTGGAATGTTTCACAAAACGTTGTTCGGATATCGGATGGCCTCTCCTGTAGCCTCCTGGACGAACGCTTTTGATGAAGCGGGAATTGATGTGGTGCTGATGGGACATGACCATATTTATGCCCGCACCAAGCTTCTCGCAAGCGGCAAAGTCGTTGCAGAGTACGGCGACGGGACAACCTATCTAACGAATTACTCTGCAAATAATGACAACCGTGGATCGTTATACAAAGAAAATCCTGCCATTGCGTACGTCGATATTAGAGAAGTCGGACGGGGATTTGCCAATATTTCGATTTCGCCTGATCAAATTAGAGTGACAAGCAAAGGTTTCGATAAAAACGATGAACTGCAAACCGGGGATGTTGACGTGCTGGTTACCAATAAACCACGTACTTATGATTTGAATGCCTGGAATTATCCAGCGGTTCCGCAGGAAGTCGATGAATTTACGATCACGAATATTGCCGTCAACGGGTTTGCCAAAGAAGGGCAAATATTGAATGCCTCGATTACGCCGGTGAGCGCTACTGCATCCTTCAAATGGGAAATCTCGAAGGACGGTACGTCTTGGACGACTATCGCTGGAGCAACAGCTGCTAATTACGCGATCAAAGCGGCGGACGTAGGTTCATATTTGCGAGCTGTTGCAACGGGAACAGGTTTTTATAACGGAGTTGTTACCAGCATAGCCACAGGCAAGGTCACTCCGCTTGCCAGCAGCGGCTCAGCAAAAATAAAAATCAAAACAGCAAACGATCTGGTTGCACTGTCACAGAAATTTGGCACGCCTGAATATCCATTTGACGGGAATTACGAACTGTCGGCGGATATTGATATGACAGATGTTACGTTTACATCGATCGGCAGAGACACGGTTCCAAAACAATTTATTGGGACATTTAACGGAAAAGGTTATATCATTCGAAATCTCAAAATTTCGTCCACTGACACTAGCACGGGCTTCTTCGCTTATATCGGAACTGGTGGAAGAGTAGTAAATCTAAATTTGGCGAATGTAGACATAACCGGTATGAATAGAACTGGAATTATTGCAGGGGTATCCAGCGGTACGATTGAAAACAGCTATGTGGACGGCAAAGTAACCGGCACCGGTTATACAGGCGGTATAGCAGGGCTGCTCTATGCGGGTACATTGCAAAACACGGTCATGAACGCAAATGTTAGCGGGACCACAGTAGGCGGCTTAATAGGAGGCACCAATTATAACGGTTCTGGTTGGTCGCTTATTCAACAAACAGTTGGAAATGTAATTTTAAATAACGATGTGAGAGGTACGGTTACAAGAATCGGTGCAACTCAATATACCGGTGGTATCGTCGGTGATATGGGCGGCGGTTCGGGCAGCGTGCTTCAGACCCTTAATGGCAATACATTCTCATCTGAAATTATTGGAAATCCTACGAAGCTGCTCGCAGGCTATTGGTCAGGCAGCAGGCCGATCGTTGAATCCAATCAAGTGAACTACTATGACAGCGCAAAGTTAAACACAAGCGGCATACCTTCGGGAACCGTCTCTGCTTTTGTAGCGAAGTCGGCAGCTGATTTTGCACAGCAAGCAACTTACGTGGCTTTGGGATGGGACTTTACGAGCATTTGGAAATGGGATGCCACGAATAACGCACCCGTGCCTCGCGTTCTTGAACTTGGCGGGGGCTCGGATAAAATAACAATCAAAACTTCAAGCGATTTGGTTGCATTGTCGCAGAATTTCGGTACGCCTGAATATCCGTATGATGGGAATTACGAGTTGTCGGCGGATATTGATATGAAGGATGTAGAGTTTGCCGCGATCGGCGGAAAAGACACATCAAAGCCATTTATAGGCACGTTCAACGGAAAAAGATATACGATAAGTAATCTCAAAATTTCAACGACAAACAGCAGTACAGGTTTCTTTGCCTACATCGGCAATGGAGGCAAAGTCGTAAATCTGAAATTGGTGAATGTCGATATTACCGGTGGCAATAGCACAGGTGCCATTGCAGGAACTTCCATGGGCACGATTGAAAACAGCTATGTGAGTGGTAAAGTCACCGGTGGAAGCATTACTGGCGGTATTGTAGGTACGCTCCATGCAGCCACTTTGCTAAATTCCTTCGTATCTGCAGATGTGAGTGGAACAACAGTTGGAGGCTTGATTGGCGGTACAGGTTGGAACAGTGCAGGTTCGCCTATTCCCGTTCGATATGAGACTTCGCCAACCGTCATTCTGAATAACTATGTGGGTGGAACGTTTAATAAGCTTGGCACATATTCCGGTGCAATGGTTGGTGATATGGGCGGTTCTGCTGGAAATCTGCTCCAAACCTTAAATGGCAATGTGGTAGCCAATGCAATTAATGGACCTGCCCCTGGTCCAATCGCAGGGTATTGGTCCAGCAGCAGGCCAATTGTGGACTCCAATAAAGTCAATTACTATGACGGAGCGCGTTTAAGCACTAGTGGGTTGCCTTCAGTGATTATCCCAGCATTTGCTTCAAAGTCGGCTGCTGATTTTGCACAGCAAGGAACCTTCGAAGCCTTGGGATGGGACTTTACGAACGTATGGTATTGGGATGCAACGAACAGCATTCCCGTGCCTCGAGTGCTTAATCTTGGTGAGGAAGAAGAAGGAACAATCTCTGCTCTAACTGTTGCCGGTGGAACGGTTGAAGTAGACGGTGCTGCCGCAGGAAGTTCTGCACAGGTTGAGGAAGGCTCGACGGTTAAAGTAACTGCGGCTGTTCCAAACGGACAACGCTTTGTAAAATGGAGTGCGGCAGGGCTTGCATATGGAAGCAACACAACAAATCCACTGACATTTACGATGCCGGCAAACCCGGTTTCATTGACGGCTGAATTCGAAAATGTACCGATGTCGAACGCGGATTTGAGTGATCTTAGGGTGGACGGTACGACAATAAGTGGATTTAACGCGAATACGCTGAGTTACACGCTGAATGTGCCAAACGTAAAAACCTCCGTGACGGTAGCGGCAACCGGGTCCGAATCGAAGGCAACCGTCGCTGTCGCAGGAGGCAGCAACCTGGTTGTTGGAGACAACACGATAATGGTTACTGTTACGGCGGAAGACGGAGAAACAACGAAGGTCTATACGATAATTGTAAAGCGCGGGACAGCGGGGCTATCTTCCAATGCCGAACTGAGCGATTTGAAAGTGGACGGCACGACAATAAACGGATTTAACGCCAATACGTTGAACTACACGTTGAATGTGCCAAACGTAAAAACTTCCGTGACGGTAGCGGTATATGCATCTGACACGAAGGCAACTGTCGCTGTCGCAGGCGGCAATAACCTGGTTGTTGGAGACAATATTATAACGGTGACCGTTACAGCAGAAGACGGAGAAACAACGAAGGTCTATACGGTTATCGCAAAGCGCGGGGCAGCGGATCTGTCTTCCAATGCCGAACTGAGCGATTTGAAAGTGGACGGCACGACAATAAACGGATTTAACGCCAATACGTTGAACTACACGTTGAATGTGCCGAACGGTCAAACCTCTGTGACGGTAGCGGCAACTGGGTCCGACTCGAAGGCAACTGTCGCTGTCGCAGGCGGCAACAGCCTGGTTGTCGGTGACAACGCCGTAACGGTAACTGTAACGGCAGAAGACGGAGCGACGAAGAAAGTATACACGATTACCGTGCAACGCGCCGCCGCCTCGACAGGCGGAGGAGGAACGACCGCACCTGCAACTGACAGCAAACAAACACTGCCTGCGGGCACAGGGGGGACGGCCCAGTTCGAAAAAAATGCCGTCACCATCGTGGTTCCTGCCGGAGCATCGGAGAAGCAATTGACGATTACGGTGGAGAAGGTGATCCAAACCTCGCAGCTCGTAACGAACAAGGACATTCTACTTAGCCCGGTCTATGAGATTCTGAAAAACTTTACAGAGAAATTCTTGAAACCGATCACGATCACGTTAACGTTCGATTCGGCAACAGTCGGAGCGAATCAGATCGCTTCTCTCTTCTATTACGATGAGGTGAAGAAGGTTTGGGTGGAAATCGGAGGGATGGTGAGCGGTAACCGGATTACGGCGGAAGTCGATCACTTCACGAAGTTCGCGGTATTCGCCGTAGCGAAGAAAGAGCCTGAAGAAAACACAGGTGCAGGCGCAACGTTCAGCGACGTAACAGGCCACTGGGCGGAAGCAAGCATCAAGAAAGCGGCTGCGAAGGGCATCGTCGACGGTTATGCTGACGGAACATTCAGGCCGAACGGCGAGATAACGCGCGCCCAATTCGTGGTGATGCTGGCCCGTGCTCTGAAGCTGGAAGGCAACGGAGCAGTACTGGCGTTTACCGATAAGGAACGCATCGGCGACTGGGCGAAGCAAGGTATCGCACAGGCCGTGAAAGCTGGCATCGTGAACGGGTATAGCGATGGTAGCTTCAGGCCGAACGCGAAGATCAGCCGCGCCGAGATGGTGACGATGATTGCTAATGCGCAGGGTCTGACCGCAAAAGCCAATGCGGCAACTGCGTTCGCGGATCATGCCGACATTCCGGCATGGGCGAAAGCCGCAGTATCAGCAACAGTTGAGAAAGGTATCGTTCAGGGCATCGGTGCCAATAAATTTGCGCCGAACCAAACGGCAACGAGAGCACAAGCAGCAGTCATCCTGCTTAGAGCGCTCGAGATATCCAGCAATTAAAGCTTTATCCTCTCTTTAAAGCCAGGCCCCCGGTAAATGAACCGGGGGCCTGAATTTTATAACAGCACCGGATGGTTTCCGAGAGAGACATTCACTAAACTGAGAAAGGAGTTGTCGCAGCGTTGCTTATTACCAGTTAATTACTCAAACTGCATAAGTCATATATTTAAAAAATAAGGAAGGGGCTGTCTCAAAAGTCATAGTTGACTTAGGGACAACTAAGATTGAAGCGAACGCCAATCGGTACACGTTCCCATTACAATTATGAGCGAATACATTGAGGAAAGGCCATGAAATAGGTATTGATTATTTTATTACTTACGCCAGTATTTAATTTGTTTAGTGCTCGGAATCAAGATGAATATTTACAAGTATTTTGGAGAAGTGCAGTATCCTGGTTTATTTTATAAGGCAGCTGTTTATTTTGAAGGTATAGCTGCAGCTCAATGGTTATGAGCTGAAGGCAGAGAGGATGGAACTGTTTTAGAAAGCTATATCAGTGGCTCAGAAGAAGATGAGCCTAGGTAATCTATCGCAATGGTTGGAGAAAAATAGTAAACGGATATAGATTTGTTCCGAATATTGATTATTAGGTTTACTCGCTATTTAGTATAAACAATATCAAATGGTTTACTTTTTGATTTTTTAGGTGCTATTAAACAAAAAATATTCAATGAGGTCATCAAACATTATTTAATGTTTTTTTTGAATTGTTTTAATTCAGTTAATAAATGGTCTAACTGTTTTTGCGATGTTTCTAACTGTTTTAAATGTTTATTTTGGCTTTGAGAACTCTTGTTACTGGATTTCACTAATGCTTCTAGGGCAAGACCAGCAGCGATTGCTGTTATACTATCTCCTAATGTAGTGATGGATGCTCCAATAAATGCAAGTTTAGCAACCTGAATATCTGTTGTATCAGATGTTCCATTTAATTCGCTTTTATTGTTGTTCATAGTCATTCTCTCCCTGCGTAGATCAAAAGTTAAAGGATTCCTTAATACTCACAACATATGCAATTAATGTGGGAAGAGGTACCTAGTTTGATTTAACTCGATGAATAGTTGATGTACATGGGCTGACTAGATTAGCTTGTTACCCTGGCAATGTAATCACTCAATTTATTGCCTTAAAGAGGTAAGGAGTTACTACTTTGATTCAAGTATCAGCGTAAATACGGAGAAACTTGACAAGGAGCAAGTGGTTAGATACCAAACCATGTAAAAAGAAAAGCCGAAATAGGAATCGGCTTCTGATAAATTAATTAGTCGTGATTCATAAAATACAAAAACCAAACTGCATGATTTTGTTCATCTGCTGCAGCTTGTGTAAACAAATCTTTAATAACAGGATTATCAGTTTTTCTTGCTATCTCATGATAAAAATCAACAATTTCTTGCTCAGCATTAAATGCTACGGATACTCCTTTTTGAAAATCTGTTTGGCATTCTTCTGTTCTTTCTGGAATTGGTTGTTTTCCAGTTAACCATGTGTATATTTGCGAAAACATGTTAAAATGTCTAATTTCATCATTTCTTATTTCGAGTATTTTATTTTTAATATCAGCGGTTGGAGCTTGATTTGCTAGTTGTTCATAGCAGTAAATGGCAGAATATTCTCCATTTAAAGATTTTGATAATTCTCCAATACCAATAAACATCATATCTTCAGAAGGATTTTGTGTCTGATTTAACGCAAGAAAATGTTTTTCAACTTCATTTAAGTGTTTGCGGTATTCGCCGCCATAGTAGAGATGCAATGGATGGTCCATATATTCATATTTATCAGCAAGCATTTTGAAAGTTGAAGCCAGTTTCAAATGATATTGCCATGCTAATCTATTACTTATTTTATTCAAAAGATTCACTCCTTAAAATTAGGCTCAAACCCATCATATGCAGTTACCTATTAGTGGGAGTGGGCTTTCTCTATAGGAACATCACTGGATATTGAGGAACGTAGGAGGGGAAGTATTTGCAAAGACAGATGAAACAATCCAGTTGGAATGATGGATTCAAACGGCAACGAAAAAGTGAGGTTTTCGGTTGTTTAGAAGTAAAGATCGGTCGGTATGGAAAAGAACGTGTCGATTATATGACATTTCTAAAGCTGAAGTATTACAATTTTTGCAATGATAGTCGAGTGAATTATCTCTATATTGCTATTTAATTACCTGAATTGAAATTTTGTCTTCTAAGACTATGGATGAAAAAGATATTGTTTCATGACGAAAATACTATTTCTTCCCTTCAAACCGGTGATCGGAATTAGAAGATTGTCTAGAAAGTCTGATTGCCTTTTTTGGAGGGTCTTTTCGTGTTATAGGTGGTGAAATGCTATTACTGCGCGGTGAAGACAAGCGCTTTATCTTTGCAACGAATAATCGATTTATCTTCGAAGATTAGAAAATTTTCTCAATTGGCTTCGTACGCATACCCCCACAAACGACATTATAAATCCGAAACTACTTTATTAACGAAAGTGAAGGGAGCGGCTCATGAAACAATCGAAAGCGGTAACGCTTATAAGCCGGATCTACCAAAACCAACATCCGTTATTTGATTCCGAGGAGACAGCTAAAGCAGCAATTGACGATATCGATATTTTCCAAGTCGCTCCCCAAGTTTATTATTTATTGAAGAGCAGCGGCTTATTGGAGGCCGTGCCTTCCGAGCACCGAAGCAGGATTAAATCGGGCGTGGATGCTGTTTTGTTTCAAAACATGCTGATCCGCTCCGAGATGTACAAGCTTCTTGATGCGTTTGAGCGTTCAGGAATTCAAGTGATCGTGCTGAAAGGCATTCGGTTGTCTGAACGTTTTTTTGGACATTTTTCGGGCAGGGGAACATCCGATATCGATCTGCTTGTACGTCCAGAAGATTTGGATAAGGCGGTTGCCCTATTGGAGCGCCATGAGTTTATCCGGTATATAGAAGACGATGCGGATCATTTCCATATGCTGTTGAATAAATTTTATGCGAATGAGGATTTCCCGCTGCTCGGGGTGGAGCTGCATTGGAATATTTTGCGTGAACATGTCTCGGATACGGATATGAGCTGCTTTTGGATGGATGCAGAACCGATTTCTCCCTATCAATTGGTGAAGGAGCTTTCGGCCAAGGACACCTTTTACTACCTATGCCTTCATGGCTATAACCATAATATGTTATCACTGAAGTACGTTATCGATATTTTGCACGTCCTGAGATGCTGTAGCGCAGAAATAGACTATGGCCAGCTCTTTGCACAGGCAAAGAGCGATGGGAACTATGCCAAAGTACTTATTGCGCTGACAATTGTCTATGACTTGTTTCCCGAGCTGCATGAAACCAAGCCGCTAAACGTACGGAGACGCTGGCCGCTTTGGAATATCGAACTGATGCGAAATGCCCAATTCGGGATCAGAAACTGGCGATTTTATGGCTTCCATCTGTTTTCTGCCTTCGTCGCCTACGATTCGGTTAAACAACAGTGGGCGCATCTGCGTTATTTACTGCTGCCGCCAAGAGATTATGCCTTGGACCTATTAAAGTATGCCAATAGATCAGATGTCCCGGATTCGAATGAGCCGATGAGCAAAATCTATGCCAAAATCTATAAGAGAAGACTACAATTTTGGATTCGAACCATTCGTGCCAAACAAAAGAAGAATTAAATCGAATATTCTTGTTTTATATATACAAAAAGCAGGTATTAATACATTTTATCATAGTATTATTTTACTAAATTTCATAAATATCATTGACTATCACTATAATATGACATAAATTCCTTGAAAGGAGGTGAATGAAATGAAAAAATATGAAGCTCCTAAAGTACTTACGCAGCATACTGTCGAATTTGGAACAGCGAGACCAAGCGATAAAGTCGGTGGCTACGAATGGTGCCAAAAACGTAATTTTAAACCTATGTTTTGCAGGCATTATATTGGAGGCTAACTAGAAAGCAATGATAGATTTTATCTGAGAAGCGGAGCTAACGATCGAGTTTGCTCCCTTTTTATTCTCAGGAATAACTTCTGAAGAACGGGCGGTGCATAATGACGTACACACTGCATACACAGGTCGGCAGGAGTTCGATCGATTTTCAAATTCAAACTACCTTTTTATATGATGAATTGACCGCGCGTTTTCGTTCCTTTAAAGCAAGTGGAAATCTTGAAGCGCCTGACATTCAGGTGGAGGTCTACGACTTTTACGGGAAACCTTTCGACGACGGTCCTGTCGAGATTCAAGAGAACGGCGGCGAATATGTCTATATCCGTGCGGACTATAAGCTGGTGACAACACCTGATTACAGCCAGGCAAAAATTTATGTTCACGATGACCTTGCACTCAAGCACGCCTTAATCAATCTCTACAGCGCCTGGCTGATCTATCGGCGCGCAGGGCTGCTCATCCATTCGTCATGCGTGGTGGAGGATGACCGCGCTTGGATGTTCGCCGGGCCATCGGGAGCAGGCAAGTCGACGGTAGCTGATCTTTCCGTTCCCCGTCCTATTCTTTCCGATGAGGCTACGCTCCTATTGTTTGAGCCGGATGGTTCGATTACAATCCACGATTCCCCATTTCGGAGCGAAATGGAAGAAGCATGCGAGCTTCCAAGCAGTCCCTTGGCAGGCATTCATTTTCTGATTCAATCGCAGGATGTAAGGCGGGTAGGTATCCGCAAAGGCGACGCGCTGATTTCTTTGCTGGATAAGGTTTTTTATTGGGAGCATAACAAGCTGGAAACGGCAAAGATGATTGCACTTTGCAAGCAGGCAGCAGAAGGTGTACCGGCTTATGAGCTATATTTTCAGAAAAACGATACCTTTTGGGGAGTGATATCATGACGATAATGGTAAACAAAACACTGCTGAGACGGGAAAATATCGAGACGGCTGAGCTGGATGGCGAGTGGCTGCTGCTGAACATCGACACCCACGCCATCACGAAAGTGAACGAGCTTGGAGGTTATATTTGGTCGATTCTTCCCGAATTTCCAACTGTCGCAGAGCTGGCCGAAAAAGTACATACCGAATACGGCGTTGAGATGGAAGTTGTCCTCGATGACGTTCAGGCGTTTGTTGAAATGCTGATTGAGGCCGGACTGCTAATAAATGCATGATTTGACGCCAATTATGTCAGCAGTAATCCAGCGAACCGGAAAGATCGAGCTGCCCTCTGCGGGTATCAGCATGTATCCCTTGATCAAGGAAGGAAACGTAAGCACTTTCTTGTCCGTGCAACGGGAAAAATTGAAAATTGGCGATATCTGTTTATTTGTTACGGACCAAGGTGCGTTGATCGGACACCGGCTGTACGCCGTAAAGCAGGACGGCTCAAAGGAATTATTTATCTTCAAGGGAGATACATGCTATGAGCCGGATGATCCCGTAACGTTCACAAGCATTCTGGGTCGATGGTCCGGCGTTCGCCGTAACAATCATTTTCAAGCTGCGAATCATTGGAGATCCAGGCTGCTTGCTGTACTGGCTTTGCGTGTACCAAAATGGCACAAAGTGATTCGATGGTGCGCAGTAAGAAACGAGCGTTATATGTAACTGCCGGAGAGTGGCATTGAAAAAGGAGTATTTTAAATTGAAAACGGAGAATGCGAAGCGGGAAGCTGGTAAACCTGTTAACGGCGTCGCAGTAGAACAACAGGATACGGAGAATCCATGGCTCCGTATAAGGGCGGATGTGGATTTCAACCTACGACGATTTTGGCATTACGAGGTTGTTTTCAAGACCTTAACCATGGAAATGGTGGACGGGCAAGGGAAAACCATCATGACCTTCCATAAGAATAACATGATCGATGTATCCGTTCGCGAGGCTTTCGGCGGAGCATCGTTTTTTATTATAACCGGTGATGGCGAGATAGAAGCTGCGAGATTCTCGCTTCCGTACATTGAACCTTTCCGACAGGCTGTTCCCGCGATAAGGAACTGGCTGGCGGAAAGGGACGAAACTGGAGGTCTTACCCTCCCAGCTCTAGAAGAAAGTACGGAAACGTATAGATGCTCAAAATGCGACAAAACCGTCTCTCCCGGTACAAGCAAGTGTTTAAACTGCAGCAGCAAATGGTCCATGCTGCGCAGGTTGGCGGCTTATTGTACCCCGTACCGAAGCCCCATGCTGGTAAGTGCGCTGCTGCTTGTTTTATCCGTATTTATTGAAGTGATCCCACCCTATTTGATCAAAATGATTGTGGATGAAGTGGCCAAACCGTTTGGAAGCTTGAACGTGCTTTTTGCATTGGCAAGCGGTTTGGCCCTTGTACAGGTCTTATCTGCTGCGATGCAAGTCATTCGAAGCTACCTTGGCGTTCGTATAGGCGGGAAACTGGTAGGGGCGATCCGCCGGGATATGTTCGGCGCTTTGATGAAGCTTTCGATGCGCTTCTTCGATCACCGCCAGGTCTCTCAATTTATCGGCCGTATCCAGGATGATACCGATGAATTAAAAGAATTTTTGACAAACGGCATGGTGTATCTAGTCACGCAGATGCTGCTCGCCGTAGGCATCCTGTTTATGCTATTCCATCTGAATTGGCAGCTGGCAGCGATGATTCTGATCCCGACCCCATTCTTGTTTGCTGGATTCTATTGGCTGTGGAAGAGGCTGAGCTCACTTTGGTATTCGCAATGGCAATCTGCTTTGCATGTCAACAATGTGATTGGCGAAGCGCTACAAGGCATTCGAGTCATTAAAGCCTTTGCGCAGGAAAATGCCGAGAAAAACCGTTTTGACAAGGTGAATAATCATTGGATCAATCGCACGATTTCCTTCGGTAATCTTTGGCTTGGCGTATCTCCGATTTTTACGGTACTGACGGCTGTGTTCGGCATCGCTGTTTGGTATTTGGGAGGACGATCGGTCATGTCCGGCACCATGTCTATTGGAACATTGACCGCCTTTACGACCTATTTGCTTATGTTCTTCGGGCCTGTTCAAGCCTCCGGACAGCTATTAAGCTGGCTAAACCGCTCGCTTGGCTCGGCCGAACGGATTCTCGAAATCATCGATGCCAAGGTTGATGTCCCTGATAAGCTGGACGCGGTAGAGCTTTCTTCCGTTTCTGGCGAGATCCGCTTTCAAGGTGTACGTTACGGGTATGAAGTGGAACGACCGGTGCTAAAAGATATTAACCTCACTATACGTCCCGGTGAAATGATCGGACTGGTTGGCCGCTCCGGTGCAGGGAAAACGACTCTCATAAACATGATTTGCCGATTTTATGACCCGAATGCTGGAAGCGTTGCGCTTGACGGGCACGACTTGAGAGATATCCGGCAGGAGAGTCTCCGGAAGCATATTGGCGTCGTGCTTCAGGAAACGTTTTTGTTCGATGGTACGATTGCCGAGAACATAGCCTACGGCCGTCCGGATAGTCCGCCGGAGACCATTATCGCAGCTGCCCACGCCGCGAATGCCCACGATTTTATTTGTCGTCTGCCGGAAGGCTACGATACGCGGGTTGGGGAACGCGGACACCGTTTATCGGGCGGGGAGAAACAGCGAATCGCAATTGCGAGAGCGCTGCTGCTTGATCCGGAGATTTTGATCTTAGATGAAGCGACAGCATCTGTAGATACGGAGACGGAGCGGCTCATTCAAGAAGCGTTAAGCCGCTTATTCCGGGGAAGAACCACTATCGCGATTGCCCATCGCCTATCCACTTTACGTCATGCAGACAGGCTTGTAGTCCTCGACCAAGGCCGCATTGTTGAAATGGGGACGCATGAAGAGCTTTACGCGAAACAAACGCATTATTATCGTTTGGTCGAATCGCAAAAACAAACAGCGAAAATACCATCGGAGGTCGGATAAGATGAACCCGTTATTCTTTTTAAGCCGTTCGGAGCTGAGTCAAATCCGTTTGTTCCGATCTTCTGAAGGTATTTTGCATTTGGAGCAGGAAGGTAAGGGTTTTGCCCGTGTAACACTTATTCGCAGTTTTCCGTATACAATGCCCGACAGGTTCATCTCGGTTCGCTCGGCGGAAGGGCGTGAAATTGCAATGATACAGGATGTGAAGCTTCTCGCGGAAGATAGCTTTCAGACGGTACGAGAAGAGCTTGACCGAAATTATATGATTCCTGTCATTAAACAAATCCTGACTGTTAGAAAAAGAGGCAGCGAGTGGTATTTGCAGGTCGATACGAATTATGGCACGACAGCATTGGTCATGGATAACCTTCATGAAAATATCCAACCCGTAACGGAAAGCCGCTGGATGGTAACGGACAATGAAGGACGCCGCTTCGAGCTGTCCGATCCGGAGCAGATGGATGCCCGAAGCCGTGAATATTGGAAGAAGCTGATCTGATATACGGTTTGTAAAAGTCAGGAGGTATTCGTTTGGAAATCAAAGGGTCATCCTCATATGAAAACACTGACTTTTTTTGTTAACTACTTATCGAGAAGAAACCGCGCAGACTCTGTCAATACCTATTAAATGAATGCACCCGCTCGCTTGAAATACGTAAATCTGCCCGTGAATAACAAGACAAAGAATCAATGAAATAAATGTTGAGAATACAATTAAGACTAATCAGATGATAGGAAGAGAAGTTATTTTTATGTCTCAAATAGAAATCATCATACATTGACAACATCTGTCGGATGACAAGAATATGAGCCGATTAATGACCGCCTAAATCGCGGTTTTTTTGTTGAAGAAAAATAGATATTAATATGATAATTTCACGGCTGGAAGGATTCATGCGTTCA
The DNA here is from genome assembly GCF_056398745.1 of Paenibacillus sp. 01T424. Lineage (NCBI taxonomy): Bacteria > Bacillati > Bacillota > Bacilli > Caryophanales > Paenibacillaceae > Paenibacillus > Paenibacillus sp. 01T424. The sequence goes on along the minus strand of NZ_JBFTPZ010000001.1, from coordinate 5,164 downwards.
TATCGTAGAACCCTGGACTCTTCCAAATTACCATTGTTTTAGCTAGTTTGTCCGCTGAATACTTCTTCGATTCGTTTCGGGTACAAACGGAAGTTTCCGTTGCATCCACAGGTGCTGCTCTGAAAAAAGTATTGCATCATTGTTCTCATTTCTCCAGATTGTCCTTAGGTTTCTTGTATAACCTTAGCTGCTGTGGATCAGGCTTGTCTATTACGATGTTGTTAATTAAATCTTCTTTGTAGAAGTACCTATTTTCCTCATTCCACACATTCTTCGCATGAGATTACAAAGAACATATATTTAATGTGAATAGTGATTTACTCCTAATGGTTGCTGGCTATTCATGTTTGAATAGGCATATACCTGTGAGTTTGTTATTTGTGTAAGTGAAATTTGATTACAGATATTGGGAATTTGTTGTAGTTGTTGTAGTGCCATTTGATGTTCTTGTAAAGCTGTTTGAATAATTTGTGCAGCTTGTTGAGTTTGCTTTGACACTAGCTGTTTTATCCTCTTTTATGGGTTGACTTATAACTTGAATACAAGCACAAGCACAATTATTTCCATTGACGACTTGATTAATGTGTTCGAGAGTAGATAAACAATGCATTAATAATCGCCAACAAATACCCCCAGTGTAACTGAGGGTATTTAAGTAATCTAATTCAACATTTAAGCACGATCACGATCTCGAGCACGATTTCTAGCACCCGCTAATCCAAGTAAACCTAAAAGACCAAGCCAACCCCAATTTGAACCACGATTATCTGATGTTGCATTTGTTCTATAGTTGTTAGCGTTCAAAGATGTATTGTAATTATTGGTTCGATAATTTTGATAGTCATCTGTATTTAATGCACGATTAGTGTCATTAGTGACGCGATTGACATCGTAACGAAGCTCTTGTCCCGGTGTATTAGCGTTACTTTCCGCTGATACAGAAATTGAGTTGAACATCATTAAACAGCTGATAAAGCCAATTAATAAAATATTTTTCATTTGATTACCTCGCTCTGTTTTGATTTTAATACAATGATATGTTTTGTAGTAAAGCTTAAATTTATACAAAAAATTAATTGTTATTAAAGGCGTGGCGGAAAATGTTTTGCGTCTTTGGCTATCACGTTTCTTTTATTCCAACAATCCCAATTCCTCATATACCTTATTTGATACAACACCGTTCTGCGCCAAATGATGATCACGTTGAAAATTTTTCACAGCCGTAGTTGTATTCGAGCGAAATTTTCCATTACATATTCCATTAAAGTATCCGGAGCTCTTTAAACGAGACTGAATTAGTTGTACATCTCCTCCGACGTCACCTTCCGCCAAATCCCTCGGTTCATGATTCGGATCCCCCAATATGTGTCCATATATCGTTACTTTAGCCCCGAGTGGAGTCATTTCGAATAATTCAATGACATCATTGTTGCGCATACGTATACAACCGTGACTCAAATGCTGCCCGATAGAAAACGGTTTGTTCGTGCCGTGAATGCCATAATTCCCCCAAGGGACGTTTAATCCTAGCCATCGTGGACCAAAAGAGGGACCCCAGTTTTCTCCCTTATATACGACTTTGTATTCCCCAACAGGGGTTGGAGTGGACGGATTATCGACGGCGACGATATAAGTTTTAATTTCCTTTCCCTGTGCCCGTACTATTAATCTGTGTTGTTGAGGATAAACTTCGATAGAAAACCCTCTTTGATCAGTTACGATCGGTAGCGAAGGTTCGGCATTAGTTGTTTGAAAATTGATTACCTCAATCGCGCTCAAAATAAGCAAAGCTATTGCAAAAACTCGAAGAAAGAGGAAAGTTATTTTTCGATTCATCTGTAGTCACCATAAAATTTATTTTCTTAGCTATTGCTGTAGCTTATCCTCTGATCTAATTTTTCATTCTGAATAATGACATTTAATCATTGCACATTTTTTTGTTTGGTAATATATCGACCTCAATTTTAGGAAGCCCCAATTTATTGTAGTGATTTATAAAAACTCGATCAATTGTAACAACCGTTTAAAGGCTTTCTACCCGAATGATTTTTTATTCTGGTCATTAGTAATTCACTTTCAATTGTTAGTTTGTGTCTAACAAATGGGGTGTAGTTTAATTGGCCCTGAGCTTTGCCATGCTTTAACATCTCTAATGAAAGGCAAATGGCAGATTTATATATTATCAATAGAATCATTTGACTGAGATACAGAAACAAAGAATGCTGCATTTCGAATTCATTCGAAATGCAGCATAGAGAATGGTGAAGCATCATTTATTGTATCCTTCTGAGAAGTTTTAATACAAAAATATATAAATCATATGCAGAATCAAAACAAAAAACTTCTAATTATAGGAATTTCGACTGTTTCAGCAATTGCATTTCATTGATATAAAAATTAGTATTGATTCCGAGCAAGAAATTGCCAACCTTTCTCTTTGCAGGTACGGAAGCAATTCCGTTATCAGTAAGCAATGTATCACATTCTTCAATCTCCATCTTTGCTTGATCAATGAGAGCATCCAGTATTTTTTTAAGTCTTTAATATCTCCTCCTGAGATATTATATCCATTAGTGGATAATGCATAGATGTACGCCATTGCCTAGAATTTGGGCGAAATATAGATTAGTCTGAAACTGAAGCAGCATTATCACCTTTCCAGATTATCCATACGAGAATACCCATCGATACGACTCCACCAAGTAATCCTAATGCCATATCTTTTTGCGTATCAAAGATATCACCTTGCATTCCAACAAATTTGGCTTCGCCACCTGGTCCGGCTATTAAGGCGGCAGACATTTCTAAGATCTCGAATAGTGCGCTAAAACTGAGCACAACGGCAACTGGCAGAGCTATTGACCAAATTCCGCGTAACTTAACTTTGGATTTTAAAATCTCATAGAATGGAAAAGCAAAGAACAATCCAAAGAAGAAATGAACGACTCGATCGTAATAGCTTCTTCTTGTATGAAACAATGTTTTTAGCCAATGGTCAAATGGTGTGCCTTCATATGTATAATGTGCCGCATAAGTATGAAGACAAAAGAAAACAAGCATCAGAAGATAGGACAGATTTGAAAAACGAAACCATTTATAAGTGAAAATAAGGATAAGGATAACCAAGATTAGCGGTAAGCTATCAGCTAGCCATTGAGATCGCTCAGTGGGTGATATGGCCATAAGACCAAAAAATAGGATGAAGATGAAGATCATGAATTTTAAAGGTTTATTTCGAGCAAAAGGAATGCTTGTACTTGTCCAATCCATTCGTTCTTTAGTCATGGGAATTTCACTCCTTACATTGGTGATCGTATGATTCCCGGTTTTAGAAAAATAAATACAGATCGCTGGCAAGTAATGAATCAGCAAATCAAATTTTAGTGGAAGCCAAAATTATCGCAGCAAAAAAAGAGTGAATACCGAAGACCGTGGGAGGTGCAAGATGCAAGAGAAGTAACGTAGTGCTTTCTAAACGGGATGCTGGGATAGTATTAATCCCAGACAACCCAATTGGAATAGAAGTCATTTAGATGATGATCCAGACGGTAAGTAATTATAGATCTGGTGGAGTAAAGACTTTAATTGCTTATTTGGACGAGGTTCCAGAAGATCAAGCTCATTAAATGTACTTACAATGTGGCGGCCTTTTAATCGAATGTACGGTTTTAGTTTTTTTGATTTCTTCTTCATGCTAATCACTAAGACCTCCTGAAATTTATGATAATGGCTTATTTTATGTCTAAGGAAGGCAGATCGCCTGTGCATTCGCCAAAAGTGTTGTATCTTCTAAAGGGTTATATAGATGACTTGCTGTGAGTGCGATCGAGCAACAAAATTCGTTGAATACAGAACTACATGGAAGGACTTAATGGGATGCATAACGGAAGAAGTACCCGAGCAGCCGAATGTATGAAGCTAACTGTCCTACCTTACATAAAAAATACCCTCCGGATGTTTGGGAGGGACTGACCCCATAACGTGAGACAAATCAAAACACCTTCAAGAAAATGCAACCATGTCGTAAGATATGGAGACAACCTTGGAGGTGTTTTTACGTTGGCAACAAGAGTAAGTTATCCAGTGGAAATAAAGGCAAAAGCAATTGAAATGAGAATAGCAGGSATACCGGTCAAAGAGGTAATGGAGCAACTCAACATACGAAATGAAACGCAGGTGAAAACTTGGATGCGATGGTATCGTAGCGGCGAGTTAAACCGTTTAGAGCAGCCTGTTGGCAAACAATACAGCTACGGTAAGGGACCTGAGTTTACCTCGGAACTGGAGCAAATAAAGGCGGAGAATCGGTTCTTAAAGCAACAAATAGATGTGCTAAAAAAGTACAAGGAACTAGAAAGGAGTTGTCACCAAAAATCATAGTTGAACTGGTTGAGTTGATTCACGGGGAAGTTACGATCACCAAAGCTTGTGCATGGCTGGGTGTGCCACGTGCTACCTATTACCGATGGAGAGCAAAAAACGAAACTCGGCCATTGGACAGCMTGGTTGAAGAGATTCGAGAACTCTGCACTGAGCATAAATTCCGTTACGGATACCGAAAGATTACTGCACTGCTTCGAAAAAAGTACAAGATTAATCACAAGCGCGTACAACGAATCATGCAATGTGAGCAGCTACAATGTCGAGTCAGAGTAAAGAAACGGAAGCATACAGGGCAGCCTGCTTATGTAGCTGAGTACCTGTTAAAGCGGAAATTTCAAGCTGAAGCACCGATGCATAAACTCGTCACGGATATTACGTATTTACCATTCGGCGGAAAAATGATGTACCTATCGAGCATCCTCGATTTATATAACGGAGAGATTGTAGCTAGTAGTCTATCTGATACACAAGACACGGCCTTTGTTCTAGATACACTCAATCAATTGCCAGCTGTGCCTGGTGCGATYCTSCATAGCGATCAGGGYAGCGTCTACACGTCSCAKGGGTATCAGGAAGCTGTAAAAGGAAAAGGCATTACCATGAGCATGTCCCGCAAGGGAACGCCCGCTGATAATGCCCCCATTGAATCGTTTCATTCCACACTAAAGTCTGAAACGTTCTACCTCGAAGGGTTGACCCATACAACGACTGCAATCGTTGAACAGACCGTTCGAGACTACATCACTTACTATAACGCAATTCGTATTCAAACGAAACTAAA